>CAZVKB010000116.1:2064-8736 GCA_964627505.1 uncultured Actinomycetes bacterium | reverse complement strand
TGGTCGAAAACTCATAATTGCTGATCGTCGCGCCACCAGTATTCACCGGCGCGACAAACGCAACCGACGCCTGCCCATTTCCCGGTGTGGCCACCAAACCAGTCGGCGCACCCGGCACCTCGGGGGCAGCAATCACCACCCGCGCAATCGACGTGGCGCTCCCGACAGGCGTGGTGCCTACCGACTGCACCGTGACGACGCGACCGTCGGCGAGCTTGATTGTGCTGCCGGCGGTGAGCCCATACGTTCCGCGATAGTCATTGGTGGCATTGCCGCGATATACCCAAGTGGAGGCTCCTGGCTGTCTTTGCGGCAAGTCCCCCATAACGTCCAAAAACACTCGAGGTCCGCCGTTGGAAGCGGTCTCCGGACGATACTCGAGAGCTAACTGCGCGTTAGTGGGTGTGCTGGTGCCCCCGGTCACGGAGTTTGGCACGTCTAGGCGCAGCGACTGTGGGCCGCTCGCCCCGGAGAGCGGTGGCACCAGGTCAAAAGTCCCCACACCGGACCCAACTTCGAGGACTGCTGTTGTTGGATCCAGTACGTTCAAAACCTGGAGTTGGCTCGCAGGTATTCGCAGCGGCCGCAAACCTAAGCCAGCCGCGCCCATCATGGCCTCCAAGTCCAAGTACTCGTTGCTGGCATCCGCGGTGCACGGCCAAGTCGGCGTTTGCGGCGCCGGATACTGCGGCTGCGGGGGAGCGCAAGCCATGGCACCAGAGTGTCCGAGCAAAAAGTTGTGGCCAGCCTCGTGCGCTGTGATGTCAAAGGCCACATCAGCGCCCCAATAGCCGTTGACATAAAAAGAACTCGCCCCAAGCCACCCTTGGCCAGGCGCACATGCATCGTTGTTGGCGAAGGACACCACCACGAGCAGTCCCACTCTTCCAGGCCGGGGGACGCCATCGTTAGTAGCGGCGCTCACGGCTGAGTCAACTGCTTGATCTAGGGTCTCGAGATCACAGGTGCTGCCGGGTATGGCTGCGGCAACGTAAGTCCGGTAATCCAGCCCATACGTGCCGGCTGCGGATGTTTCCCACAGGGCATCGGCCCCGGCGATCGTGGCCGCTGCATTAGATGATGTCGCCGGTGGCGCTCCCAGGGACGTCGTGACCCCGGCCACAACCACGTCGTAGAGTCCGGGACCATTTGTCGGACGCATCCCAATTGGCCGAGCTGCTGCGGGAGCCAACTGGTGATCGTTCGGGAGAGGCAGGCCGCCATCGTCGATCACTAATGGTGGGCGTTCGTCTGCCCCGATCAATGTCGGTGCCGTAGCAAGCGCGCTCTGGGCGCCGAGCATCGCGGCCGCAATTGTCAATGTGAAGAGGCACACAAGCATAGCCACTCGACGTGGCGGAGCGGGCGCGGTCGGCGCTCGTCCTCGCATGGGATTACCCCCATAGGTGCGATCTTCGCGGCGCGCAGCACTTCACGCCCACCGAGCCAGGACACCCCCAGCCACAAGGCAATGGAAGCATAGGCTGGACGGCAATGGCATTTCGGTGGATGTATCGGTCGCTTCCGGCCGACGTGGCCCAAACCGACTGAAGACGGTATCCGGATGGCCTACCCGGCCGAGCCACCTGCGGCGCCGAGGTCCGCAGCAGCGCTGGAATCGCCACCAGCTTCGGCTGTCAGATCAGTGCACTGACGCAAATCCGCCCACTCTTGCTGGGCAGCGGTCGCGGCCTGCCCTGTCAGCAAGTCCGGCACACCGTTGGTTATCTGGCCCGGTTGCCAGACATAGTCATCCACATGACGACCCGTCGCCGTCACCGTCAGCACCCCGGTTTCCCCAGAGGGCCCAGCGTCGGCGTAGAACATGAAGTTCCCGAGCCCGTACCCCACGAACATGTCCTTGTAGAAGCCCGCGCCCAACAGTCGGTGGGTGTGTGTGCCAACCACGACGTCCGCCCCGGCCGCATACATGCGCTCCACCATGCGACGTTGCATGTCGCTGGGACACTGCTGGGTTTCGATGCCCCAGTGCGGATAGACGATGAGCGTGTCCACCTCCGCGCGCAGATCACGCACGGCTTGATCCATCCGATCGATCATCGCGTTGGCCATGCCCGGTTTCCCCGGACCAGCAGTCCAGTCGGCTTCCAACGCTTCATCGATCACGTGTGAACCAGCCAGGATCCCGATGCGCTGACCATCGACGTCGGTGATGTAGGGCGCATATGCCTGGGTATCGTCCATCCCGATTCCGATGATCGGCAGCCCAGATGCAGCCCCCGCCGCCAACGTGTCGGTCAAACCCGCCAACCCGTAATCCAGTCCATGGTTATTGGCTGCTGTCACAACATCCACTCCCGCAGCCTGTAGAGCGGCCAGCCCCTCTGGCGGATCCCGGAACGTATACGCCTTGCTTGCCGGAGTGCCCCGATTTGTGATCGCAGTTTCGAGATTGACAATTGTGATATCTGCGGTGCTCAGCGCTGGTGCAACGTCGGCGAGCAACCCCGACGGATTCGCCATCAGCTGGGCCCGGATCGGCGCCTGAAAGTGCACATCCCCGGCGAAGGCGATCGTGACGGGCTCACCGCTTCCTTCCCACAGTCGGCTGTCGCGCGTCACTTCGCCGGAGGTCTCGGCCGCATTTTGGGTATCAGTGGGCGTCTGCAGCCCGAAACTCAGCCCGAGCACGAACGCCCCAACCAACGAGGCGACGCCCACCGTCCGCTGCCACACCACCAGCTAAACCGCCCCTTCGCGTGCACCCGCAGCACTGGGGAGCCACGCTAAAGCACGTCGGGACTTCCCTCACGCATTGTCAATGGCTCCGGCGTGTCAGATTCGTGCGCCGGAGCCACCGCCTTATTCGGCTAGGGCGGATAGTTCCGAAACACCGTGGAGATCTCGTGTTTGCCGAGCATGCATGTCGGCATCCACCAGCTGGCGAGCGGCGATCCGGGTCTGTCACTGCGTCGAGGCAAGGGTGTGGCTACATCGACTTCGATGGGCAGTTAGTGGTGGGGCCGGGCGATCTCAGGATCGGCTGTGGCCTGCAGAGTGAAGCAACCACCGTGGTGCCATGCACACTCGCATAGGTGCCATTGGTACCGCTCAGCCCCGCCCCAGAACCTTTTCCAGGTTGAGCGTGGCGGCATAGACCGGTTTGGCTTCGGGGGTGACTATCGGCCACTGCGGAGCCTCATAGATGGCCATCCGAGCGGTACGGACGCAGTCGCCGGAAGGCGTGCACTCCAGCGGTCCGGTCAAACCGGGGTAACCGGACACCCTGATCATGAATTCCCTTAGTTCCTGCCGATTCACAATCAACCCGCCATCGGGGGTGGGCACCGCAACATGTCGAATTGCCGCGAGCGCTAGGTTGACCGCATCGAATGTGGCTTGGGTTGAACCGAGGGGCTGCCGCTCTTGCACGAACTCGTGGTAGGCGGGGACGAACGCGTTGCTGTAGAAGTCATCGTTGCTCAAAGTGCTCGGATCGACGTTGGACCCGTACACACCATCGCTGAGTGGACCGAGGGCAGACAGGAACGCCGGTGTTTGGGCGAACTCCGAAACGGTGATCGGAGTAGACGCGAGGCGAGAGTCCGCTTTCATCTTGGCCACGACGCGAGCGCTCACCTCATCTGTGAGTGGCAGGAAGACGGCACCGGGCTGGGCAGCAGCCAAGGCCGCAACAACCGTCGAAATAGAATCCTCAGTCCCATCTGTCTGCGGGCTGGCGACGACGGTTGCCCCGTTGGCCGCGACCATGCTGGCGAAACCATCTGCCAACGGCGTCGAGTAGGCATCTGGCGTGGCCACCGTCGCGGCGGTGGTGACCGCCAACTGCTGGGTCACGAAGTCCGCGACGATCGCTGCCTGCAGCAGATCGTTGAAGGCTGTTCGGAAGTAGAAATTCCCGTCCACCACGGTGCTGGTCAAAGCAGAAGAGGTATTAGTCGGGGAAATCATGAGAATCTTGTTGGCATTGAACACGTCGACGGCCGCCTGAAATGCAGACTCTGAGCAAGTAGTGCCGATAACGGCCACGATGTCTGGTTGTGCAGCGAGTTTCTCCGCCGCAGCACGTCCACCCGCGCGCGTGCAATCGTCGTCAACGGCGACCACATCCACATTGTGGCCAAGCACCTGGCCGGCGATCGTATCGAAGGCGCCGTCGGTGTAGTCGATCGCAAGTTCCACGGTTGCCAGCGAGTCCGCGCCATTGTCACTTGCCGAGTCCAACAGGGTCGCAAGTGTGATGGCTTCACCCGGTGGGATCACAACGCAGTTCTCGGGGTCACACTCTGGTGCGGTGGAAACAGTTGCCCCACAGGCGGACAGGGCAACGGCGGCTGTCAGCGCCGCTACCGCCGCCAGGTGATACCTCATCGCGATACCCACGTCGTGTACTGGCCGGATTTGATTTCAAGAGAGAGCGCGGTGATGGGGTCGGTGCTCACTTGTAAGCCGCCTTGGAACGGCGCATTGATGATGACAATGGCGCCGACGTCCAGAGCCACCACCAGCACGATGATGCTGGCCAAGAACGCGTACCTGCGACCGCTGCGGTTGGCCACCACCATCGCATTGATGATGAGCCCGACTCCTGCGATCACCGCCAAACCGAAGAGCACAATCGGCATGTCATGGCTGGCGATGACGACGCGCTCTCGGCGAGCAGTCGCCATGCGATTGACCGCGTCCTGCAGTGTGCCGGCCACGGCGTCTGGGACATAGTCGCGACTGGCCTCGGAGTACACCTCCTGCTGCAACGCACGCAAGGCGCCAGCCGCGGGAGAATCGGAGGGTCGGTTGTCGCCCAGCGCCTGCCATTCCCCTTCCGCCAAGGCGTCGAGATAGTCCGTGAGTCGCTCCTGAATCCGATCAGTGTCGCTGGCTGGAAGTGACGCTGTGGCGGTGGCGAGTTCGCTCGCTGCGGAGACTTCCTCGCCGACGGTGATTTGAGCCTGCCGGTAGGAACTGTACTCAGTGTTGATCATGAAGGCTGTCAGGATGGCAAACAGGGTTCCCAGAGCCCCCATGTAATTGGAGGCGATCCAAGCAGACTTCTCGGCGGTTTCATCACGCAGGTAGCGAGCGGCGAGCAGAGCGGCTGCGACAGCCAGGAGGACAAAGAAGATCCCAGAGAGAGTTAACACGCTGTTGCCGAGTGATAGGCCCGCCGTGGTGCCCATTAGTGCACACAACTAACGCTGTTTGCGATTCCCCAGGTGACGGGCCTGGGCGCCAACAGCACGTGACGCGTCCGGTATACGCGCATGTTTACGATCCTACGAGGGGGACGGCCTGGATGTGCGTCACACCTCGCGCTCTCACCTGCGCACAAGCGTGATTAGCGGGGGATTAGTGTCCACATGTCGAGGTCGAGCAGCACGCCGGGCGCGTATTTGCCATCTGGTCCACGTAGAGTCATCGACTCGTCGCGGTCCTTGGTGGCCACCAAGCGCAGACGAAGTGCACCCACTCCGGGGGCAGTCGTCTCGGCTTTGTCGAGCACCTCCGACCAGGCATACACCGTGTCATCGGCGAAGGCGGGTGAAGCGTGTGCACCGGCGTTGATCGCCGCGATCAATTGAGCGTTGGCCAGACCGTTGTACGACAGGGCCCGCGCCATCGAAATGATGTGCCCACCGTAGATCAGCCGCCTGCCATCTGGCCGGGCTTGGGTGTTGAAGTGGATCTTGGCGGTGTTCTGCCACAGTCGAGTCGCGAGCATGTGTTCGGGGTCGGTGAGGGTCACGCCGTCCACATGGTCGATCTTTTCGCCGATCTCGTAATCGTCGAATCGGTGCGATTCGCCGGCCGCAACGTCGTCGTAGGCAGTGAAGTCCAGACCAGCCGGAATCACCAAGTCGCCTGGGTCAACAACCTTGGCCAGTTCTGGGACCACCGTGTCCGGGGCTGGGGCGGCCAGATTGCGCTTGTGCACCATCACCCATCGCGCCCACTCTAAAGCCACCTCGTCATGCTGGTTCGTGGCGACGGACCGTACGTAGACCACACCGCTCTTGCCGTTGGAGTTCTGCTTCAAACCGATCACAGTGGACCGGGTGCGCAAGGTGTCGCCGGGGATCAGTGGCGCGTGGAAACGGCATTCCGCGTAACCGAGATTGGCTACCGCATTCAACGAGATGTCCGGCACGGTTTTGCCGAACGCGATGTGGAAGCCGATGAGTTCCTCCACCGGGTGCGGCTCCAAACCGACGCTGGCGGCAAACTCGGCCGACGAGGGAATCGCGAACCGGGTGGGATACAGCGAGCCGTAGACCGTGCGGTCACCTTCGGTAATCGTGCGCGGCGTGGCGTGTTCAATCACCTGACCAAGAGCGAAGTCTTCGAAAAAGTTCCCCGGATTTGTCTTACTCATACCAGGGAAGATACCCCAGCGCGGGTGTCTCAGTGCGGCGACCTCCGCGCGAAACCATCGTCCACAGCCTGCCTGCTCGCAATCGCCTGCCTGCTCGCAATCGCCTGCCTGTGCTGACTCGCCGGCCGACGGGCCCGACTGCCAGCCTCCAGCCCCTCGCTACCTGCATCCTCCTGCTGCCAGCCTGCCTCCAGCCCTCACTGCCTCCAGCACCTCTCTACCTGCAGCCCCCGCACTACCTCCAGCACCTCTCTGCCTGCATCCTCCTCACTGCCTCCAGCCCCTCTCTGCCTGCATCCTCCCGCTGCCAGACTGCATCA
>CAZVKB010000116.1:0-1964 GCA_964627505.1 uncultured Actinomycetes bacterium | reverse complement strand
CCTCACTGCCTCCAGCCCCTCTCTGCCTGCATCCTCCCGCTGCCAGACTGCATCAACATGGATTTCGGTCAAGTTCGCCCACAAACCGCAGAATCGCCCAAAGTCCAACGGGCGATTCTGCGGTTTGTGGGCGATTGAGCACGTGGCGTCGCCACGGCAGGGTCCGGCGCTGTTGAAACTCGACCGGCGGCTGAATCTCGACCGGCGGCTGAAACTCCATCGGCGGCTGCGAATCGGCCGGCAGCTACGAATCGACCGGTAGTTGTGAATCGGCCGGCAGGTGGAGTCGACCGAAGATTGTGCCTCGACTAGCGGCAGTGGACGAGCGGAAGCCTTGACCCCAGTGGCTCGGTTGGAACTGCGCACCCCATCGGCGGTAGTTGGGACATGTGGCCCTGGCCACCGCGGGTTTTCCCGACCTAGCATCGGCGTGACAGGCTGACGCCGGCTGCGGACAGGCATCGCGAATGTCATCGTGAGCGGTGACGGAGGTGGAACGTGAGCATCAGCAAAACACCTCGTTGGCGACTGACAATCCAGTGCGTTGTCATCGCGCTGTTGGTCGTGGCCGCCGGACTACTGAGTACGCCGGGCACAGCATGGGCGGATAGCACACCGTTTTCGGGAGCACCTTCGTCCCCGATCAAGTTGGCCTTCGTACATCATTCGGTTGGCGAAAACTGGCTGGCAGACGACCAAGGTGCCCTCGGCCTAGCGCTGAATGCCAACAACTATTTCGTCTCTGATACCAACTACGGCTGGGGCCCAGACAGCATCGGCGACCGCACCGACATACCCAATTGGCCCGAATGGTTCACGGGTCCAGACTCGCCGACCTACCTCAGTGCGCTCTACACCAACTCCGACCAGAACTCCGGCTATACCCGCACCCTCGCTGATCCTGGTGGCGACAACCAGATCATCATGTTCAAGTCCTGTTTCCCAAACTCCAGTCTCGCGGGCAATCCCAATGATCCCCCCGCACCTGGAACAGATTTGACCATCGCCAATGCTAAGTACGCCTACAACCAACTCTTGACCTATTTCGCCGCGCATCCTGACAAACTGTTCGTTGTCGTCACAGCTCCACCGAACAGCGAAACCGAATACGGTGCCAACGCTCGGGCCTTCAACAATTGGTTGCTGAACAGTTGGCGGACAGAAAACAACTATCTGTTGCGGAACGTTGCAGTCTTTGATTTTTTCAATGTTCTCAGCGGACCGAATAACCACCATCGAATGGTGACTGGGGTCGAGCAACACAGCTACACCACGGGGATGGACAACGCCTACTACCGGACCGATCCTGGCGACGATCACCCCAATGCGGCTGGCAGCCAAAAAGCCACCACTGAGTTTGTACCGCTGCTCAACTATTTCTATCAGCGCTGGCAGTCCCAGGCCGGTGCACCGACGGGACTCGTCGCAACACCGGGTAATGGACAGGCCAGCATCGCGTTGACCCCCGGCAGCAGCGGAGGCAGCGCACTGACCAACTACGAATTCTCCACCGACAACGGAGTTACCTGGCAACCGCGAACACCGGAGGCCATTACCTCGCCTATCGTGATCGGCTCATTGTCCAACGGCATCACGTATCAGATTCGGCTGCGGGCGGTGAACGCTTCGGGAACAGGCGTGCCCAGTGGCAGTGTGAGCGTGACGCCGGCCGGCAGCAGTGCCACCCCACCCGACTTCGTCGCGCGCCCACCGGTGCGACTCGCCGACACCCGAGTCGGGGAGCCGGTTCCGTTTCCGGCGCAGAAGGCTCGCCTACCTGCGGGCGGGGTGCTCGAGGTGCCGGTGGCCGGTGCCAACGGTGTTCCTGTAAATGCCGTAGCGGCAGCGCTCAATGTCACTGTGGTGGGACCTGATCAGCCAGGCTTCCTGACGGTCTATCCCTGTGGAGCGGTGCGTCCGAACGCTTCCAATCTCAACTATGTGGCCGGGCAGGTGGTGCCGAA
>CAZVKB010000115.1:0-8747 GCA_964627505.1 uncultured Actinomycetes bacterium | reverse complement strand
GGTTGGCAGCACAATGCAGCTCGGTGAGCAACAGCCATGACGAGACGAGCCGTCGATCGCCCCCGCAAGACTGCAAGTAGTCAACGAGGGCTGCGGATTCCTCCTCCTCTACCAGGAGCTTCATCGCCGCCGACGTGTCGAGGTAGCAGATCACCAACGCCCTCGCGAATTCTCTACCAGTTCCGCGCTCGTCCGCTTTGCGGTGCGCCGTCTAATGGTCCTCAAGTGAGCGGCACCCTTGCGCGCCGGGCATCGTGGACACCGTCGTGCACCGAGCACGCGACCACGACGTTAGCCGTTAAAGATGAGTGAGTCTGGGCCGGCTATGCTTACAAGCGTTCGTTTCATCGGCGGCCTCGTCGTGCTCAATGCGACCTTTTCGATGTGCGGCAGAGCGAGCGAGTGTTGCTATGGTGCATGCATGGGACAACTTGATCGCATCACGCTACGTCCCGACATGATGGGTGGGCGGGCCTGTATCCGTGGCATGCGGGTCACCGTCGGCATGCTCGTTGGCCAGATCGGGGCGGGCAGGACCATCGAGGACGTCCTTGCCGACTACCCCTACCTGGAACGCGAAGACATCATGCAGGCACTGCAGTATGCGGCGTGGTTGGCTGAGGAACGCGAAGTGATGCTCTCCAGCGCATGAAACTGTTGATAGACATGAACCTGTCGCCTCGCTGGGTGGCAGTGCTTGTGAGTAGCGGTTTTGAGGCTGTGCACTGGTCAACACTTGGAGCAGCCACCGCACCCGACCCTGAAATCATGTCGTTTGCCAAGGCTGCGGGCTACGTTGTGCTCACCCACGACTTGGACTTCGGGGCCATCTTGGCCACCACGCATGGGGACAAACCTTCGGTTGTGCAAATCCGTGCCGGAAACGTCAACCCCGATGCGATCGGCCACCAAGTCATCTCGGCTCTGGTCCAGATGACAGATGAACTCGAAGCAGGCGCACTACTGACCGTCGATACGAGCCGCATGCGCGTGAGAATGTTGCCTCTGCTCTCACGTTGACGGCCTAGATCGCCGTGCTACTGGAGCTTGCAGCACCCTCGGCTGCGCTATGCAGTGTCCCTTCGCCGGCGCAGAGCACCATGAGTGCGACTCGGTCATTGAAGGGCGGGGATGGGCGGCTCACAGGGCTGCACTTGCGCCGCCACCTGCTCGTCGAGGCCAACGTGACAACCCTTCCAGCGAAATGCCTGGTCAGCCGCCAGCAACTCCGCGCCTGGAAGGTGCTCGGCAAGTGTGCCTCGCCCGGCCATTCGGGTGAGCAGCACCTGCAACACGCGATCAGTCCCGTGCGTGATCTGGCCACAGCATGGGATGCGTCGAGATCGTGGACGTGTTCTAGTTGCCTCGCTGCAGAGGGGGCATCCCAAAATCGGGTGACCATGGCAACGGCGGAAGGTTCTGCGGACCTGCTTCGATCAGTTCCAGCACCTGTTCCTCCGAAACCGGGAAGCCACCCCAAGCGTCCACCCCCACGTTGATCTGCCTGCCACGCTGGCGCCACTTCTCATGCACATGGCCATGCAATAACCACCGGCCGTCATCGACCGGCTTGTGCGACACGTATCGCTCCTCGTCACCAGAATCCCCGACATACGGAAAGTGCGACAGGAGCACATGCCGACCGTCACCCAAGACCAGTTCCACGGTGCCATGGAGTACAGCCTTCAGTCCGCCTTCCAGGGCATACCTACCGTCCCATCCAGGCGCCGCCCGACCGCCCTTCCGAAAGCACTTGTCGTGGTTTCCACAGACCAGCGTCTTTCGGCCAACACACTCCCGGACTAGTTCAAGCCCCTCGTCCTTGTCGCCCATCACGAGATCACCCAGCATCCAGACCTCATCACCGCGGGCCACACACATGTTGTGCCTCACAACCAGGTCCGTATTCATCCACGCCACATCGGGTTCGCCGCCACTATCCACATAAGGTCGACAGCTGTAGCCAATGATATTGCGGTGCCCGAAATGCTGATCAGACGTGAACCAGCGAATGCTCATCTGCACTCCTTCCGGTACAAGGCTCGACCCCGACCGGACACCAAATGACCTGGGCTCGCTTTCATTTTCCGGTCGCGGCTATCCGCACCACCTCGATGAGCGAGTTCAGCCTCCGACGTAGACCGTCCACGTCTCCATCAAGTTGGAACTCGAGGGCAGCAGCGATGACTGCATCGATCACCAATGTGGCGATGGTGTCGGCCACAGCGCGGTTCGGCACATGGACGTGCAGCGCAAGACTGACCATCTCGTGACTGTGGTCGCGGGCTCGGATGAGCGCAGCTCGGGATTGCTGGGAGTTTGCCGCGGCGAGCAGCGTGACCCACACGAAGACGACCAAGGGTCGAGACGGGGCTTGGATCATCGATTCCCACCCCTGCACCGCCTGAGCCAGGAGGTCGTCCAGCGAACCCTCGCGGGACACCTGTTGGTCGATCACCTCCAGCCAGTCATAGACCAGTCGTTCGATTGCTGCAGCAATCACCCCGTCCTTGTTTCCGAAGTGGTAGTACAGAGTGGGCGCGGTGACGTTGGCCTCGCGACAGATCTGTTGAATTGTCAGCGCGGCTGGGTTCATTTCGGACAGCGCATGAATGGTGGCAAGCAGAATCCGTTCCTCGGCCGGCAAGGCGGACGCACTTGCAGCGTGCGTGGCCTCAGACGGGGACGGACTCACAAGATGCGCCTTTCACTCCAGGTATGAGCCGCGCCGTATCCCACACCGCACCGGATCGCGGACCTTACTGACCGCCCAGAATATCGGCTGCCTTCTCCGCCACCATGTAGGTAGCGGCATTGGTGTTGCCGCGCGGGATGGTGGGGAACACCGATGCGTCGACCACGCGTAGCCCCGATACGCCGTGCACTCGCAGGTCCGCATCCACGACTCCGGTGTCTTCTGAACCGATCCGCGCGGTGCTCGTGGGGTGGTAAATCAGTTCGGTGTCCCGGCGCAGATCTGCCTCGACCGCAGCACGACCGGTAATCCCGGCACCTGGGTGGATCTCCTTACCCTTGAACGGTTTCAGCGCCGATTGAGCGGCGATGTCGCGGGCTCGCGCGACGCCCACGATCATGGCATCGACGTCGGCTGGTTCGGTGAGGTGATTGCCGACGATGCTCGGCGCCTCGAAGGGGTCCGTGGAGCGAAGTCGGACACGACCCCGACTCTGCGGAGCCACCAACGTCGGTGCAATCGCGAATGCGGGCATCGGGTAAGTGTCGAAGCCGTGATTGTGGAAGTACGCGGCCCCGAAGTGGAACTGCATGTCGGGTGCCTCGAGGCTGTCGTTGGTCGGGAAGAATGCGGTGCCCTCAGCCACCGTCGAGGTGAGCAGGCCGCGCCCCCTGAGAAAATAGTTCAGAAGTTGCTTGGGCTTCTCGGCCTCGGCCAGAGTCCCTTTCGCGGTCGTCTCCCAGTTGAGCAGATAGAACGGGTGGTCCTGCAGATGCTGACCAACGTTGGGATTGTCCACGATCACCTCGATGCCCAGATCCCGCAAGTGATCGGCGTCACCGATGCCCGACAACATCAGCAGTTGCGGCGTTCCGATGCTGCCGGCCGACAATATGACCTCGTTGCGAGCGCGCACCAGACGTGCCCCATCATCGGTGGCAATCGACACCCCGATCGCGCGCTCGTTCTCCAGCACGACCCGCAGCGCGTGTGCGCCGGTTTTGACCGTGAGGTTCTTGCGGGATCTGGCGGGACTCAACCAGGCATCGGCGGCTGACCACCTATGGCCTGCCTTCTGGTTGACCTGCAGGTAGCCCACACCATCCTGAGTGGCACCGTTGTAGTCGGCGTTGAACGCGAATCCAGCTTGCTGGGCGGCGGTGACCATCACCTCCGTGATGGCAGTGCGGCTGCGGTGATCGTCGACATTCAGCGGCCCGCCGACTCCACGGTACTCATCAGCGCCGCGGGTGAAGTTCTCCAACTTCTTGAAGTAGGGCAGGACCTCGTCGTAGGACCAGCCCACAGCACCGTCCTTGGCCCAACCGTCGAAATCGGCTCGGTTGCCACGCACATACAGCATGGCGTTCATCGACGACGAACCGCCGATCATCTTGCCGCGGGGCATGTAAAGCCGTCGCCCCATCAAGCCTGGTTCGGGGTCCGAGTAGTAGCCCCAGTCCCGATCGGTCTTGAACAGTTTGGGGAATGCGGCAGGGATTCTGACTTTGAGGTTGCGGTCAGAGCCGCCGGCTTCGAGCAGACACACCGTGACATCCGGGTTCTCGGTCAGGCGGGCGGCGAGCACACATCCTGCGGATCCGGAGCCGACGATCACGTAGTCATAGTTGTCCATCTTGGTGATTCCTCTATCTTGGTCAGCCGCGCAGAGCGGAGGCGAACAGGCCGATTAGGCGTTGTGGTTTGGGGTCGGCGGCGAAGTGAGTGAGTTGGCGGGCGGTGCTGACGGCGGTGCGGTTGGTGAGGAACCACGGCGGTTTCACAGCCATCGTGGAGTGACCATGGCGCACCGATCTGGGGAACGCCCGATAGGGCGCATGGATGACGTTCTTCTGCGGCCGGTCGAACAGCAGCGCGTTGTGCACGACCCCGGTCCCGGATTGGATGTCTTCCTGCGAGTTTCCGGGGTAGGCACCCCAGGCACCGCGCGAGGCGAGAAACACGAAGGCCGACCATGCGTTCACGCCGATGCACCCGTAGCGCAGATCCTCGATCGCGCGATCCAGATCGGGCCCGAGATCCTTCGCGGTCTGCGGATGCACGATCAGGTTCGCCCCCAGGTTGCCGTGCAGCCGGTGGTTGGCGAACTGGACTGCGTTGCGCAGGTATTCCGCTGCATCCTCGCCGGGCAACGTCGTGGTGACGTAGATCGGTCCGAAGTACTCTTCGCGAAATGCCGGGTGGTCGGACTCGGCGTCCAGACCAGTGAGCAGCGTGCGCTGCTGGGCACCGCCAAGCGCTTCGGCTGCTGGGTTGTCCGCTCGGAACGCCAACTGCTTGGCTTCGGTGCCCGGATAGAACGGTTGCCGATCAGGCGACGACGCCAGCGCCGCACGCAGCGCGTTGAGGAACTGTTCGCGCTGGTCCCATTGCCCCGGGAGCACCAGTACCTGCGACGCAACGCAGGTATGACCCGCGTTGTGCAGTTTCTGGGTGGCCAGATGCTCCGCCTGGTACGCGATATCGGCGTCCGTCCACGGCCCTGGCAGCACGATGGTGGGACCGACCCCACCGAGTTCGGCCCGGATTGGTTTGGTCAGGATGGGGCGAGCTTCCGACCGGCGCTGGCGGCCCTCCTCCCCCGGACCGAAGACGATCGCGTCATAGGTGCGCTCGCTACCCGTGATATGAATCGCTTCGACTAGGTCGCTGCCAGTGAGGTACTCGCCCACCTCGATGCCGCCGTACACGATCTGCACGTAGCCGTCACGAATCAGCGGGGCCAGGACCTTTTCGAAGACCGGGCCGTAATTCTCATTGACCGGGTTCATCTTGAGCACCACCACGTCCCCGTCGGCGACCAGGGAGTACAGGGTGTCGAGCATCGGGATAGCCGAGACGTTCCCCGCACCCAGCACGAGGGTGACCCGACCCGACGGATCCTTACGGCGGTAGAAGGTCCCGATGGTGTCGGGCAGGTTCGCCGGGGTGACGTCGGGCTGCATCCACACGTCTAGCTCATAGCCGCTAAGCAGCAGCCGATCGTAGTTCGACGCGGGCATAACGCGCACCACGGTTTGGCCCCGCTCAGTGCTGCGGACATCGAAGTCGGCCAGCGGGTCGTCGCCGGTGCGGATCGCGGTCAGCGTGGCCATAATGTCGGTGAGCCAGGCGACCGTCGGGTAGGGCCCGCTCAGCCATTCCTCAGATCCCAGCAGAGGAGAGTCCGCGGGGAAGCCCTTCATCTCGGCACCGGCGGCGACCCACTCCTCGGCAAATTTCAATGCACGATCGCGAACCTCTTCCAAGTACCTGATCTTGTCCACCACGGGCAGCAGCGCCCAGCGGCTCTTGTGCTCCTGCAGGACTTGCAGCGATTGGTCGAGTTCTCGAGTGTCCATGTGCCTCATTCCGGGGACGACTGTCAGAAGCCACTCTATAATGAGCGTTATATATACGCAAGCACCAGCCGTATGTCCTGACGGATTCAAGACATGGGTAACCCGGCAGTCGGGCTTCAGGATGTCACTCGTTGGTCATCCGGCGAGTGCTGCGAACTCCTCTTTCATCAGCTCTGCGAGTCGTCCGGGATCGGGCATCATCTGCGCATCTGCCGAGATTCCAATGCTGACTTGGCCGTTGTAACTGAAGATGCAGATACCCAAAGTTTGGTCCGCGGCGGTCGGTACCCAACCGAGAACCCCGGTCACTTCGGTACCGGCCAGATACATGGGCGCCCGAGGGCCTGGAACGTTTGTCAGTACCCCGACCGTTTTGTTGGCCACAAACTCCGTCACGCCCACCCCCACAGCATCGGGCGCCTCAGCCACCACGCGTTGCAGACCAAAGACCATCATCGCCTCGGCGCTGTTTTTGGTCCTGGTCATCCGGGAGCGAATCTCACTCATGAGTGCATCGTCGTCGGGCACGCCTAACGGCATCGGGAACAGCACCATCGCGAAAAAGTTGCCAAGATCTGTGGGCAGGTTCATGTCAATCGGCTTCAGCGAGATCGGCACCAGCCAGCTGACGTCATCGACCAGGTCGCGACCCTTCTCCTCGACGTAGGCACTCAGAGCTCGCGATACGACGGCTAGCAGGACATCGTTGATCGTCGCCCCGTGAGCCGCGCCCACGGCCTTGACCTGGGCCACCTCCAGGCCAGTCACCCAACTCACGCGCTTGTCGATCCCCGGTGCCCCATCGCCAATGAGGTCCGGGCGGGTCCCTGCCAACGCCAGTCGGCTGGCCGAGCGCCAACTGTTCACCAGTTGATTGTCTTCTGATGCCACTCCGGAGACCGCGTCGGTGAGTCGTGTCGGATCGATCCGGAAGTCGAAGCCCTGCTCGAACGCATCGCGTCCCAGACTCACCACCTGCTTCGGCGCATTTGCCACTTGGGCGGGCACTCGACTTACCGCCGAGACCGCGGCCGATCCCATCCCGCCAACGAAATCGACGACGTTGCCGGCCAGCTGCTTTGACACACCGACTGCCGTCGACAGCGTCCCCTTCCCCGAGTTCGACCGACCGACAACCGGCGGTGTAGCACCCGGAGCCATATCGAACAGGCTGAGCAACAACTGCACCAGACGTATGCCATCCGCCAGCGAATGGTGGAACCTGGAAAGAATGATCGCCTTGGGTTGATCACCCTCGCCGGCGAGACCCCCGAGAATGTCCATCTCCCACAACGGATGTGCTTTGTCCAACGGCTGACTTATTCGGGTCGAGACGTACTCCTGGGCAGCAGCCAGGTCTCCGGAACCGCCGAGCGTCACCTGCCGGACGTGACGGTCGAGGTCGAATTCGGGATCGTCCTCCCAGACCCAGGAGCCGCCCACTTTCGCTGGCCGTCGATGCAGAACCGGGAAACGATCGATCAGGCGCTCCTGCAACACCACCCGCACGGCATCCCAATCCGGCTCCTCGTCGAACCAGGTCAAACCGTTGACGACCATCAAGTTCGTCGGTCGATCCATGTTCAAGAACGTCAGGTCCGACGCATTGATTTTCTGCATGTCTGGGCACCTTCCCGCCGAAGCATCGCTGGGCAGATGGGAGCCTAGCCGTCGAAGTGGCGAAGTCGCGCCTCAAAGCTACGATCTACGTCTGTTGACGTGACTTTCGTTGTCCGACGGTGCGATGCGTAGGCTGAAGACGGCCGCGGACCTCACGCCGGGGTCAGTTCACGGACCAACAACCCCTCACTCCCGATTGCGGTACTTCATAGCCATCGTCGGCTTGTAGATCTCCTTTGTGCGCTTACGGTCGTATTCTCGGCGGGTGTGCTCGTCGGACCTGCGCTCGGCACCCGCGATTTCGGCGGTCAGCCGCAGCCACTGCTCCAGCCGAACTGAGGCCAACGCGCCGTCGGCCACAGCTGCCTGAACGGCACATTGCGGTTCGCCGGTGTGGGTGCAATCGCGGAATCTGCAGTCGATCGAGAGCTCCAGGATGTCCGCGAATTGTTCGTCGGACAGGGCGAAGTTACTCGGCAGCCCAACCGCTCGAATCCCTGGGGTATCGATCAACCAACCGCCCGCGGGCAATTCGAAGAGGTGCCGATCCGTTGTTGTGTGCCGGCCTTTGTGGTCGGAGGACCGCACCGCAGCGACATGTGCGGCATCGCGGCCCAACAAGGCATTGGTCAACGTGGATTTGCCCGAGCCGGACTCCCCCAGCAAGACAACGGAGAGCCCTTGCAACCGTCGTTGTAGGGGCTCGATGCCCTCATGTGTGGCCGCGGACAGGACCAGCACCTCGACGCCCGGATTCGCCATCAGCACCTCCGTCTGAACCACAGATGCGTCGGGTACCACATCAGATTTGGTCAGCACTACAACTGGAGTGGCCCCACAATCCCATGCCAGCGCCACCGCGCGCTGCACCCTTCCGGCCTTGACTGGGCGATCGAGGCCACAGACGATCGCTACCACATCCACGTTTGCGGCCAAGAGTTGCTCACCCCCTGCCGGATCTGCACGGCGAAGCACATTTCGCCGGGGAAGCACCGCCGCGACCCTGTCACCTGCGGCCGTCACGACCACAAGGTCGCCCACTATTGGTCGCGGCGAAAGTGACCGCGGGA
>CAZVKB010000114.1:0-9091 GCA_964627505.1 uncultured Actinomycetes bacterium | reverse complement strand
CGGTGGTGATCGCCGCCTCGCTGTCACTTGCCGACATCCCCGCCACCCGGAAACTGTGGCGGCAGCGAAAGCCCGACTTTACACTCAGCCTGGTCGCACTGCTCGGGGTGATGCTGGTGGGGGTGCTCCCCGGGATCGCCCTAGCCGTGGCGCTGTCGGTGGCTAACGTGTTCCGCCGCGCGTGGTGGCCGCACCAGGCGATTCTCGGTCGCGTGCCCGATCTGCCTGGGCTCCACGACACCGAGAGTTACCCGGATGCCTCACTGCTGCCGGGGTGCACGATCTTGCGCTTCGATGCGCCTCTGATCTTCGCGAACTCCCGCTCGTTCCGAGACCGGGTGCGCGAATTGGCCCGCGCCCAGGGCACACCAGGATGGGTGATTGTGGCAGCTGAGCCGATCACCGACGTTGATACCACCGCCTGCGACATGCTTGACGATCTCGCAGCGGAACTCGAAGCCGCCGGTACACGCCTGGTGTTCGCCGAGATGAAGGACCCGGTTCGTGCCAAACTGCGGGCGTACGTCTTGGATCCGCCGATTCCCGATGACCGCTTCTTCCCCACCATCAAACAGGCGGTCAAGGCCTACCGGGAAGCCCACGACGTGGATTGGGTGCCCGACGTGCCGAAGGAGGATTGAGGGCGATGGGCACGCAAACGGTGAATGTCCTCATCGACGACCAGATTTTTCTGATGCATGCCCGGGGCGGTATTTCGCGCTATTTCGCCGAACTGATCCGGGAGTTCCGCGCCCACCCGGAGTGGGGAATTCGGGCGCTCACCAGCGTGCGCCGCTCCCCCAACCAGCACCTGCGCGATGTGGACCCGCGGGTACGGGATCTGGGGTTCCCGGAACAGAGTTTCTCCTGGAAGGTGGCCAAACGTTTCGCCGCGTATCCCTCGGCTTTCGCCGCCCGCGGCTTGCGTCCGGATGTGGTGCACTACACCTACTACGATCCGCGCAAACTCGCACTGTTCCGCGGCGTGCCGAAAGTCGTGACGATTCACGACATGGTGCCGGAGTTGTTGCCCGCCGACTTGGTGGACGGAAATCCGCACATGGCCAAACGTGCCTATGTCGAACATGCCGATGCGATCATTTGCGTGTCCGAAGCAACCCGCGATGATCTTTTTGCGGTGTGGGGCGAAATCACCGACATCCCGGTGATCGTCACCGGTCACGCCACCTCGGAGCGGTTTCACCGCGACGTGCGGCCCGCCTGGCTCGGGTTCGAATATTTGCTATATGTGGGCTCCCGGGATCACTACAAAAACTTCCGCACGTTGCTGACGGCGTACGCGGCTAGTTGGGCGCCGACGGCCGGGGTACGGCTGGTGGCCGTGGGCGGCGGGGATTTCACCGCCGCCGAGCGCGCCGAGATGGAAGCGCTGGAAGTCACTGAACTGGTGGTGCAAAGCACAGTGGCCGAAGCTGATCTGCCGGGCTACTACCGAGGCGCGGCGGCGTTCATCTTTCCCTCACTATCCGAGGGGTTCGGGATTCCGGTGTTGGAGGCGATGTCCGTGGGCACCCCGACGGTATTGTCCGACCTCAAGGTATTTCGGGAAGTGGCCGGAGATGCCGCCATGTTTTTCCCCGCCGGGGACGCGGCTGCATTGACCGCGTGCATCGACCGGCTGCTGGGGGATCCCCCGTTGCGCGAGCAGCTGCGGACCGCCGGGCTAGCCCGCGCGGCGCAATATTCCTGGGAGGCCACCGCCCACACCACCGCCGAGCTCTACCGGCAACTCGTCGCGGAGCATTCGTGAGCGGCGGTTCGGTGCCGGAGGTCGGCGTCCACTCCGACGGGGCACGGCCATGGCTGACGATTGTCACCGTAGTGCGCAACGATCCCGCGGCCTTGCGACGCACCGTGGAAAGCGTCGCGCAGCAAGACACCAGTGTGACCGAACACGTGATAGTGGACGGCGCCTCCACCGACGGCACCACTGAGATCGCCCGCACGGCCGCGGCCGCATCCCCCTGGATGCGGGTACACAGCGCTCCGGACACGGGCATCTACAACGCCATGAACCGCGGCATCGGGTTGGCCCGCGGTCAGCACGTGCTCTTCCTCAACGCCGGCGACGACTTCACCTCCGCGAACGAAGTGGCGGCGATTCATGCTGACTGGCTGCGTGTGGGCTACCAATGGGGTCGGTATCGGGCCCGCTTCGTCGATGCCGACCGCGCCGCCACCCGACCGTTGGCCAGCGCCGATTTCGCTGTGGCGGACTTCTTGCGGGGCACAGTTGAGCGGTATCACCAAGGTGCTGTGATGTCGCGGGACATGTTGCAGGCATTGGGCGGTTTCGATGAGCGCTACCGGATTGTCGCCGACTTCGATCTCATGCGTCGCGCCTTGCTCGCCGGCTACCGGCCGTGGATCAGCGAGCGCATCATCACCGATTACGACGCCTCCGGGCTGAGCGCGGTGGCGTGGCGGGAATCGCTGTGGGAGGAACACCTTGTGCGCAGCCGGGGCGCTGCGCCGACCGCGGCTTGGCGTTCCGGTGGGCTGCTGGCCTGGCGCACGACTCAGATCGCCGGCAAACGCACCGCCCGAAGAGCCGCGCAGCGGGTGCTCGGGTCTGAGCGTGTGAGCCGCCTGCGCAGCCGCGATTTAGCCCCGCAATCCACCGCCAACATCCGGGAGTCGCAGTGACCGAGCGGGAACGCGCACAGGTAGCAACCCGCGCACAGGCGCGGGCGGCGGCGCGCGTACGGGCGAAGCGCTGGGCGCGCACGATGCTCGCCGGTCCGCGACTAGGGCCGCTAGTCGGCGCGTCGGTGGGACGGCTGGGCGCCGCGACTTCCCAGGCGGCACCTCGCCTGACGTCGCTGTACCGCAAACTTCCGAGTGCCCAAGGTTTGCCTTTCGGCACCAGCACGGAACTTCAGCGGGCGTATTTACTCGACTACTACGCCCGACTAGACGCCCAGGTGGCTCAGCAGCCACACCAACCCCTGATCAGCATCGTGGTCCCGACCTACCGTCCGGACCCTGCGTTTCTGCGGGAAATGTTGGCCAGCGTGGCGCTGCAAACCTATGAACGCTGGCAGTTGTGCATCGTCGATGATGCCTCCGAGGACCCACCCACCACTGCGATCATCGAAGAGTTCGTCAGCGCGCACCCGGGCCAGGTGGAGTTCCGGCAGCGGACCAGCAACGGTCACATCGTGGCCGCAAGCAACGATGGTTTGGCGCTGGCGACCGGCGAATATGTGGCTCTGCTCGACCACGACGACCGGCTGTATCCGCACGCGCTGGCCGAAGTGGTACTTGAAGTCAACGCCCAGACCGCGTTGGTCGGTCAGCGACCGTGGGTGCTCTACACCGACGAGCGGATGATTGACGACGCCGGCCGACCGCTTGGGGAGGCGTGGTTCAAACCCGACTGGATGCCTCTGCTGCATCTCACGAGCAACTACACCAACCACCTCACTGTGTATGACCGCGACCTGTTGGTGCGCCTCGGCGGGTTCCGCACCGGTTTCGACGGATCCCAGGACCACGACCTGATGCTGCGTGCCACCCAGGCGGCGACGGCGGCGAGTCGACCGGTGGCACATGTGCCGACGATCGCCTATCAATGGCGCAGCCACCCGGGCAGTGTGGCGATGAATCCGGCTGTAAAGTCATATTCGATCGAACCGGCGATGCGGGCGGTGGCGGAGGCCTGCGCTCGGCGCGGCACCCCGGCCCGGGTCTGGCGGGAACCGGGCATCGTGGCCAACCGGATCGATTTCGACCTGCCGGAGCCACCCCCGAGTGTGGCGGTGGTGGTCTGGCCCGACGGCGGTGATCCGGTTCGGTGTCGAACTGCCGTGGAAGTTGGCACCGACTATCCGAATTTGCAGCTCACTGCACACCTCGACGGTCACCAGTGGACGATTCACGACCTCGCCGCTCTGCTGGTGAGCACCGATGCTGAATACGTCATGTGCCTCAGCGACCGTTTGGCGCCGACTCGGCGGGATTGGGTGACGGCGATGGTGGGGGTGGCGCAACTGCCCGAAGTGGGGGTGGTGGGCGGTCTCGTGCTCGACCTCGCCGGACGGGTGGAGTCCGCCGGTGCCGTGGGGATTGGCGCGGGCGGGGCGGCACCAGCGATGCGCGGAATGCCACCCACCGAGGACGTGTATTTGGCCTGGCCGGCGAGTATCCACGAAGTGCTGGTGACCCCCGGCACGGCGATGCTGCTCGATGTTGCGGCTGTGCGCGTGGCTGGTGGAATCGACACCGCTGCTTTTGCCGCCGCATTCTGGGACACCGACCTCTGCCTGCGTATGCGTGAGCACGGGTATGGCACCGTCTTCACGCCATATGCAGTCTTCACCGCGCACGCGCCGCAGCCCGCTGACGGCATCGTCGAACGGGAGCATCGACAACTTTTGGAGCGCTGGGGTGGGCAGCTGTGCGCGGACCCCTATCTCAATCCCGGTCTGGCGCGAGATCCCGCGTTTCGCGTGGATCCGGACCTGGTGAGCCCGGAGATCCCGCCGGAATTGTTTGCGCACTGGCTGCAATCCGGTCGCTGCGACTGACCAGCAGCGCCGAGGCGCCGAGAATCGCCATCTGCACCACCAGTGCTGAGCGCACCGGCAGCGAGAGCGACGACTCCTGACCGCCGAGCAGGCAAAACGTGACCACGATGATCAGCGCCCACTGCCGGTCGAACGGCACCGCCCGGACGGCCACCACGCACATGGCGATGATCAGACCCGCCAAGGTCAGCAGACCCATCAGCCCCGTCTCCCCGATGGCCTGCATCAGCAGGTTGTGCGCGGTTTCCGGATACCACTCGAAGGTTTGGTTCTCGACATACCACTTGGTGAGGAAGGTCGGACCGGCGCCGAAGAGCGGGGCGGCTTCGAAATCGGTTTGCGCCAACGACCACGGCAGATCGCGGCCGTTGAAGGAGTAGCCGGTGGTCTCGGTGAGAATCACCGGCACCGTGATCATCAAGCCGGCCACCGCTGCGATCGCAGTGGGAACCCAATCCCAACCGCGACGGCCCAGCGGCAGCAGGGCCACCACCAATCCGGTGCCCGCTGCGATGGCCGAGGTGCGACTCTGGGACCACACCAGAGCCAACAGCGCGGGCAGAATCACCAGCACGATGACGCCGCCGAGGCGCTGTGCGCTGCGCACGCCATCGGCCACGTCGGTGATCACTTGGCGCACTCCGAGCGCGACGGCGATGCCGGCGAAAATCCCCATCGTGTTGGGGTGGGGCATCACGCCGCGCAGTTGGTCGAGACCGAATAGTGCGCGGTCCTGGGCGGGTTCGATGAACAGTCCGTAGGAGAAGACGCCGGCCAACGCCAGTACCCCGGCGAGCAGCCCCGCCCAACTCACCAGCGCCAACACTGTCAGCGCCGACCAGCGAGTGGTGGCCGGCGGAATCAGGGTGGCCGCCCACACCGATACCCCCACGGCGATCGCGAACGCCAACTGGCCGGTGGCTCCCGCGGTGCCGGAGAGCAGCGCGAGCACCGGAGCAATCGCCATCGCCGCCGCCACCGCGATGCCGAGCCAGAGCGCTAGTTCGGGCGGCGGGTGGCGCAGCAGGATCCACACGCCGATAGCTGTGGCGCCGACCGCGACGGCGGCGAAACCAAGGTCCGGAAGACCGAGACGGCCGAAGCCGAAGGCCGCGGCCAGGTAGATCAGGCCGATCCAGGCGGCCCGGGTGGGTAGGGCAGAAGTCATGGCATCGACGCAGGAGACCGCGCTCCTACGCTTGACCTTCGTGGTCGCGGAGGTAGGTAGCAAAACGCGCGACGAACAAAGGTTCGAGTTCCCCCACGGTCTCCGACCCGAAAGCTTCCCGGGCGGCTTTCACCAATTCGATCAGCGAACCGGAGGTCTCACCCAAGGATCCGCCCTCATCGGCCATCGCGCTCATAGCCGGAGTGTGCCGATAAAGGTCGTAGAAAAATCCCACATCGTGGCGGTGTTCAGCTAGCGCAAATGCCTTGTCGCGCAACTCGTCATAGGGCAGGTCTTCATACGACATGCCCGGAATCCTAGCAGCGCTGCGACCGCCGGTTACGGGTCTAGACGCGCGGATGCACCCAATCACTGCCGCTGTCCGGGTCGAGACCACCAGGACGCTCGTCCTCATCGTCGCCGGGCAAGCGACACAACCGTTCCAGCCACAGTGCGGCTGCTGTCAGCACTACTGCCGCCACTACTCCCACCGCGCAGATCAGCGCCCGTTCGCGAGCTAACGGTGTGGTCAGGTCGGCCGCGTACCACAGCCCGATGCCCAGAAACAGGCCACCGATGAGGGAGCCGGCGCGGGAGGCCGCCATGGCCAGGGCCGCCGTCCGCACCGCGGTGAACGGATCCACCCGCCGGGTGTCGTCGCGCAGTCGGCGGCGGAAGATCAGCGCCCAGATCAGCAGCGCGATGGCCACGAGCGCGACGGTGATCGCGCTGGACATCGGAACTGGCAGGCTGCGAGACCACAGCGAATCTGCGAGATCGGACATAGTCAGGCCGAGTACGGCGGCGATGGCGGCGAGGATCCCCAACACAATGGGTTTGGTGGGGGTCATCCTGACAGGTCCCGCACGGTCAGATCTGGGTGCGTGGGGGAAGGGTCAGCGTCGGCTGCGGGAGTTCCCGCACGTCGTCACAGGTGCCGAGCACCGCCAACAATTCGGCCACTGACAGCGGACCGTCACCGGGGTGATCGTCGGGCGCCACTGCCGCCCACGGGGCTAGCACGAACGCGCGCTGGGCCGCGCGCGGGTGCGGCAACGTCAACTCGGGATCGTCCATCCGGCGACCGTCGAACTCCAGCAGGTCCAGATCCAGGGTGCGTGGCCCCCAGCGGATCACGCGCTCCCGGCCCGCGGCGGCCTCGATCTGATGGCACTCGCGCAGCATCTCGTGCGGCGAGAGGGTGGTGCGCACGATCGCCACCGCGTTGAGATAGTCGGGTTGTTCGGGGCCACCCACCGGTGCCGTCGCGAAGACGGGCGAGACGGCTGCCACGTCGATGGCGTTGTGCGCCCCCAATGCGTTCACAGCTCCCTGGAGCGCTTGCGCCCGATCCCCGAGATTGGCGCCGAGCCCGAGCACCGCCCGGGCCGGCGCGCGCCGGAATCGCTGCACCACGACGTCGCCGACCCCCACCGGCATCGGGGCGTGCGGCTTGTGCACCGCCACGGTCACATCGCGCACTCCGGGGAACTCCACCAGGGCTGCGGCGATTCGGTCGGCAAGTGTTTCGATCAGGTCACACCGCTCGCCGGTAATCAACTCATGGACGGTCGCGGCAACTTCGCCATAGTTGATGGTGTCCGCCAGGTCGTCACTGCGGGCGGCCGGCCCCATGTCGGTGCCCAGCGTGACATCGACCGAGAATTCCTGACCCAGTTCCGATTCGTGCGCCAAGACCCCGTGATGGCCGAATCCCCGAATCCCGGTGACGGAGATGAAGTCAGACATGGCTACCCCGCCATGCCGCCGCCACCTGCACAGCGTCGGCATTCGCGCGGACATCGTGCACGCGCACGGCCCAGGCTTCATGGGAAGCAGCGAGCGCGGTGACGGCCACGGTTGCCGCCTCCCGTCCGGGAATGTCCCGGGGCTCGCCGGCCGAGTCGGTCAGCAGCGCGCCGAGGAAACGTTTGCGCGATGCCCCCACCAGCACCGGCTGACCGAGGTCGAGCAGGCGCGGGAAAGCACGCAACAATGCCCAGTTGTGGGCGGGCCGCTTGGCGAAACCAATGCCTGGATCCAGAATCACCCGGCGCCGATCCATCCCGGCGTCGTCGCACGCGTGCAGTCGGGCGCGCAACTCTGCAAGCACCTCGGCCACCACGTCGGTGTAGGTGGCCCGCTCGTCCATATCCCACCCGTGCCCGCGCCAATGCATCACCACGTACGGCACATGCACACCGGCCATGGCTGGCAACATGTCCGGATCGGCCAAACCACCGCTCACGTCATTCACCACGGCGGCACCGAGTTCAACGGCAGCCAATGCAGTGCTGGCGCGCATCGTGTCGATGCTCACCGGGACGCCGCGCTCGACTAGCCCGGCCACCACCGGCAACACCCGCGCTTCCTCGACGGCTGCCGATACTCGCTGGGCACCCGGTCGGGTGGATTCGCCACCGACGTCCACCAGGTCCGCACCAGCAGCGAACATCGACATCCCGGCAGCCACAGCAGTTGCCGGATCGGCGTGCCGCCCGCCGTCGCTGAAAGAGTCCGGGGTCACGTTGAGCACACCCCACACCAAGGTGCGGCCGGCAGCCGCCAACCCAGCGGGCAACCCGAGCGGCACTCGCACGGTCACGAACCGATGATCAACGACATTGCCTCAGCCCGGGTGGCAACATCGCGCAATTGCCCTCGCACCGCGCTGGTGATGGTGCGGCTGCCCGGTTTTTTCACACCCCGCATCGCCATGCAGAGATGTTCACACTCCAGCACGACGATCACCCCCCGCGGATCCAGGAACTCCTCCATGGTGTCGGCGACTTGGGTGGTGAGGCGCTCTTGCACTTGTGGGCGTCGAGAGTAGAGATCCACGAGGCGGGCCATTTTGGACAGCCCGGTGATGCGGCCGCCGTCGGAGGGAATGTAGCCCACATGCGCGACGCCGAAAAACGGCACGAGGTGGTGTTCGCAGATGCTCCACACTTCGATGTCGCGCACGAGCACGAGTTCATCGTGGGCAAGGTCGAAGGTCGTGGCCATGATGTCCGCGGGATCCTGACGCAGGCCCGCGAATACCTCGGCATACATCCGCGCCACCCGCGCCGGGGTATCGAGCAAGCCATCGCGGTCGGGATTCTCACCCACCGCCCACAACAACTCCCGCACTGCGGCTTCCGCCCGGGCATGATCAAACTCCCCCGGCGGGGTGATCGCGGCATCCGTCATTGGTTCTCCCCCGGTGCGCTCGCATCGCTGACATTACTGGTGTGGCTGGAATTGCTGGTGTGGCTGGAATTGCTGGCCTCGCTGGCATCGCTGGAATGGCTCGAGTTGCTGGTGGTGCTGGCTTCGCTGACATTGCTGAGCGCCGCGCGGACCGGGATGTCCACCGGGCCCTGCATCG
>CAZVKB010000113.1:0-9145 GCA_964627505.1 uncultured Actinomycetes bacterium | reverse complement strand
CCACTTTGGAGTCCGCCGTGGCGTTCTTGGGGATGAACACCAACGCGGTGGCGGCTTCCAGGGTGGCGTTGTCCGCACCCAACGACTGCTCGTCGGCAAACGGGGGCGGATTGATGATGAAGCGCTTGTCGGAATACATGATCCGGTACTGATCTGCCGGACCCAGCGGGTTGGGTTGTCCGGCGCCATCGGTGGCGCCCACCACACATGGGTCAGCCGAATTACCCCGGAACAGACATGGGGGCGCGCCCGCGCCGGCCACCTGCGGAAGCACGATCGGGCTGGCGGGGTCCAGCGGATTGTTCACCGGTATGGCTGGGTACTGCAGCGGCTTGTCCACCACCGTGGCACCGGCGGGATCGAGCTTCTGGGCCTTGATCATCACCCCGGGGGCACTGGGCATGGTGTTGGGTTGCGAACCGCCACTGGTGCTGTAGGCGGGAGGATTGTAAAGACTCGTCGAATCGATCGTCACGGTGTATGGGCCAGCTGGTGCCGACGGAAAAGAGTTCAAACCCGCAACCGCCCGGAACATGATGTCGGCACCGGGGGCAACCGGGGCGACGAGCATGGCAGTGGCATTGCCGGCAGCGTTGGTCACGGGAGGTGCCATCGGGACGGAACCGTCGGCCTTCATCGGCAAACCCACGGTCACAGTCAGCGAACTGATGACTGGGGCGGCATTGGAAGCCAATGCGAGTTGCAGCACCGGGGAGGCCGCAGCTCCTGTGGGAATCGTGACATCTGCCGCCACACCCTGGGCGGGGGCAGGCGCGACCACCCGGAAACTACCGAGTGCGCCGTCGCCGGCGGGAACCTCCGCGGCCGCCTGACCTTGGGCGTTGGATGTGGCGGTACCGACGGTCAGCCATTGCCCGCTGCCTGGATCAACCCGTTGAAACGCCACCGGCATTCCAGCGCCCGCGGCTCCCTGCACGCTGGAGTTCAACGTCACCATGCCACGCTCCGGCGCTTGCGCAGCCGGCGAGCTCAACTCGACACTCACCGGCGCGGCTGTGCCGGACGCCCCATCGGTGGTCTCCGCTGTCAGCAACCCACGCACTTGGTCTGCCATCGAGGGGGCAGCAGCTTGGGCAGCGGGGAGGGCGACGAGCGATGATGTCGCAAGTGCCAGTGCCAACAACGGTGCGGTGAATACTTTCCGCATTTTCGAACCTTCAATCGTGTACGCGGCATGGTGAGACGTATCTCGCATTGTGTCGGGGCCCATAGCTTGTTGTCACCTCGAAATGAGCACGCGATGTCGAGTGACGCAAAGAAACCGGGCCGCTATCGGCTGGCCCTGGGGTGGGCAAGCCGATAGCGGCCCGGAGTGTGGTGCTGAAGTGTGAACTTCTAGATGAACAGCAGTTGTGCGCCGTCAGTCATCTCGATGAAGTCGCTGGCGTTGATGATTGCCTCGACGCCTTCGTAGAGGTCGCTCTCGGTGAGGTTGTTCATGTCCGCGGACATACGGCAAGCCCACAGGTGACCACCGGCAGCGACGATCTGATCCAGAAAGTCCGGTACCTCGGGAATCCCGAGATCGGCAATCTGCTTCTTCATCATCTTGGTCGACAGTGTGGTCATGCCCGGCACGGGTGCCAGCGCTTGCGGTACGCGCATGTCGCCCACCGGCAGGTGCATCGCCGTGTTGCCCACTGCTGAGAACTGCAGGTTGTGCATCCGGGAGGTGGTGATCATGTCGAAACCCCAGAAGGTGAAGAACAAGTGGGTTTCGATGCCTTCGCCGAGCGCGGCGTTGGCCAACACCAAAGCGGGATAGGCCATGTCGAGGTTGCCTTTGGAGCAGATGATGACGAACTTGCGGTCGCTCTCTTCGTCGTCACCGAAATCGGGAATGATGCTCATGGGTTTCTCCTCGTCTCAGACGCAGCCGTGGGGCTTGGGCAGTCCCGCGACGTACGACATCTTTTTGGCTGGCTTCTTGGGGAACATCTGGAACTGCTGTTTGGTGGGGAAGCCGCCGACGGTCTGCACCCGGCGGGTGGTGGCGGTTTCGCCCTTTTCCTTGTAGTCCTCGCGCAGCCACTTGATCAGTGCCCAGTGCTCATCGGTCATGGTGATGCCGATGTTTTCGGCCAGCGCGGCGCCGATGTCTTCGTTCCATTCGTCGTACTCGGTGAGGAAGCCTTCATCATTGATCTGGACGTCGTAGCCCGCGATCGTGGCAGTCGGCATGGTGTTCCTTCCTAATCTGGTGAGTCATTGGGTATGTGGTGTTGAGAATACGAGATCACCCCGAAGCTTCGCGGGGCAAGCGCACTGCTCAGTTCCGCGGTGGTGCGATCGGTGGATGACCGGCGTTGGGGTCGTCGTAGCCGATGGAGTGCAGCATGGCCAACATTCGGGCTAGGCCGCGGCGGGTCTGCGGGTCGCGCATTGATTTCAGCAGGGCGAACATCGATGGCGGTGCCACGTGTTCTTCCTCGGCGGCCTGCACCGTCATGGCGGTACGTTTCACCAAGCCCATCACCTCGGGCTGGGTCATCTCCTTGACGGCATTGAGAATGGTGACCACGTTGTCGCCGAGGGCATGGACGTCTTCCTTGCTGAATTCGGTGACGACCTTGTCGGCAATCGCCGCGCCTTCCTGGGCGAACATGAAGTAGCCCTTGTCCTCCGCAGTTTGCAGCACGTCGGTGAGTTTGCCCATGGCCGCCCCGCTGAGGCTGTTGACGTCGTGGGCCAACGCCGACAATCCGTCGAGTTGGGCCAGCAGCGCCTCCAACGTGGGCAGTGAGCGCGCCAGCGTTTTGGCAAACCGCGTGGCGTCGTCGATGGTGACGTCCGCGCTGAGTTCCTCGAGTTGCGCCGTGGCCATGTCCATGGCGCCGCGGGTCACCGGCACCATGGTGTCAGCCAAATCCGTCCACTGTTCGCGGGCTTGGGCCTGCGCCTGCATCTGTTCGACGATCCAGTCCATTTGCGCGCTGAGGCGATCGAGCTGGGCCTGCATCGCAGCCGGACTGGGCTCGTTCACCTCCTCGCTGATGGCGATGATGTCACTCATGAGATGTCCACCTTTTCCTTCCCGGCCATCGACATCAGCGCGGGCAGAGGGAGTTCCTTACCGGGGAGCAGAATGTTCCAGTACATCCAGCGGAACATCACCTTGCCCCAGTGGTTCATCTCGGTCTCTTTGAGCAGCGAGAACGGCCCCACGCCCGGCAGCGGGTACTTGCCCGGCAGCGGCTCGGTCTCGTAGTTGAAGTCGATCAGCAGACCCTTGCCGTGGCCGGTTTCGATGAAGCAGTTGGCGTGGCCGTCGAACGGCTCGGTCATCTTCAGGCCCGCGATGTGACGCAGGAAGTTCTCGGGGAAGAGGTCCATCGAGAAGTGCGCCACCGAACCGGCTTTGGACGCCGGGATGTCGGAGGCGTCGCCGATCGCGAAGATGTTGTCGTGGGCATTCGACAGCAGCGTGTGCTTGTCCACCGGGACGTAGTTGAGATCGTCGCCGAGGCCGGAGCGGGCGATGTAGTCCGCGCCCATGTTCACCGGGATGGTCACCAGCAGGTCGAAGGGAATCTCGCGCTCGTCGAACGACACGATCTTCTTGTCTTCATCGTCGACGCTCTCGATCATGAAGTCGGACTCTAGGTGCACATTGCGGGTGTCGAGCATGTCGCCGAGGTACTTGGAGGCGACTGGCTTGGTGAATGCACCCTCCAGCGGCGTGACGTAGGTGATGTCCACCTTGTCGCGCATGCCCTGTTCGGTGAAGTAGGCATCGGCGAGGAAGGTGAACTCCAGCGGTGCCACCGGGCACTTGATGGGCATCTCGCAAATCTGCACGACGAGTTTGCCACCCTCCCAGTCGCGCAGTTTCTCGCCGAGCGCAACGGCACCCTCGTAGGTGTAGAACTCGTGCACGCTCTTGCGGAATTCGTCGCCGTCCATGCCCGGCGTCTGGTCTGGGCGCGGAGAGGTGCCGGTGGCGATGATCAGGTAGTCGTAGGGGAGTTCCGTGCCGTCTACGAGCAGCACCTTGTTGTCGTCGGCTTCGACCTTGTCGATCTCGCCGAGGACCATGTCCACACCGGTCGGGATGAACCGCGCCTTCGGCTTGACGATCTCGTCGGGTCGGTAGATGCCGAAGGGCACGAACAGGTAACCGGGTTGGTAGTAGTGAGTGTCGTTGGAATCAACGATGGTGATCAGCCACTCATCGCGCGGCAACTGGGGGCGTAATTTGTTCACAGCCATGGTGCCGGCCGTACCGGCACCCAGAACAACCAACCTCTTCACAATTCTCCTTGGGTTTGCGCTCCGGGAATGGAGCTTGGTGGGACAGAGCTGATGTTGTCGTCGGATCCGGAAGCTGGCTGCGCGAGCGCGATGGCGCGGGCCACCACGGGCAGCGTATCCAGAACGCGCTGACGTTGGCTGGCGTCGAGATGAATCAGTCCATCAGCGACGCCGTGCTCCTCAGTTGGCGCCACGCCCCCGGCGATGATCATTCCGACGAGAGCCGAACCTGAGCGGATGAAGACCCGGGCGCACTCGTAACCGAGGCTGCCGATCCGAAAGCGGGGGGCCAGATCGGTGTCGGCGGCCATCACGCGCCATTCGTTCAGGCAGGATTCCAGCGTTTCGGTGTCGGAGGCGTGCGCGGCGAACCACGGGCATTGGTTGACGATCGGAGTGATCGGGTGGCCGGCCATATCTGTGGCCACCATCATCACGCCCAGCATTTGCGAGGCCACCTCGATGGCGGCGGTGGCGGCGGTGGGACTCAGCGCGGCTGCTGCGATGCCGGTGACAGAATCGCCGGGCTGACTGGCAAGCAGCGAGGAGATTTCGGCGGCGGGAAAACGCAGCTGCTTGCCCACGCGGACTGAGGGCAGCCTGCCGTCGGACGCCATGCGATAGATGGTGGAGCGATCAATGTGGAGAAGTTCCTGCAGCTGTCGCACTGTCAGCAATCGTGGCGACGATTGCAGCGCAGTTGGCATGCAATGAAGCATATGCCTACAAATGCCTACAGTTCTTGGGTCTAAAGTCCCGAAGTGTTGCCCAGAGGGGATCTCACCGAGCGGGAACGATTCCACTCGTCCGGGCGAATGCCGGCGCGGCCACCACGACCCAGATGGCCGCCGTCTCCTATGGTCGAATACTGGGTCACACCCCTGTTGCCCACACCAGGGTCGGGCAATCTCAGGGTCACACAAGGGAGCGGGCTATGCGGATTCGAGTCGCCGTGATGGGTGTGTGTGCAGTCGGCGCGTTGTTGGCTGGTTGTGCTAGTGCCGGGAGTGCCGAGACCAGCGCGACACCGGAACCGGCCGGGAGCGTGGTCGTTGTGGATCCGTCGGTGGAGTCGGGCGTGACCGATGACTTCGGCATGGGTGACCTATATGAAAACGTCACCCTGGGCACCCTGGTACCGGGAGCCGCCGGAACAGCATCGATTCCGGTGACGGTGAACAATCCCGATACCTACACCGCGGAATTTGAGGTGGAGGTCGCCGCCAGCAGCGCCGATTCCATGACGGACTACGCCACGGGCAAGGTGGTGCTCCCCAACGTCGCACCCGGGCAATCCGCCCAAGGCACCATCGTGTTCGTCAACGAGGTACCGGCAGACGCGGTGGCGCGCATCACGTCGGTTTCGCAATCTTCGGTGGGCTAGTTCGGTCCACCCCGGTATTGCGCCCAGTGTCCGCCTGCCGCGATCCGGCTTACACTTGGCGATGTGGACCCCTGGATTTGGTGGCTAATCGCAGCAGCGGTGCTCCTCGGTGCCGAAATGCTGACAGGCACCCTGATGCTGGCGATGGTCGCCGCGGGTGCCGGGTCGGCGGCGATCGTTGCGGGGCTCGGAGGTGCGCCGCTGTGGCAAGTGGTGGCGCTGGTGGTGGTCAGCCTGGTGATGACCGTGGTTGTGCGACCTTTGGCGATGAAGGGGGAATCCCGCAAGCCCGAACTGCGTTCCGGGGTGGAGGCGTTGCGCGGCGCGGACGCCATCGTCGTGGATCCAGTGTCCCCGGATGGCGGTTTGGTGCGGATCGGCGCTGATGTGTGGTCAGCCCGGCCGTACGACGGTGACTCCACGTACGAACCCGGGGAACGCTTGATGGTGCTGGAGATTCAGGGCGCCACGGCGTTAGTTGGATAGGAATCGACCCGACAAGACACCTCGTAGGGAGGCGCTCCATGGAAGCCCTGATCGGCAGCATCCTGGCACTGTTGGTGGTGATCATCGTGTTGGCGAAATCCGTGAAGATCGTGCCGCAGGCACACGCGGGCATCGTCGAGCGACTCGGCCGCTACAACCGCACGTTAATGCCGGGCTTATCGTTCCTGATCCCCGTGGCGGATCGCGTCAAACCGCTGATCGATATGCGCGAACAAGTGGTCTCGTTCCCGCCGCAGCCGGTGATCACCGAAGACAACTTGGTGGTAAACATCGACTCGGTGGTGTACTTCCAAGTCACCGATGCCAAAGCCGCGTCGTATGAGATTCAGAACTACCTCGTGGGCATCGAACAGATCACCGTCACCACGCTGCGCAACGTGATCGGCGGAATGGATCTCGAGACCACGCTCACCTCGCGCGACCAGATCAATGCCCAGTTGCGCGGAGTGCTCGATGAGGCCACCGGGCGCTGGGGGTTGCGGGTCACCCGGGTGGAGCTGAAGTCCATTGACCCGCCGGACAGCGTGCAGCAGTCGATGGAGAAGCAGATGCGGGCCGAGCGGGACAAACGTGCGGCGATCCTCACGGCGGAGGGCAGCAAGCAGTCGGCGATTCTGACCGCGGAAGGTGAGCGGGCCGCGGCGATTCTGGCCGCCGAGGGTGCCGCCGAAGCGCAGCGGCTACGCGCTGCTGGCGAGGCAGCGGCGCTGACCGAAGTGTTCGAAGCCGTGCGGGGACAGGACCTCGACGAGCGCATGTTGGCCTATGAGTTCATGCGGCACCTGCCGGCGATGACCGCAGGTGAGGCCAACAAGGTCTGGATCCTGCCGGTGGAAATGACCAAAGCCTTGGAGGCGATGGGTGGGGCCTTCGGCGCCGGAGCGCCCTCGCGAGTCTCTGCGCCCGAGTAATCAGGTACCCTATGGGGCGGTCGGGAGGCGTCGCCTAGTCCGGTCTATGGCGCCCGCCTGCTAAGCGGGTTTGGGGATCAAACCCCATCGAGGGTTCAAATCCCTCCGCCTCCGCCCACACCGCCGTTGGGGTTCGCGCACCTGCGTGCCCCAACGGCGGTTGTTCATTTCTCGGCTGGGTTTGATGGGTTGGTCGCGGCCATCAACGTGGCGCCCGGGATCAAGGCTCGACGCCACGGCGCGACTCCTTCGATTTCGATGTCGAGGGAGAAACTGAGCAAAGTGCGCACGAGCACGAGGATTCCCAGGATCACAACATTGTCCAGGGTGGTGGCGACACTCACGGTTTTTACGACGTCGGCGGCAACGAGGATCTCCAACCCAAGCAGCAGCGCACGGCCGAAATCCCGACGCACGCCGGTGTACACGTCGGCGCCGGCGCGGGCGTTCGCAATCGCCTTGATGCAGGTCCAGACCCCGCCAAGCACCAGCACCGCGACCCCGACAGCTTCGAAACCGCGGGAGACGAACTCCATGATCTGCTCGAATTCCACGGCGTCTCCTTACAAGCTCTGGTGCTATGAGACGTTAGCGCGGACAGCCGGTGAGGGTGACCGGGGTATCGGTTTCGCCGTTGGCGTTCTGGGACACCAGAATCAATTGCGCACCCGGCTCACACGCTTGGGCCGCGCCCACTGTGGCGGCTTGGAGGTCACCGGCCGAAGGTAGGGCCGGGAGGCCTAGCAATTGAATGGACCGGGCGTCGTCGGTACCCGTGATCAGCCGTAGCGACGTGCTCGTTACCGGGGGGTCACTCGCAGGCTGGAACCAGCGCACGTCCAAGGTGCGCGGCGTGCCGCTGGTTTCGCGGACGCTGGCGCTGGCATCTTGGGCCGGCAGCGGATTGGTCAGGCAACCGGCGGCAGCACCCAAAGCGCGCAACCCGGCCCGATCACCCGCGGCAAAACCGTCGCCATCGGATTCCTCCAAGGTGGGGTACATCACCTGGGCGGGATCATCCACATGGCCGAGCCCAATGACATGGCCGATTTCGTGCAAGTAAAGCGCGATTCGCAGAGCGCGGGGAGTGTCATCACCGATGGCCGCTTCGAGTCGTCCCCCGGTAGCGCGCGGATTGGTGGCTTCGGTCGGCGGGAAATACACAATCGTGCCCTCGCCGTCTACGCGATCGCCGTTCACCATTGTGATGTCCACCTGAACTGCGGGATCATCTGCGGGGGACACCTGTTGGAAGGTCAGACCGCTTTCGGCGCTGGCCTCGGCGAACGCGGCGGTGAGCAGCGGTTCCTCACTAGGAGGCAGCGGAGTCACCGGAGCCCAGGTGATGGGCTGGCAGGGATTCCATCGGGCCGGGCCCCGGATAGTGTCAGCCTCAAGGCGGTAGCCCTGCGTTGTTGGCTGGCTTTCGACGCCGCCGACGAGTCGGGTGGGCAGCGTCGTGATCGTGACGGCTTCGTGCTGCAGCGGAGTCAGGGTTGTTGTGACTGCTGCGGGCACGGCCGTTGCCGCACTACTGCCATCCTGAGTTGCGGACACTGTTGCTGTGGCCGTGACTGAGTACTCGCCGGGTGCCAGATTCCGCAGCACCTGGGTGCCCGTGAACTCGGCCGCGTAGCCGTAAGGACCTGCGACCGTGATCGCGACCTCGGCGGGCGCAGCGCTTTCAGCGATCACACTCAGCGAGGCACTGCCCTCATCGCCGGCCAACGTCGTTGGGCTGATGGCCAGCCATCCCATGGCCAAGACGAAGGCGGCTAATACGGTGCCCAGAACGGTGACAGTCCGACGCATGCCACCTCCCAACGGCCAGTAACGGGAAAGTTCTGCTCCTGGACAGTGATTCTAAGTGGTTGTGGTGGCCCGCCTGCGAATGCAGTTGCGGCCGGGATCGCAGTTCGGGCGGCTGAGACCCGCGGCGCTGCGGCTGCGACCCCTGCGCCTGGTGTCGCCGTGCACTTTCGGTGCGCTACCCTTGTCCAGGCTGCTGTGGCAGTCCTGCGCCCGTAGCTCAACGGATAGAGCATCTGACTACGGATCAGAAGGTTAGGGG
>CAZVKB010000112.1:0-9203 GCA_964627505.1 uncultured Actinomycetes bacterium | reverse complement strand
CGTAGATTTGACCGCGCTGCTCGGCGGATGTGTGCTTCACCGTGAGCCGGGGCAGGTAGCGCAATCGGATCGCTTCTTCGGTCATGGAGAAGGCGCCGGAAATTACCGCTTGCGAGGCAATCACCGTGGCCATCGTGGCCAAGATGATCATCGGCCACAGCAAAGGTTGCGGGACCAGCAGGTAGAACGGATTGTCGGCAGCAGAGGGCTGCCGCATCACCAGGGCGGCCTGGCCGAAGTAGTTCAGGAATAGCGCGATAGTGACGATGGTGAACCATGACACCCGGATGGGTTTGGCGCCGAAGTGGCCCATGTCGGCGTAGAGCGCCTCAGCACCGGTGACGCACAGCACCACCGAGCCCAGGGAGAGAAACGCCACCAGCGGCTCGGCGAGAATCAGCGACAGTGCGTAGGTGGGAGAGATCGCTTTGAGCACCTCGGGGGTTTGCACAATGCTCGCCACCCCGAGCAGCGATATCGCAGCGAACCAGACGAGCATGACTGGCCCAAATGCGGCGCCGACCCGGTGAGTGCCGAACTTTTGGGCGGCAAACAGGGCAATCAGCACCCCGAGTGCCACGACTTCGACCCAGTGTTTGAGCCCGGGTGCGGCGACCTCGATGCCTTCCACCGCACTGAGCACCGACACGGCCGGCGTGATCATGCCGTCGCCGTAGAACAGTGCAGCGCCGAACACTCCCAGCCCGGCGAGCACTGCCAAAAGGCGAGGCGAAAGTTCCAACCGGGAGATCAGCGCCGTAAGCGCCATGATGCCGCCCTCGCCTTGGTTGGACGCACGCATCACCACAAGGACGTACTTCACCGACACGATCAGGGTGAGGGTCCAGAAAATCATCGACACCGCACCCATGGCCCGACTGGTCTGGACGTCGATGACGTTGGGGCCGGAGAAGATCTCTTCGAAGGCGTAGAGCACCGACGTCCCGATATCGCCGAACACCACCCCGATCGCCCCCACTGCCAGTCGGCCGAAACCGGTGGGCAGTGGGGATCGGGTGGGTTTGGTAATCGCAGCGACCGACATGGTGGTGGGTTGCTACAGCATCGTTGGACTGCTGCTGGTCACTTCTGCAACTCGTCGTGGCCGCCGAACTCCTTGCGCTGGGCGGACTGGATCTTGTCGGCGAACAGTGCGTTGCCTTGCGAAGCGAAACGCGAGTACAGCGACGAGGTGAGCACCGGTGTCGGGACACCCTCTTCAATAGCCGCGATCGAAGTCCAGCGACCTTCGCCGGAATCCGACACCCGGCCCCCGAACTCCGAGAGGTCCGGGTTGGCCTTCAGCGCGATTGCCGTGAGGTCGAGCAACCAGGAACCCACCACCGAACCGCGGCGCCAGACTTCGGCGATGTCGGGCAGGTCGAGGTCGTACTGGTAGTACTGCGGGTCGCTCAGCGGGGCCACCTCGGCGCTCGCGGAGGCGGGACGCTTGCCGGCATTGGCGTTATGCAGCACGTTGAGGCCCTCGGCGTACGCGGCCATGATGCCGTACTCGATGCCGTTGTGGACCATCTTCACGAAGTGACCGGCGCCGCTTGGGCCACAGTGCAACCAGCCTTGTTCGGCGGGGCTGAAGTCGCCGGTGCGCCCTGGGGTGCGGTCGATGTCACCGACTCCGGGGGCCAGCGACTGCCAGATGCTGGTGAGTCGATTGACCGCCACGTCGTCACCGCCGATCATCAGGCAGTAGCCGCGCTCCAAGCCCCACACGCCACCGGACGTGCCGCAGTCCACGAAATGCAAGCCCTTGGCCTTGACGTTTTCGGCGTGCCGAATGTCGTCGCGGTAGTACGAGTTTCCCCCGTCGATGATGACATCGTCCGGTTCCAGGACATCGGCGAGTTCGGCCACTACCGAATCGGTGACCGCGCCGGCTGGGACCATGATCCACACGTGGCGGGGTCCAGTCATCTTGGCCTTCAGTTCGGCCAGTGAGGCAGCGCCGGTCGCGCCCTCGGCTACCAGTGCTGCCACGTTGTCGGGGTTGGTGTCGAACACCACCGCGTGGTGGCCATCGGCCAGAATCCGGCGCACCATGTTGGCGCCCATCCGGCCGAGTCCGACCATTCCCAACGTCATTGGCTTGTCTGTGGTCACTGTGCTTCTCCTTGAGTGTGCGGGGCCTGCGGCCAGTTTCCTTGCAGTCTGGCACGCGCGGACAGCAGATGTGCGCCCAATCGGGGCAGGCTTCATGTGGCATTTACGGTGCATTGCATGAGTGGCCATGTCGCAGAGTGGGCGCAGAGGTGGAATACCGGCGTGAGCGAGACTAGATTGGGCCGGGACTGGGAGGTTTCATGGCGCTGGGCGACTCTGACTATCTAGTGATTTTTGGCATCAGCGGTGATTTGGCGTACAAGATGACGCTGCCATCGCTCTATCGACTGGAGAAGCGCGGGTTGCTCACGGTCCCGGTCCTCGGGGTGGCGGCCAACGAGTGGGGCCCAGATGGGCTGGCCAATCGCGCTCGCGCGGCGATTTCGGAGCACGCCGGTGAGCCGCTGGACGAGAAAGTCTTCTCCCGGTTGATGGCCAAGATGACGTATATCTCCGGGGACTTCGGCAACGAGGATCTCTATCACGAGGTCGCTGCTGCCTTGGCGGGAGTGTCGGCACCGTGTTTCTACCTGGAGATTCCGCCGTCGTTGTTCGATCGCGTGGCGCAAGGGCTTGGGGCCGTGGGGCTGTTCAAAGGCAATGCGCGTCTGGTGGTGGAGAAGCCGTTTGGCTACGACCGCGCGAGTGCTGCTGCGCTGGCTGACGAACTACACCTGGTGGTCAGTGAGGAGCAACTCTTCCGAATCGACCACTTCCTGGGAAAGGAACCGGTTCAGGACATCTTGTACCTGCGTTTTGCCAACAGTTTGTTGGAGCCGTTGTGGAGTCGGCGGCATGTGCGCAGCATCATGATCACGATGGCCGAGCAGTTTGGCGTCGAGGATCGGGGCCACTTCTACGATCCGGTCGGGGCGCTGCGCGACGTCGTGCAGAATCACCTGCTGCAAATTTTGGCGCTGACCGGGCTGGAGCCGCCCACGGGTGGTTCGGTGACCTCGCGCCGTCTGGACTTCTTCCGCGGTGTCGAAGCGGCCGATCCCAAACATGTGGTGCGCGGGCAGTATGACGGTTATCTGCAGGTGCCTGGGGTGGCCAAGCACTCCGATACGGAGACCTTTGTGGCCTTGCGTCTGGCGATCGACTCATGGCGTTGGTCGGGCGTGCCGGTGCTCATTCGCACTGGCAAGAAAATGCCCATGACGGCCACGGAAATCGTGGTGCGATTGCAGCCCCCGCCGAAGGTCAGTCTCAGTGGTCACACGATTCGCTATGCCGGTCACGATGACATCGTGCTGCGCATCGGGACGAATGCCGGGGTCGGTGTTTCGCTGCGCGTGAAGCAACCGGGTGTGGACAAAGCTGCCCCGCAACTGCTCAATGTCGACTTCGGTGCCACCTTGGGCTACATGCCCACGCCCTATGAGCGGCTTCTGACTGACGCCATGCGGGGCGATCACACGCTCTTCCCGGATCAGTCCACTGAGGATGAGACCTGGCGAATCGTCGAACCGATTTTGAATGACCCGCCGAAAGCTCAGGGCTATCGACCGGGAACGTGGGGTCCGCAAGCAGCGATCGACATGGCTCGCTCGGTCGGTGGATGGCGGGAACCCGAAGCTCAAACTGACGGCTGACACGCAATCGTAGGAAACACCCAGCATCCCACTCACTCGTCCGACGCTCCAGGAGGTTTCCCCATGACACCACGCGGCAACAGCCCGACCACCGCACCGGCATGGCAGCAGTTGCAGGCTTTGGCAGATTCCACCGTTGCCACCACTTTGCGGGAGTTCTTCGCCGCTGACCCGAAGCGGGGTACCTCGCTGGTGGCGCAAGGTGCCGGTCTCTATTTGGACTACTCCAAGCAACGAGTCAACGCCGAGACGGTTGCTGCGCTCTGCGATCTGGCCGAACAGCGTGGCTTGCGTGCCTACTTCGAGGCGATGTTTGCCGGTGAGCACATCAACGTCACCGAAAATCGCGCAGTCCTGCATGTGGCGCTGCGGATGCCTAAGGGCAGTGCACTGATGGTTGACGGTGTGGATGTCGTGGCCGAGGTGCACGAGGTGCTCGATCGCATGGCGGACTTCGCTGACCGGGTGCGCGAGGGGGAGTGGCGTGGGTACACGGATAAGCCGATCAAGAATGTGGTGAACATTGGAATCGGCGGTTCGGATTTAGGCCCGGTGATGGCGTATCAGGCCTTGCGTCACTACTCGCGTCGGGATCTGACATTCCGCTTCGTCTCTAACGTGGACGGCACCGATTTCGCCGAAGCGGTATCCGACCTCGATGCGGCTGAGACGCTGTTCATCGTCTCCTCGAAAACGTTCACCACCCAGGAGACCATGACCAACGCACATTCGGCGCGCTCCTGGCTGGTGGCGGCTCTGGGAACTCCAGAAGCGGTGGCAAAGCATTTCGTGGCGGTCAGTACGAACGCCGCCGGGGTTGCCGAATTCGGTATCGATACCGCCAACATGTTCGGTTTCTGGGACTGGGTGGGCGGCCGGTATTCGATGGACTCGGCGATCGGCCTGTCGACCATGTTGGCGATCGGGCCGGGGCAGTTCCACGCCATGCTCGCAGGCATGCACGAAATGGATACCCACGCTCGCACCGCACCCTGGCGGGAGAACCTGCCGGTGCTGATGGGCCTGCTCAACGTGTGGAATCGGAACTTCCTGGGCACCAGTTCAGTCGCTGTTCTGCCCTACGAGCAGTATCTGGTGCGTTTTCCCGCGTATCTGCAGCAGTTGACCATGGAGTCCAACGGCAAGAGTGTGCGGTTGGATGGCGAGCCTGTGGACACGGACACGGGCGCCGTGTTCTGGGGGGAACCGGGCACCAACGGCCAGCACAGTTTCTACCAGCTCATTCACCAGGGCACGACGGTGATCCCCAGCGACTTCATCTTCTTCCGCAACACGTTGAATCCGCTGCCGGCTGCCGATGCGCCCGATCATCACGATTTGCTCGTGGCCAACTGCATCGCGCAGTCATCTGCGTTGGCCTTCGGCAAGACCGCCGAGGAGGTTGCAGCCGAGGGCGTACCAGCACATTTGGTTTCGGCGAAGGTGATGCCGGGCAACCGGCCATCCAACACGATCGTGGCTGACATCGTGGATCCGCGCACGCTCGGGCGATTGATTGCGCTCTACGAACACTCCGTCTTCACGCAGGGTGTGATCTGGGGCATCGACTCGTTCGACCAGTGGGGTGTGGAGCTCGGCAAAGTGCTCGCACGCAAACTCACGCCGCTGCTGGTGGACGGTACCGAGGTGCCCGGATTCGACTCGTCCACCTACGCCCTGGCGGCACGGTATCGCGGATAGAAGCTGATCGGGTGAGGAGCCGATCGCGGTGAGCGGTGAGGATTCAGGTGTGGCTCCGGAAGTGACGTCGGATGAGTCGTGTCCGCACCCGGTGCCGGAGTCTGCATACGCGTCCTGCGATCTGGCGACGTTGAGTTCTTTAGCCGTGAGCCTCACTGGCCGTGACCCAGACGTTGATTCCGAAGCGCTGCGGTTGGTGATTCAAGCGGTCGATGACTATTGGCAGTTGTCGAATCCAACTGATTTCGCGCGCTTCTTCGCTGAGCCGGCACCCACGGGTGACTCCCGTTGGGATGCCTTTCTGGCCGGGCTGGCAGTTCATCTGATCCGGCAACGAGGTCTGCCGACAACCCCCGCATGGACGCGCAGCGAGACTCGCTATGTGACACCCATCTGGTGGTGGGGTGAACCTGCCCTGGCGGCATACAACCTGCAGCGCACGCCTGCGTCCATGCGCTGCCGCGGGGTTATTTTCAACGCTGACAATTTGGTGTCCCTATGAGCAATGTGGTGTCCCTATGAGCGAATTGTTGGATCGGGAGGCGCTAGAAGAGGTGTTGCGGCAGTTGGGTGCCCGACTGGTGGCGCTCGGGGTGTCTGCCGAGCTCTATGTAGTTGGCGGCGCGGCAATCGCTCTCGCCTACGACAGCCGACGGCTCACTCGGGACGTGGACGCCATCGCAGTGCCGGCAGATGTGGTGTTCCAAGAGGCTCGGGCGATGGCTGTTGAGCGGCGCTGGTTGAGTAGCGACTGGCTGAATTCCCGAGTGGCCCCCATGGTTCCCAGACTGATCGACTCCGATGCCGTCGAGGCGCTATCGGCCCCTGGCATCAGCGTGAATGTGGCATCCCCACGACATCTGCTGGCCATGAAGATGCGCGCGGCACGGGGCGAGCGGGACATCGATGACATTGTGGTGCTGGCGAGGGAACTGTCACTGCAGGATGTGGCCGAGGTGCTGGCCGTGGCCGATGAGGTGTGGGGCGACGGCATGGTGCGGCCGGATGCGGCGTTCCTTGTGGGTGAAGCGCTGCGGGCACGTGGATTTGGCTGAACCAACTAGGGTGGGGTACATGCGGCGGTCGCCAGGCGCGCGCCATCCCGAGGAAGAGTGGCGGGCCGAGAGGGAGCGGGATCTGCTCGAGCGGTACGCCCCTGGGGCGCTGCTCACGATCGCGGCCTTTGAATTGCTGATGGCCGTGATCAATGCGGTCGCGCTTACCGGGCTTGCTCGCATTGTCATGCCTGCGCTGCAATTGGTGATTGTTGGATTCGCCATGTTGGGTTGGTGGCATATTCGGCGCGCGTCAGTGTCACCCGAAGTGTTGCAGTGGGGCATCGGTGTCGGCTTGATTGCTCTGGGGCTCCTGCTGCCGCTGGAACAGTGGCTCACCGGCAACGGGCTGCTGGCGGCCAACCTCGCCATCATGATCGTCGCCGCCGGTGGCGCCATTCTTCGACATCGGGTCTTCGCCATGACGGCGTCGGTGCTGATCCTCGCATGGCTGGCTGCGGTGCTCACGAAGGACTCCTGGGATCCCACGGTTGCCAAGCAAGCGGCACTGCTAGGGGTAGGCGTATTTGCCGGTGTGTTGATTCACGTGAACCGCACAGCCGACCGCCATTTATTGACGCAGCGGGTCCAGGACTCGATGGAAAACGGGCTGCGAGATGAACTCACCGGATTGTGGAACCGTCGTGGTGGTCGCGACGTGTGGGGATTACTGGTGGCCGGTGCCCAGCGAGAGCACGCCACAGTGTGGTGCATCTTCCTGGACGTACGTGGTCTCAAAGGTGTCAACGACCGGCTCGGACACGCTAGCGGCGACATGTTGCTCAAGGGCATCGCCGATGTGCTCGTCGATGCCGTTGCACCTGATGTGGTCGCCTCCCGCTGGGGTGGGGACGAATTTTGCCTATTCGGGGTGGGACCGCCGCCCGAGGCCGAGGGTCTTGCGGAATCGATCCGGCGCACAGTTGCGGACACTCTCGGTAACATCGATCAGCCGTGGGAAATCTCTCCTGGGGTGAGCGTCATGCCGGCAGAGTCGGGCGATGACGCCTTCTGGCGACTCGTGGGCCAAGCCGACGTAGACATGTACCGACGCCGCAGCGAGGGGGGATCGGTGGGCTGGTCGCGCTGAGGCGTGGCAGCACGGGGCGGCGTGATCTCCCATTGGCGGGGCAGCCCGTAGAATGGCGGCGTTCGTCATCGGCCCGGGGATGTGAGCTGCCTCGAAGACCGATCCAACCACGAGAACCGATGCCGGGGCCGCAGCGTGCCGCTGCATCACAACGGAGTAGCCACGTGAGTCAGTCTCTGCGAGAAGCGTTGTCCAGTCGTGTCGTGGTCGCTGATGGTGCCATGGGCACGATGTTGCAGGCCGCCAACCCCAGTCTGGAGGACTTCGAGGGTCTCGAGGGCTGCAACGAGATTCTCAACGTCACGCGCCCAGACATCGTGCGCTCGGTGCACGATGCGTATTTCGACGTCGGCGTGGACGCGGTGGAGACCAACACCTTTGGTGCCAACTGGGCCAACCTGGGTGAATATGACATTGCGGATCGGATCCGAGAACTGTCGCGCGCCGGGGCGGAAATCGCGCGTGCCTCCGCCGATGCGTACAGCACGCTGGAGCAGCCCCGTTGGGTGCTGGGTTCAGTCGGTCCGGGCACCAAGCTGCCCACGCTGGGCCACGTTGATTTCGAGACTTTGCGGGCTGCCTATGCGGAAAACGTCGCCGGGTTGCTGGAGGGCGGCTCGGATGCGGTGTTGATCGAAACCGCGCAGGATTTGCTGCAAGCGAAAGCTGCTGTCATCGGGGCTCAAGACGCGATGGCGGCGCTCGGACTGGACGCGCCGATCATCGTTCACGTCACGGTGGAGACCACCGGCACGATGTTGCTGGGTTCGGAGATCGGCGCCGCGCTCAACGCGCTGGAGGCATTGGGGATCGACATGATCGGCCTCAACTGTGCCACCGGCCCGGCCGAGATGAGCGAACACCTGCGCGTGCTCAGCCAGCAGGCCACCATCGGGATTTCCTGTATGCCCAATGCCGGGTTACCACAGCTCACGTCCGATGGGGCCTACTACCCGCTCACTCCGACGGAACTGGCAGACGCCCACGAGGTGTTTGTGCGCGACTACGGCCTCGGACTCGTGGGCGGATGTTGCGGCACCACCCCGGAGCATCTGCGCGAAGTGGTGCAGCGGGTGCGCGCGGCGCAGGTGGTCGAACGGACGCCGGTTCCGGAGCCGGGAGTCTCTTCGCTCTACCAGCCGGTGCGTTTCGATCAGGACGTCACATATCTGTCCATCGGTGAGCGCACCAACGCCAATGGTTCCAAGGCATTTCGGGAGGCGATGCTCGAACAGCGATGGGATGACTGCGTGCGGATCGCGCGGGACCAGCAGCGCGATGGTGCGCATGTGCTCGACCTGTGTGTAGACTACGTCGGTCGGGATGGGGTGGCGGACATGACCACCTTGGCCGGGTTGCTGGCTACGGCAACCACGCTGCCGATCGTGCTGGACTCCACCGAACCGGAGGTGCTCAAGGCTGGGCTGGAGAAGCTCGGCGGTCGGTGCATCATCAACTCCGTCAACTATGAAGACGGCGACGGTCCCGAATCTCGGTTCGCCCGCACAATGGCGCTGGTGCGTCGCTACGGGGCGGCAGTCGTCGCATTGACGATCGACGAGGAAGGCCAAGCCCGCACCCGCGAGTGGAAGGTGCGGGTGGCCGATCGGCTCATCAACGACCTCGTGGATAACTACGGCATGG
>CAZVKB010000111.1:0-9324 GCA_964627505.1 uncultured Actinomycetes bacterium | reverse complement strand
TGGGCTCACGCAGGCACTTCATGCGGAAACCGGGTGCACGGTATCCATTTTCTCGATTTCAGATTGTCCGTTTCCTAGATTTCAGGCTGGCCAAAAGTTAGAGCGGCGCCACACCAGATAATCGACCGCGAATCGTTGCCAGAGAACTCGCAGACAAGATGCGAGCCATCGGGGCGATCCTCATCGAAGGGCCGAAGGCCTGCGGAAGGACCAAAACCGCTAAGCAGGTGGCGCAAACCGTCTAGATTTCGACCGAGACGACGCTGCCCGCGTAGCTTTGACGCTGGATCCGGACTCCCATTTCGCCAGGTAACCCCCCAATCTGTTTGACGAGTGGCAGTTGGACTGACTCAATCGGCAAGCAGCAGCCCAAGCACCCGATGCCGAACTCCGGGACATCCGTAAGCAGCTCAAGCCACCTCACCCCAAACACGCGGACCTCTAGCCTTTGCGAGCTGCTATGCATCGCCGGAACCTCCGCCCTAGATGTCGGAGGCTGTACTTATGCTGACGCCATGGACTACGACACTGTCGACGCTCTGCGCCAACGCCACACCGCGTGGCGGCTACTGCGGGCGGGAAATGCGGTGCTGATCCTGTCGTTCCTAGGAGACTTCTTTGTGGAGGGCAATAGAGGGGCATGTGCGGCTGGTGAAGTGGCAGCAGCCTTAGACGACCACCTGTATTCGTTAAACGAAATAACCGCGAGTGAAAGCGGCGAGGTCAGGTACCCCAAGTCTCCGAAGGATTACCTCGAGGATTGGGCGGGGCCGGAGTCAGGCTACCTGCGTCGCTTCTATCCACAAGGCGATGGTGATGTGCACTACGAGGTCACTCCAGCCTTCGAAAAGGCCTATAGCTGGGTGGTTTCGCTGCAGGAGCGTTCCTTCGTTGGCACCGAGTCCCGGCTGCATACCGCGGTGGAGTTACTGCGACAGATCGTTCATGGCACCGACACCGACCCCGAGCGGCGGCTGGCCGACCTCAGGCGCCGTCGCGATGAACTCGACGTCCAGATCGCCGAGATTGAGTCCGGGGCAGTCCCGCTGCTGGCGGATTCCGGTGTCCGCGACCGATATCAGCAGTTCACCACCACGGCACGGGAACTGCTTTCGGACTTTCGCGAAGTGGAGGACAACTTCCGTCGCCTCGATCGTGCCGCCCGTGAAAAGATCGCCACCTGGCACGGTTCCAAGGGCGAACTGTTGGCCGAACTTGTTGGCAATCGTTCCGAGATCACAGGGTCAGACCAAGGCCGCAGCTTTCAAGCGTTCTATGAGTTTCTGTTGTCGGAGTCTCGCCAGCACGAGATGTCCGAGCTGCTCAGTCGCCTCAGTGATCTGGATGCCGTCGAGGTTGATCGGCGCACCAGAAGCGTCCATCACGACTGGTCCGAGGCTGCCGAACGTGCTCAGCGAACCATCCGCCAAATCTCCGAGCAGCTGCGTCGGTTCCTGGACGACCAGGTGTGGCTGGAAAACCGGCGCGTTTCGGACCTGGTGCGCGAGGTGGAGGCTGCGGCGCTCGAACTGCGAGACAATCCACCGGCAGGTGCCGGCTTGGAGATCGATGAGCCCGGAATCGCGATTGCCCTGCCATTCGAACGCCCGCTCTACCAGCCGCCGGTCAGCGTAGCAGTCGACAGCCTCATTCCTCCGACGACCCAACAAGCCGACGGTGAAGCCCTCTTCGTGCAGACGTTCATCGATCAGACTCGACTCCTCGACAACATCAGGACTGCGATGCCGCGCAACACCAACGCCTTACTCAGTGACATTGTTGCCCTCTACCCCATTGAACAGGGCGCGGCCGAAATAGTTGGGTACCTCGCCCTCAACAGCGGAGACGTCAAGGTCGAAATGGACGAATCGGAAGAAGGCGTCTTGGAGTACGCAGACCCCGTTGATCCCGAGCGCATCAAACGTGCCCGGCTGCCGAAAGTGACGGTGAGACGCCGATGAGTGGCGATCAAGCAGTTTCCGCAGCGATCATCCGCCTCATGCAAGGGGTGGTCTATCGCGAGTCCGACGAAGACACCTGGATCACCCTGTCGCGGTCGGGTGCCGGCGTCCGCGACCACTTCACCATGATCGGTGTTGATGTGGTCATTGACGATGACGAGGGGTACGCCTACCTCAGGTCGCAGCCAACGGTGGAGGGCGAAGAAGTGTTGCCCCGGTTAGTGAGGCGTCGCCGGTTGAGCTATCCAGTCAGCCTGCTGCTGGTGCTGCTTCGCAAGCGCCTGGTCGAATTTGAAACCGCTGGAGGCGAGGGCCGTCTGGTACTCACCACCGAGCAGATTGTGGAAATGTTGCGGCTATTCCAGGCCGAGTCCAGCAACGATGCGCGAGTAGTGGACTCAGCGGAAACGACTATCAAGAAGGTAGCCGAGTTGGGTTTTGTTCGACAGATTCGCGGCCAGCAGGACCATTGGGAGGTGCGTCGCATTCTCAAGGCCTATGTGGACGCGGAGACCATGTCAGACTTTGCCGCAAAGCTGCGCGAATATGCCGGGGGGACACAGGTAGATGGCTGAGAAACTCTTTTCTGATCTTGATCTTGATGTCGAGGTTGACGCGCGTGCCGGATATCGGCTCAAGTATCTCGAGGTGTTCAACTGGGGCACCTTCAACGGCCAAGTGTGGCGGCTCACCCCCGACTCGGAGACTGCCCTTCTCACCGGCGATATCGGCTCGGGCAAGTCGACCCTGGTGGATGCGCTCACCACCTTGCTACTGCCCGCGCACCGGATCGCCTACAACAAGGCGGCCGGTGCAACCTCGCGTGAACGCGATCTGCGCTCGTATGTGGAAGGGCACTACAAGTCCGAGCGCATCGAAGCATCGGGACGCTCCCGAGCCATCGGGCTCCGCTCGGGAACCCGAACCTACTCGGTGATTCTTGGCGTCTTTGTCAATGACGGCTACGCAGAAGAAGTGACGCTAGCGCAGGTGTTCCAGCAGCGCGAGAGCACCGGCCAGCCCTATCGGTTCTATGTCACCGCCAAGAAATCACTGTCGATCGCTGTCGATTTTGCTGACTTTGGGGCCGATTTGCGGGACTTGCGTAAGCGACTACGAGACTCCGGCGCCGAAATCTTCGATGACTTTCCCCGCTATGGCACAACGCTTCGCCGCGCACTCGGTATTCGCTCCGAACAAGCACTGGAACTCTTTCACCAAACCGTGTCGATGAAGTCCGTTGGCAACCTCAATGAGTTCGTCCGCGATCACATGCTGGAACCGAGTGACCCCACCCGTCGCGTGAATGACATCATTGCCCACTTTGAGGACCTCACCAAGGCGCACAATGCGGTGAAGCGTGCCCGCGAACAACTCCAAGCGCTGCAACCTGTGGTCCAGATGGCAGCCAAGTACGACGAGGCGATACACACCCGCGGAAACCTGGAGAATGAACGTTCGGCTGTCGAACTGTTCATCACTGAACTTCGGCTATCGCTACTCACCCAAGAGATCGACCAGTTCGAGGAGGTTTACCAGCGCCTCAAGGTAGAGCGGGAGACCGAGGAGGCAGCACAGCAGAGCCTGGCCGACGAGCGGGACGCACTCATCGAGGAACGCGCACGTGCTGGTGGCGACCGCGTCGGTGAATTGGAACGGCTGATCCGCGAAGCCCATGCCCAAGCAGAGAAACGAGGCGAAGCCCGCCGCCGGTTCGAAGCAGCGGTGGCCGTTGCTGGCCTGCCTGCTGTGGTAGACGCCCAAGGATTTGCCGAACTTGAGGCCACCGTTGCCGAGGCGCGGGTACGACTCGCAGGGGAAAAACGTGAGCTTGACGCGGCAGCAGCCAACGCCATCGGCAATGCCAAGCAGTTGGAAGTTCGACGCGAGGAGATATCTGGCGAATTAACCAGCCTGGAGCAACGCACAAGCAACTTGCCCGTGGAACAGGTGGACGTGCGTGCACACATGTGTGCCGATCTAGGTCTGAGCCCACAAGATCTTCCCTACGCCGGGGAACTCCTAGATGTCTACGAGGATCGAGCGGAATGGCGCGGAGCCGCGGAACGTGTTTTGCGCGGCTTTGCGCTTTCCCTGCTGGTTCCACAGGAGCACTACGACAAGGTGTCGACCTGGGTCAACAGCAATCGCCTCACTTTCACTGGTAGCGGTGGCCGAAAGATCGGCGCACGCCTCACCTACGAGCGGGTTGCCGAGCGCCGCATCCCACTGCGTTCTGATCGCGGGCCAGAGTTACTGCTGGCCGACTGCCTTGAGGTAAAAGAGGGGACATTCCAAGCGTACCTGCTTGCAGAACTGTCCAAACGGGCCGATCACCGCTGTGTTACGAGCTTGGCGGAATTTCGCCGGGAGAAGCGTGCCGTCACCCGGGAAGGGCAGGTGCGCAGTGGCGAGCGGCACGAGAAAGATGATCGACATCGTGTCGACGATCCGCGGCGATGGGTCTTGGGCTGGGCCAATGAGCGCAAGATTTCCGCGCTGCGTTCCGAACTCGACGAAGTGGAGCGAGCCCTTGCACAAGCCCAGTCTCAGGTGGAGGCCGTCACTGGCCAACGCGAGCGGGTGCAGGCTCAACTTGAGGGATTTGCGCGCCTGGACTCCTACCAGTCCTGGGAAGACCTTAATGATTCGGAACCCCTGGCGCGGGCGTCTGAATACGAAGGCGAGCGGTCACGGTTAGTCTCTGGCTCCAGCCGTCTTGCCGAGATCGCACTAGGGCTAGAGCGCATTGAGGCACGCTCGATAGTTGTCCGTCGTCGTGTCGAATCCCTGACTGGTGAACTCGCCACCACGGCCAAGACCGCAGAGCAGGCGCGCAGCGCCCAACGTCATGACCGCGAGTACATCTCGACTCAGGCAGCTGAGGAACTCGCCCTAGCCAGAGAGGCCTATCCGGATCTAAAGAATCGGCTGGACCCAGCGCCGCAACGGTCGGAGGATTGCGCGGATGCCAAGGCCGGACTTTTTAATGAACTGCACTGGCGCATCTACAGTCTCAGTAAGGAACTGGGCGGCTACGGCCAGAAGCTGGTTCAGGCGATGGCAGAGGTGCTGCAGCGCTGGCCCGAACAGCGAGCGGATATGGATGCCTCCGTGGAGTCGCGGGCCGATTTCCTGGCGTTTCACGACCGGGTGGCCAACGATGATCTGCCCCGCTTCGAGTCGGAATTCAAAGACCAACTCAACAAGAACGCCATCCAGGAGCTCGCCGGCTTCAACAACTGGCTCAATCGGCAGGCCTCCGCAATTGACGAGCGTCTCGAGCACATCAATGAGGCGTTGCGAGCTGTGCCCTACAACCCAGGCAGGTTCATCCGCCTGGAAAAGGAGCCCACAATAAACCAGGATGTGGTGCAGTTCCGTGCTGATCTGCGCAATCTCACCAACGATGCTCTTGTGGTGGGCGGCGACCAGTACTCCGAACAGCGATTTCTCGATGTGAAGCGGGTCATCGAACGATTCCGTGGCCGCGACGGCTATACCGAGGCCGACAAGGCCTGGACCCGTCGGGTGACCGATGTGCGTAACTGGTTCGTCTTTTCGGCCTCAGAACGCGACCTCGACACGCACGAGGAATGGGAGCACTACAGCGATTCTGATGGCAAGTCCGGCGGCCAGAAGGAGAAACTTGCCTACACAATTCTCGCCGCTTCACTGGCCTATCAGTTTGGCCTGGAATGGGGTGTCACACGTTCGAAGGATTTCCGCTTCGCGGTCATCGACGAGGCTTTCGGCCGGGGGTCTGATGCTTCCACGAGTTACGCCTTGGAACTGTTCGCCAAGCTTGGACTGCAGTTGTTGATCGTGACACCGCTGCAGAAGGTCCACATCATTGAGCCCTACGTGAAGGCCATCGGTTTTGTTGACAATCCCGACGGGACTAACTCCCGCCTCCAGACCATGACGATTGAGGACTACCGCGCTCGTCGCGATGGGCAGCCTTCGTGACGAGCAGCTGGACTGCACCAGAAGACATCGCCGCTCGAGTCCGGCGACGATGGGATGACGGTTCTCTCTTGCGGGCGCTGGCCGGCGATGAGTCTTTCGCGGGTGTTGAAGTTCCGCTGCGAGGACCCAAAGCCTCGGAGATCGGCGACAACATTGAGGCGGTTCGAGCGTGGGTGGCACGCCTGGACGCCGGTCGCCGTGATGATCGACGCTACGCCCTGCAGTGGGGTGCCATTGGCGGCCGACAAATCGGGCGTAACCAGATCCCGGTCAGAGCTGTTGTCACTACTTTGGAGCAGGCGTGGGAATTGCTTGGGGTAGGTCGTGAGGTACGCGGATTCAGCCAGATCTTGGAGATCTCCGCGGACTATCCGGCGGTTCGGGCATGGGTGTGCTCCCATCCCCATCGTGCGCTCGACATCGTGGAAGATATGCCCAGAATCGTTGCGGCCTACACCTGGCTGGACGAGCACCGAGGCGCAGGGATCTATTTACGTGAGATCAGCGCACCAGGTGTGGACACCAAGTTCGCTGAGCGGCACCGGCCGGTGCTTGCGCAGATGCTGCAGGTACCGTCGACGGCCAGCGGGTTCGTGACGGGGCTGGGTCTGCGGCTCAAGCCGGATTTCGTGAGGCTGCGTCCGGCATCCTCGCTGGGCCTACCCGTACCGCTGAGTGAGGTGGTCGCTCGTGTCGACGAAGTCTCCGGCTTGGCCCTCACACCCACATCGGCCCTTGTGATCGAGAACGAAATCACGTATCTGTCCGTCGACGTTCCCCATGATGGTGTGGTGATTTGGGGCAAGGGCTTCGATGTAGACCGGGTCGGAAGATTGCCGTGGCTTGCAGGAACAGACGTGCGCTATTGGGGCGATATTGATACCCACGGTTTCGCCATCCTCGACCGCCTTCGCGCTTGGTTACCGGAAGTGCGATCGGTGCTCATGGACCGCGACACTTTGCTGGCCCATCGTGATCGCTGGGGCCGGGACGAGCGCCCAACGAAGTCCGCTCTGTCACGGCTGGTCCCGTTTGAGCAGGACCTTTACGAGGATCTGGTGTCCGACGTCCTTGGCGAGCGTGTGCGCCTCGAGCAAGAGCGAATCGACTGGGCTTGGGCGTGCGACCATCTCATTGGATAGTGACTTTGGCGACTCCGTCCGCCGCATAGATGAAGAGCAGCCGCGTACAGGGTCGGTTGCTCTGTTGTTGTTGCGCGTTGGCACTCAGCTGCCTTGTAGTTAGCCCGGGTTCCGCAGTAGCGGTGTGGGGGTAGGTAGCGTTTGGGCTGGTCAGGGGCGGTTTGTGGTGATGATTCGGGGTGGTGGGGTGGCGTTGCAGGTCTGGTATCTGGCGGACTGTTGAGGTGTGTGCACGACGGTGCCGGTGGGTCCGGTGAGGTGATTTGGGTCTGTCGGCCCATCGCGGCGGCGATGCAGTTCTGGCGGGTGTCGCTGGGATCATGCTGACGAGTTCGAAGGGACGAGAAGCAAGACCAGAAGCCATGCAGTCCACTGTGGAACCGACCGGAGGCCCGTCTCGCGTAAAGCCGTGGACCCGTTGCCTTGCCTGTCCACGATTGCTGCGATCGTCGTCCGATGGACTCCGCAAATCTCGGCGAGCTCCCGCTGAAGGGCGCCGGCGTGGAACCTGCGCACCACCTCAGCCTGCAAGTCTTCAAGGAGCAGCACCTACGTCTGGTGAACGACCCGCTTCCACCCACCACAGGCTGACCAAGGTATCTTCGCCGCACTCACCCCCGAGCATCTGCTCCAGTTCGCCGCTGGGGTTCGATAGTTGTCCTGTTTGCTCAACCGCAGGTCAGAGGCAGTTTCGGGAAGCTTCCGGTACCGCCTCTTGCCATTGAATGGACCCGCGGTGGGAGTCACGGCGGCGCACTGTCGCGGGCTTCCAACTGCCTCACGCCCTCCCTTCGGCCACGGTGACAATCACGACGCCGGCGATGATGACCGCCAGACCAGCGGCCATCAGCCACGACATGTGTTCGCCAAAGAGGACGACCCCACCAATCGCCACGATGGCTGTGCCGGCAGCCGACCAGATGGCGTAACTCACCGACACCGGCAGTGTCCGTAAGGCCACACCGAGCAGCGCGAACGAGGTTAGATAGCCCAACACCACAAAGACGGAAGGAAGCAGCCGGGTGAATCCTTCACTCGCTTTCAACGCCAGCGTGCCAACCACCTCGGATGTGATCGCCAGGGTGAGAAAGAGCCAGGCCATAAATGTGAACTCCTATTGTGTGAGCGTCAGCGACTTATCACGTGGCTGACCATGATGCCGAGCGCCGACAACACTGCGGCAGTGGCCACGCCTCCTACAACATAGGCCAGCAGGAGCGCCAGGCTCACCCAGATGCTCGGATCGGGCAACAGACTGGGGGTGGCTGCCTCGTATGACCCGCTGGTCTCGGGGTAGGTCTCGGGAATGCCGTCACCGTCCAAATCAAAGCCTTGCCCAGATGAGCTCGTGGAGTCGCTTCCCGATGAAGAGGAGGATCCCCCGCTGGCGATCATGACACCCACCGGGATGGCCACCATCAGCACGAGCACGATGGCGGCGCAGATGTGCAGAGTCGCAGCAACAATGCCGCCAAGTTTTCGTGAGCGTAGGCCGAGGCGATCGGTTGTGGACGGAATGGCGCGGGAAGGTTGCGCGAACACCGGGGAAGCGGTCTGTGGCGGTATGCCGGTACCTCGCTGTTGCCCAGTTGGCATTCCACCGGGAACCGTCCCACCGCCTGGGGCCATCGTGCCCCCGGGGCTCATCCCACCGCCTGGGGCCATCGCACCCCATGGTGTGCCCGCTCGCGGACCGGCTGGCCATCCGGATTGTGGATTTGGTTGTGACATTGTCCCCACCTCTCGATCGCTGATCTGCGTGCTCGTGAAAGTAGCAGCGACCTCCGACATAATGCGGTCTTAGCTGGTGCAGCTGACACCCAGGATGTCAGTGACAAACTGACGGGATCCAGATTGATTCGCTGCGCGAGAGAGGCTGCCAATGAGGACTGAAACCCGATTGAACTCAGGTGGTACAAACGTGGCATCCCTGGGAACAGGGGTCCTCGCTTCGTCGCCTGCGACGTCCGGTGACGTGTTGCCGTATCGACGGACGTTCATGGTGGCCGGAACGTTGATCGCCCTTGCGGTCGCGTGGCGCCAGTGACTGCGGCAGCAGGTGCACAATCGCCCAGAAACCGTGGAATCGCCCAATCGACTTTGGGCGATTCCACGGTTTTCGGGCGATTTTAGGTTTGGAGCTTCGCCCTCGTCGATCTGCGCTACGGCACCTGGCTGATCGGTGGCGCGATGTTGCTGATGGGGCTGTCAGTGCTGATCTTGGCGTTCATCCCGAACTTTTCGGCGGCCAT
>CAZVKB010000110.1:4995-9386 GCA_964627505.1 uncultured Actinomycetes bacterium | reverse complement strand
CTGCCCCGGCTCACGGTGAAGCACACATCCGCCGAGCAGCGCGGTCAAATCTACGTCCCATTCGTCAACTGGGCCTTGTGTGTGGCGGTGGTACTGCTGATAGTGGGATTCCGCGACTCGTCTAACCTCGCCTCCGCCTACGGAATCGCCGTGACCGGAACGTTTGTCATCACCACGATTTTGATCACCGTGGTGGCCCGCCGTGCGTGGCACGTGCCACTGTGGGCTTTGCTTCCCGTCTCGGCGTTCTTCCTGTTCGTCGACCTATCGTTCTTCGCCGCCAACCTCATGAAGTTCTTCCATGGCGGCTGGTTCCCACTGCTGATCGCGGTAGTGCTCTTCACGGTCTTCATGAGTTGGTCGCGGGGGCTGTCTTTGCTGCGCGCGCACATGGCCCGACGCAGCATGTCGACGGCGGAGTTGCACGAATTCCTCGCACATCGCGACGTTGCCGTCATCCCTGGAACCGGAGTGTTCGTCAACAGCAGTTCCCACGTCCCCTTGGCCTTGTGTGAATACTTGCGCAATGGCGGACCGCTGCGCGAACACACGCTGCATGTCGCGCTGCTGGTACAACCGGTGCCCAGCGTGGAGGAGGCGCAACGGCTGACTCGGATCCAGGTGGCTCAGCACTTGACCAGGTTGGAAGTGCGGTACGGGTTCATGGAGACCCCTGACGCTCATGCCCTGCTGGCGGTGGCAGCCGCGGACGGCATCCCCATGGACCCCACCAGCACCATCATTGTGTTTCACTCCACACGCGTGCTGGTGACCGATGCCCCAGGCATGGCGCGCTGGCGCAAAAGCATCTTTGCCTTCCTCATGCGCATGAGTGGCGCACCAGCGTCCCTCGCCAGTGCACCACAAGACCTCGTGATGGAGTGGACCACGCTCTCCCGACTCTAGGAGCGTGAGTCGGCGAGCATCCGCATAGGCGGTATCCGCGTGCAGCAGCGACGAAACCCAGCGGCCCCACGCCCGACGCCAGGAAGCACGGAGTCCTTACGCGCTGCCGACGGGGGTCAAACCATGCGCCACCCGCACGGTGTCAAGCACCGAGAGCATAATCGCATTCGCGTCGTAGTCCTTGGGTGTGAACACCGCAGCGACGCCGGCGGCCCGCAGGGCGTCAGCGTCGGAGTCCGGGATGATCCCACCCACCACCACCGGCACCTCGGACAGCCCGGCTTCTTGCAAGCCGGAAAGCACCTGCGGCACCAGTTCCATGTGTGATCCGGAGAGGATCGACAGCCCCACCACGTTGGCGTCCTCCTCGACGGCCGCTGCCACAATCTGCTCTGGCGTGAGCCGGATACCTTGGTAGACAACTTCGAAGCCAGCGTCGCGAGCCCGCACCGCAATCTGCTCCGCACCGTTGGAGTGACCGTCGAGCCCCGGCTTGCCGACCAGGAAACGCACCCGCCCGCCTAGTTCCGCACCGGTGGCGCTCACCGCCTCCCGCACCCGCAGCAGCGATTCACCAGCCTCATGCACGCCCACGACCCCGCCGACACCGGTGGGGGCACGATACTCACCGAACACCTCGCGCAGAGCCTGCGCCCATTCCCCGGTAGTGACGCCAACCCGAGCGCACGCCAATGTTGCTGCCATCAGGTTCTCAGAAGTCGCAGCCGCCGACTTGAGGTGCGCTACCGCCGTTTCGACAGCAGCCGGATCCCGCTCGGCCCGCCAGGTCTGGATGGCATCAATTGCCGCTTGCTCCACCGCCGGGTCCACACTTTGGATCGCTGCATCCAAATCGGCCAGCAGTGGGTTCGGCTCTGTGGTGGTGAACTTGTTCAACCCCACTACAATGTCATCACCCGCCTCGATTCGCGCCCGCCGCTCGGCGTGCGAGGCCACGAGTTGCTGCTTCATGTAGCCGCTCTCCACCGCCGCCACGGCCCCGCCCATGTCCAAAATCCGATCGATCTCCGCCCGGGCGCCCGCCACAATCTGCGCGGTCTTCTCTGCGACCACCACGGAACCGGTGAAGATGTCGTCATACTCAAGCAGATCCGATTCGTACGCGAGCACTTGTTGAATCCGCAGTGACCACTGCTGATCCCACGGCCGCGGCAAACCAAGCGCCTCATTCCAGGCTGGCAACTGCACCGCGCGGGCGCGGGCGTCCTTGCTCAACGTCACCGCCAGCATTTCCAGGACAATCCGCTGCACGTTGTTTTCCGGTTGTGCCTCGGTGAGTCCCAGCGAATTGACCTGCACGCCGTAGCGGAAGCGCCGCTGCTTGGCATCTGTGATGCCATACCGCGTCGCAGTGATCTCATCCCACAGCGTCACAAAGGCGCGCATTTTGCACATTTCTTCGATGAAGCGAACCCCGGCGTTGACGAAGAATGAAATCCGCGCCACGACTTCTCCGAATCGTGCTTCCGGCACTTGTCCGGAGGCCCGTACGGCATCGAGCACCGAGATCGCGGTGGCCATGGAGAACGCCACTTCCTGCACCGGCGTCGCACCGGCTTCTTGCAGGTGATAGGAGCAAATGTTGATCGGGTTCCACTTCGGAATGTTGTTCACCGTGTACGTGATCATGTCGGTGATCAGACGCAACGATGGTCCCGGCGGAAACACATACGTGCCCCGCGAGAGGTATTCCTTGATGATGTCGTTTTGGGTGGTGCCAGCCAGCTTGGCCGGCTGCGCACCCTGCTCTTCGGCCACAGTTTGGTAGAGCGCGAGCAGCCACATCGCGGTGGCATTGATGGTCATCGACGTATTCATCTCACCGAGCGGAATACCGTCGAACAACGCCCGCATGTCCCCGACATGCCCAACCGGGACACCAACTTTGCCCACCTCGCCCCTGGCCAGCGGGCTGTCCGAGTCGTAACCGGTTTGGGTGGGTAGGTCGAACGCTACCGAGAGCCCGGTCTGTCCCTTCGCGAGGTTGCGCCGGTAGAGCTCGTTGGACTTCTTCGGCGAGGAGTGCCCCGCGTAGGTCCGCATCAGCCAGGGCCGATCCTTCGCTCGATCGCTCATCTGGTCCTCCTCATCGCGTGTCAGTTAGAAAATGGCAGTACCTCACCGGTGCCCGAGGTCCGGGTCCGTTCAGGTGTAGTCGTAGAAACCTCTGCCGGATTTTTGGCCCAGATCGCCAGCAGCCACCATGCGCCGCAGCAGTTCGGGGGGTGAGAACTTCTCATCCTGGGTGTCGGCATAAATGTTGGCGCTGGCGTTGGTGATGATGTCCACACCGGTCATGTCTGCGGTCTGCAGCGGACCCATCGCGTGGCCAAACCCCAATCGGCATGCGATGTCCACATCCTCCGCCGTCGCCACGCCGGACTCCACCAAGGCCACCGCTTCCATGGCTAGGGCGGTGATCAGCCGCGTGGTGACAAAGCCCGCGACATCGCGGTTGACCACAATCACGGTCTTGCCGACGTTTTCGGCGAATTCCCGGGCCCGCGCCAACGTGTCATCAGAAGTTTTGTATCCGCGCACGAGTTCACACAGGCGCATCATGGGAACCGGCGAAAAGAAGTGCGTCCCCACCACCGACTCCGGTCGCGAGGTGGCCGCAGCAATGGTCGTAATAGGAATGGCCGACGTGTTCGTGGCTAGCACCGCATCCGGCCGGGCGATGGTGTCCAGTGCCGCAAAGATCTCCTGCTTCACCGTCACATCTTCAAACACCGCTTCCACCACGATGTCGGCCTCATCGACGGCATGCAGGTCCGTCGCGGTGGTGATGCGACTCAAAGCGGCGGCGACATCCTCCCCGGTGAGTCGCCCCTTCTCGGCGAACCGACCCAGCGAACGTTCGACCGCCGCCAGCCCGCGGTCTAAAGATGCCTGCGAAACGTCCTGCAGCAACACCTCATAGCCTGCGCCTGCGGCCACCTGGGCGATTCCCGAACCCATCAAACCGGCACCGATGACTGCAACTGATCCCATGGTTACCTCTCCCGGGCACGAGCGAAACTTGGATTTGCGCGTCCTGCCAGCATGCTACTGACCGGTAACCACGATCACGTGTGTGGGTGGGCGGATCAGCAGTGCCTCCGGCATGCTGCACTAGCGCAGCACCCGAGACAGGTGCACACTACTGAGGTGCCGGCCTGGTCGTCCTACTCCTACTTCTTCGGCCCACTGGTGGCCGGACTCACGATCGGCGTCTTCATCCTGCTGCTGCGCTGGACGTTTGCCCGTGGCACCTCGGTGGTGGCCGCACCTCCCAAGCGCGGCGCGGAGACCGACTACGGCCTGCTCGTGGTGGTGAGCCGTCCCGGGAACGATATCGACGGCGAAATTCAGCGCCGCACCTTGGCAGCCGCGGGGATCAAAGCCACACTCGTCCCGACCGTCGATGGCCCCCGGTTGATGGTGTGGCCTGGCGATGAACAACGCGCCCGCGAACTGATCGC
>CAZVKB010000110.1:0-4895 GCA_964627505.1 uncultured Actinomycetes bacterium | reverse complement strand
AAACTGGGAAAACTACAGATGCACCGGTTGTCGGTTTCCAGCACGAAGGTCTACATCTGTCAAAGTGACCCGCTCAATCGATGCCCCCAAATCTGTCAGGGTGGCAGCTAGACCGGCGTACCCGCGATCAATGTGGTGAATGTCCGACACCGTCGTGACTCCTTCGGCCACGAGTCCAGCCATCACCAGCGCTACCCCGGCGCGAACATCGGTGGCTTGCACCGCCGCCCCGGCAAGCCGACGTGGTCCTTGCACGAATGCATGGTGACCATCGATGCGCACATCGGCACCGAGGCGCAGGAGTTCTTGCACGAACCGGAATCGGGCCTCGAAAAGGTTTTCTGTCACCATCGACGCACCCGCGGCGACCGCGTTGAGAGTGATGAACTGCGGTTGCAAATCCGTGGGAAAACCGGGATACGGGAACGTGGCTACATCCACGGCCTTGGGTGCGCGATCCATCCGCACCCGGAAGCCGCCCTGCTGATGCTCGACATACGCACCAGCATCGGTCAACTTGTCCAGGGCGATCTCCAAATGACTGGCTTCGGCACGGTCGATCGTGATGTCCCCGCCGGTGAGTGCGGCCATCACCGCCCAGGTGCCGGCGACGATCCGATCGGGCACCGTGGCGTGCACCACTGGGTGCAACACAGACACCCCGGTCACTGCAATCGTGGAGGTCCCCAAACCTTCGATCTGGGCCCCCATGGCGATCAGCATCTCCCCCAGGTCGACAATTTCCGGTTCCCGCGCGGCATTGTCGATCACACTCTGACCGTGCGCCAACACAGCGGCCATCAGCAGATTCTCAGTGGCACCCACACTCGGAAAATCCAGCACCATCGCGGCACCGTGCAAACCCTTGGGCGCCGCAGCTATCAGGTAGCCGTGATCGCTCGTGAAGCTCGCCCCCATCGCCTCCAACCCAGCCATGTGCATATCGAGCCCGCGCGAGCCGATGGCATCCCCGCCCGGCAGCGCCACATCAGCAACCCCGACCCGCGCCACCAGCGGTCCCAGAATCGCAATGCTGGCGCGCATCTGTCGCACCAAGTCATAGTCGGCCTGGTGCCCGATGTGCTCGGGAACGTCGATTGTCAACTCGCCGATGTCGGCCCGAAACGTCACCTGCGCGCCGAGCCGCCGGAGCAACTCGGCCATGATGTGGACGTCCAGAATTTCCGGCACACCGGTGATCGTGCTCTCCCCCGGCGCCAGGAGTGTAGCGGCCATCAACTTCAGGACGCTGTTCTTCGCACCGGCCACCGCCACCCGACCACACAGCCGGGCGCCGCCGTGCACCTCGAAGACCTCCATGCCGACATGCTAATCGGACCCGCACGGGAAACTTCGGCGGACCGCGCCAGACTCAGGTCCGGGTGTCCATCATGCGTACCGGGGTCCCGGCGATGTACCAGTCGGTGGCCACCACCTGGTCCCAGATCACGTGTGTTGTCGCTGAGGAATAGATACACACGTTCCCGTGTGGGTCGGATTTCACCGGCACCATGGTGCTCACTGTTTGCCCTGGCGCGAAGTTGATCACGGAAGCATGCGGCTTATGCACATCGCAGGGATACGCAGTCATGAAGCCGGCGGTCGCGGGGGCGGCCACCGTGAGGTTGGCGAGCACAGTCTTGTTCAGCGCCCCGGTATCGATCACTTTGGTGTGACCCGCCCAGACTGGCATCATCCCGCCGGCGGGGGTACGCGTGTCTGCGAGCCTGCGTGCCGCCGCGCCAGGCAAGGTGATGGTTTCGGAGACCTGATCCCACAGTACGTGTGTCCAATTTGAGGAGTACACACAAATCATGCCTTGCGCGTCTGCTCGCACTGCGGCCCCGGCGGAGAGTGCGCCGCGCGTCTTGGAGTAGTTCAAGGCCGAGGTGAGCGGGCGTGGGGTATCGCACGAGAATGGGGTGAGGTACCCGTCGCCCACCGGTGCCACGGCGGACAGCGCACCCACCACCGTCTTTCCAGGCGCACCGGTCTGAATGCGTAACACTCCGCCCGGCGGTACCGGGTTTGCCGGTCTGGTATCCATCATTCGGCGGGCGTTGTGCACCGCCATCACCTGGGTGACCAGTGCCTTATCGAAAACCAGGTCGGTGGTGGCGGACGTGTAGAAGCACAGCTTGCCGTTGGCGTCGGATCGCGCGAGCACAAATGCGGAGGTGGTCAATCCACCGAGGAAGTTGGTACTCACAGCTGCCGGTCGGCCTTCGGCACAAGGGTAGGCGGTGATGTAACCGTCGGATTGCGGATTGACAACAGCCAGAGTGCCGTAGACAGCGGCGTTCGCCATGCCCGTGGCAATGGTGCGGGTGCTACCTCCCGGAACTGCTGGCATGGCTGTCTTGGGCACCGTGAGCGTGTTGTAGCGGAAGTACCACTGGTTGCTGAAGCCATTGCTGGTGTAATTCACTACGCTCACTTTGGACGAACCATCCGGCGCCCGACCAGCCTGAATGACCCGACCATTGCCCAGATAGATCAGAGCGTGCCCAGCATTTCCCGCAGAATTGGCCGGATTCGAGCCATTGAACTGAATGATGATGTCACCGACACTCAAGCTCCCGACCCGCGCCACATTGGTGCCTTCATACCCGTATCGATAGCCGCTTGAGTAGGTGCCCACCGGCACATAGGCGCCCGTCCAGCCGAAGTAGGGAAAAAAATCCACTAGTTGCCCGTTGTAGCGACGGACAGCCCCGCCGCCAGCGGTCATCGCCCGCCCGACAAAACTGGAACAGTCGAAGTGGCTGGTGGCGCGCAGATTGGGATCCTGACTGTAAGGCGTGCCTAGTTTCGCGAACCCGTAGCGGATAGCCGCTGCAGCTTCGTAACTCGTGGCTTGCGCTACCGCTTGTTCACAGGCCGCTCGCACATCAAGGCCAGCGAGCACGGAACCCGCCGGAGCTCCCGACGGGCAACTGACCGGGGCAGCTTCTGAGCCGAGCGGTTGCACCTCGCCTTCTGTTGGCGGTACCACCGGTGGATTGTTTGCCTGCGCGGGCGGTGCTCCGGCAATCATCAGCACCGCAACCAACGCCGCGGTGACCACACCAATCGCCGCAAACAGCCCACCACGCACGAAACGCCGAACTCCGATCTCCGACTGGAAGGCGTACTGAAAAATGATCATGGCAAATGGCTACCTGCCCAGAAATACCGAACCCGGTATGTGATCGAGTGCGAATACGCCATCTGGGTGAACATGAAGAAATACTGCCGAAAGCTTCAGGAGGCGTGCCCAAGGTTTCCTGAAATTTCCCCCGACATAGGCTGACTCCCATGGTCAACCTCACGCGCATATACACCCGCACCGGCGATGATGGCTCAACCGCTTTGGCTGATTTCAGTCGCACATCCAAAACCGACTCCCGATTGGCGGCATACGCCGACGTGGACGAGGCCAACGCCGCGGTGGGCGTTGCAGTCACCTTGGGCGAATTGGGACCGGAACTCAGTGAGTTCCTGCTCACAGTGCAAAACGACCTGTTCGACGTAGGCGCGGACCTTGCGACGCCGGTGGCACCCGATCCGGAGTATCCGCCGCTGCGCGTCACCGAGTCCTACATCGAGCGCTTGGAGCAAGCGTGTGACCACTACAACGCCCAACTGGAACCACTGCGTTCATTCGTACTGCCGGGCGGCACACAAGGCGCGGCGCTCTTGCATGTCGCCCGCACCGTGGTCCGTCGAGCGGAGCGCACCACTTGGGCCGCGCTGCACGAACACGGCCCAAGCATGAATCCGCTGCCTGCGCAGTATCTCAATCGACTCTCGGACTTGTTGTTCATCCTCTGCCGCTACGCCAACCGGGAGACCGGCGATGTGCTGTGGGAACCCGGCCAACGACAAGGCGGCAAACCGCAAGAATAAATCACAACACCGGCCTGCCGAGATCGGCCGGCCGGTGTTCGGTCGGGTCGGAATCAGTGCATGCGGGTCGACTGCGTCCGGGCAACCACGTCGAGGCGCACTTCCGCCTTCTTCAGCCTAGCTTTGGACACGTCGTCTTGGGCTTGGCCCAATGCCGCCACGGTCTTTTTGGCTTCTTCGGCAGAAATCTCGTGGGACATTTCGGCGATCTCTGCGAGGATGATGACGTTGTCCTGATCCACGGTAACGAATCCCCCGTGGACGGCAGCGTATTGATCGCCCTCCTCGGTGCGAATCAACAGGGGGGCGTCACGCAGAATACCCATCATCGGGGAGTGTCTGGGCATAATGCCCACTCGTCCGTCGACGGTCTCGAGCACGACCAGCGACGCCGGGCCACGAAACACAATGCGATCCGTGGCCACCAATCGGACCGTCAGCTCAGCCATGGCTGGACTACTTCGCCAGCTCGGCGGCCTTGGCTTCGACGTCGTCGATGCCACCGCACATGAAGAAGGCCTGTTCGGGGATATGGTCGTAGTCGCCGTCGCACAGCGCCTTGAACGATCGAATGGTCTCTTCCACCGGCACGAACGAGCCCTTTTGCCCGGTAAAAGCCTCAGCCACGAACATGTTCTGCGACAGGAAACGTTGAATGCGTCGAGCCCGACCGACCAGGACTTTGTCCTCTTCGGACAGTTCATCAATACCAAGGATGGCGATGATGTCCTGCAGGTCTTTGTAACGCTGCAAAATTTCCTTCACCCGCGCTGCTACCGCGTAGTGTTCGTCACCCACGATGTGCGGGTCCAGAATCCGGGAGGTGGAGTCCAGTGGGTCCACAGCCGGGTAGATACCTAGTTCGGAAATCGGCCGGCTCAACACCGTCGTGGCATCGAGGTGGGCGAACGTGGTGTGGGGGGCAGGGTCGGTGATGTCGTCGGCGGGCACGTAGATGGCTTGCAGCGACGTGATCGAGTGACCGCGAGTCGAGGTGATGCGCTCCT
>CAZVKB010000109.1:3412-9440 GCA_964627505.1 uncultured Actinomycetes bacterium | reverse complement strand
TGGTTACGAAGGCAGCGCCAACCCCACAGCCAGTAGCAGACTGAACACGAGCAGCAGCCGAGCCGTCGAGCCGAGCACGTCGATGAGTTCCGCACCTTCTGCGCCATTACGCACTGCCCGCGCCGGGGCGGCTGCCATCGGGATCGTCACGATGGGCAAAGCAGCCAGCGACGGCCATTCGGTCACCAGCAATCCCGTGATCCCCATGACCAGCGCCACGGCGAACGGCAGCCACACCAGCCACACGTACAACGTGCGCGTGCGGTGGGGACCGATGCGCGTGGCCAGCGTGAGTTTTCCGGCCGCCTTGTCCAGGCGCAGATCGCGCAGATTGTTCACCAGCAACAACGCGCAGGCCAGCAGTCCCACTGGGATTGCCGCCACGACCGCCATCAGAGTCACCACCCCGGTGAGCGCGGCGGCGGTCCCGACGACAGCCATCAGGCCGAAAAACACAAACACCATGACTTCGCCCAGGCCGGCATAGCCGTACGGCCGCGTACCGCCGGTGTAGAACCACGCCGCCGCAATCGCGAGTGCCCCGGCGATCAACAGCCACCATTGCTGAGAAATCAATACCACCACGAGGCCCGCGACCGCCGCGACTGCAAACATCACGAAGGCCGCTCGGCGCACCTCCGCCGGCGGTGCCAGGCCTTGCCCCACCAGCCGAACCGGGCCAACCCTGCTCGTGTCGGTACCGCGGACGCCGTCGCTGTAATCGTTGGCGTAGTTCACGCCGATCTGGAGCGCGAACGCCACCACCAGGCACAGCACGAAGATCAGCAAATCGATGCTGCGGTAGTCATGGGGGCTTGTGGGGACCGCCACCCCGGCGCCCACCGCGACCGGGGCCAACGCGGCGGGCAACGTCCGTGGACGGGCGCCCAGCCACCACGTCCGCAGTGAAACCGCGCTCATCTCGAAGTCCTCGCCCTCATCACTCATCGGCCAGCAGGGCTGCTAGGTCAACCTTGCCACCGGGCAGCGTGGGCAGAGTCGGCACCTCGCGAATTTCCGGAACCGCTACCCGACCGAGCACGGCAGCCACGGCTTGTTGGCAGTCCGCGGCGGTGGCATCTCCGGTGATATACGCCACCAATCGATACCCATCACTGGGGTGCGCCAGCGCCACCACCGCGCAGTCGTGGACTCCCGCCACCGAGCGCAGGACGCGCGCGATCGCCGCCCGATCCACATTGGTGCCCTTGACCGCCACTACCTCATCGAGTCGACCCCGGACCTGCACGCGCCCATCCGGGGCGATGGTGGCCCGATCACCGGTGCGAAAGTAGCCACCGCTCGTGGGCAGTGGGCCATCGAGATAGCTGCGCGCCACCATCGGGCCCGCCACCGCCAACTCATCGCCCAACGTGGTCACGCGCACACCGGTCAGCGGCCAGCCGTCATGCACGATGCCGCCGCATGTCTCGGTGAGGCCATAACTACGCACGAGCGAGATACCCGCGCGCCGGGCGCTGGTGGCGAGTTCCTCGGAGATCGGTCCACCCCCCACTACCACCGCGTCGAAGCGGGCCAGCGTGGGCCATGCAGTCGGATCCTCGAAGAGCCGCGCAGCCTGAGTCGGCACCAACACTGTGCGCACCGGAATCGCACCTCCGGTAGCCCGGGTCCGCGCGAGAAAATCCTGCGCGTCGGCACAGAACTCGGCGACCGTGAACGGTCGACTCGCCCCCGCCCCCGACCAAATCCCTACTGGCATGTTGCTTTCGTAGCCCCGCACCACGCACATCAATGAAGCAACTGTGGCCGGTGGCAGACAGGTGAACCACGCGGGTGGCCCCCCGGTGCTGGCCGTGTGGGTGGCGAGCGCAGAGGCCCGCAGGTTGGCCCGGGTGAGAATTACCCCGCGTGGGGTGCCAGTGGATCCGCTCGTCGGACACACCACGGCGCCATCCGACAGCCCGAATCTTGCCGCGGACCCAGGGCTGGCCGGCGAACCGGTCGGATCCGGTGCAACCCGCGGCGGGGTCAGCGCCGCGGCGATCCGCTCCCGCATCCTGGCCGTCGCATAATCGGGCAACAGTGCCGAGACGGCACCAGCACGAAACACGTCCGCCACGACCTGGCTCAGGACCGCCAATCCGGCGGTGCCCGCAGGCACCGTCACGACGCGCCCGTACCTGCTCGGGGGCGGGGCAGAGTTGGCGGGGGACATTGCGGTTAGCCTAGGCGAAACGCCGCTGACCCGGCAGGGTCGGCCTGATCGCATGGAGCCCCGTGGACACCCGAAACCGCTACCACTTGCCCCCTGTCGTGCCCGCTGACAGCCCCGCCCACACCGATCCCGGGTATTCCTCAGTGATCCCGGCGGCCGACTGGCAACCGCAGGGCGAATGGCGCGACATCACCTACCACGTCGCCGAGGGCATCGCCAAGATCACCATCAACCGCCCGGCGAAGCGCAACGCCTTCCGACCGCAGACCCTCTTCGAACTCGAGCGGGCATTCGCGATGGCTCGCGACGATGACACCGTCGGCGTGATCATCCTCACGGGCCAGGGCGACTACGCCTTCTGTTCCGGCGGTGACCAGGTGATTCGCGGTAACGACGGCTACATCGGCGACGACGAGGTCGCTCGCAAAGGCATCGGCCGGCTCAACGTGCTGGACCTGCAGATACAGATTCGGCGCCTCCCCAAACCGGTGATCGCCATGGTGGCGGGTTACGCCATCGGCGGCGGTCATGTGTTGCATGTGGTGTGCGACCTCACGATCGCCGCCGACAATGCCCGCTTCGGACAGACCGGACCGAAGGTGGGTTCGTTCGATGGCGGCTACGGCTCTGGCCTGCTGGCTCGAATCGTGGGCCAGAAGCGGGCCCGCGAAGTGTGGCTGCTGTCCCGGCAATACGGCGCCGAACAGGCCTACGACTGGGGACTGGTGAACGAGGTCGTGCCGTTGGCCGACCTGGAACTCACCACGGTGGCCTGGGCGCGCGAGATGCTGGCGCTCTCGCCGTTGGCGTTGCGGATGCTCAAGGCCTCGCACAACGCCGCCGACGATGGCCTCGCCGGGATTCAGCAACTCGCCGGGGATGCCACGCTGCTGTTCTACATGTCCGAGGAGGCCCAGGAAGGGCGTGACGCCTACAAGGAAAAGCGGGCGCCGAACTTCGCCCAGTTCCCCAAGCGCCCCTGACGCGCAATGCCGGATCGTGACCTGGGGCCGACATCCCGCGTGGCCGTAACCTTGTCGGACGTCCTGGCAGCCGCCCGCGTGGTGCGGGTGAACCTGCGGATGCCGTTTCGGGGCGTGACGTCGCGGACCGGGGTGATCCTGGCCGGGCCCGCGGGCTGGGGGGAATTCGCACCATTCGCCGAATACGGCCCGGCGGAAAGTGCGTGGTGGCTGGATGCTGCGGTGGAAGCGGCGTTCGCGGGGTGGCCGCAGCCGGTGCGCCTGTCGGTACCGGTGAATGCGATCGTGCCAGGCGTCGGTCCGGAACTGGCCGCCGAATTGGCTCGGACGGCCCACACCGCGGGCGCTCGGACCATCAAAATCAAAGTGGCCGGGGCTGGCGATCGGCTTGCGGCGGATGCAGACCGGGTGGCGGCAGTGCGCGCAGAGTTCGGAGGCCGGATCCGGATCGACGCCAACGGCGCGTGGACTCCCGACGAAGCCGTGGCCGCGCTCCAGGTGCTGGATCGGATCGCCGGTGGGCTGGAATATGTGGAACAGCCGTGCGCGGATCTCGCCGGCTTGGCTGAGGTGCGTCGCCGGTGTGATGTCCCGGTGGCGGCCGACGAGTCCATCCGGCGCGCCAGCGACCCGCTGCAAGCGGTACGGGCCGGCGCGGCCGATGTGGTGGTGTTGAAGGTCCCGCCGCTGGGCGGCGTGCGCCGCGCCCTGGCGGTGGCCGAGGCGGCTGGCGTGCCCGTGGTGGTGTCGTCCGCTATGGACTCCGGCGTCGGATTGGCCGCCGGTACGGCATTTGCGGCTGCACTTCCTGAGTTGTCCCACGACTGCGGGTTGGGGACAGGGGTCCTGGTGGCTGATGACCTCGTGGTGCCGCCGCCGATACCGCGCGGTGGGTGGCTGGCGGTGACCACCGGCGAACCCGACCCGGACGCCCTCGAACGGGCCTGCGCCCGGGTGCCACGGGCGGAGCAGGAATTGCTGCTCGAGCGCCTACGAGCGGCCTGGCACGCCGGTACCAACATTCGCTGGGGGCAAAGTGGTGGCACACTCACTATGTGAATCCAGCCGAAGCGGCCGCCGCTGTCATCGTCGATGAACTCATCCGGGGCGGCGTGGGCGACATCGTCGTGGCCCCCGGACAGCGCTCGGCGCCGCTGGCAATGGCTGCCGCGGCGGCCGAAGCCGACGGCGCGGTGCGGCTGCATGTCCGCGTGGATGAGCGGTCAGCAGCATTCCTGGCCCTCGGCCTCACCCGGGGCGGCGGTTCGCCGGTGGCGGTGATGTGCACTTCAGGGTCGGCCGTGGCCAATTTCGCGCCGGCTGTCGTGGAAGCGGACGCTTCCGATGTGCCGCTGATCGTGATCACCGCCGATCGGCCCCCCGAGTTGCAGGCGATCGGAGCCAACCAGACCATCGCCCAATCCGACATGTTCGCCGACTTTGTGCGTTACGCGTTGGCGATGGAAGCCCCGGCGTGGCGGGAGGGTATCGAGAGTTACTGGCGCTCCTGCGTGAGTCATGCGGTGAATGCCGCCACCGACCCGATCGGGCCCGGACCGGTGCACATCAACGTCGCCATGCGAGACCCGCTGCTCGCCGGGGAAACCGAAGCGGAGGCATTGGGATTGGCCGAATTGGCCAGCGGTGATCTGGCTCTTGGGGTGCCGCCGGTGTTGGCTGGCCGGCCCGCCGGCCTGCCCTGGACGCTAGATGCGCGGATGGTCTCAGTCGCCGCTTTGGCCATCGATGCTCTGCTCGATCAACTGGGCCGCCGACCGGGACCCGCCAAAGGTGTGGTGGTGGTGGGCGATGTTGCCGCGGGGGAGCCGTACCCGTCGGAGGCAACGGAATTGGCCGAAGCGCTGCGCTGGCCACTCTTGTGTGAACCCAGCGGCAATGCGCGCGACGGTGGCACCGTGGTGATGCATGCCTCGTGGCTGCTGGCGAACCCGGAGTTCCGCTCCCGGCATGTGCCGGACATCGTTGTGACCGTGGGACGCGTGGGGCTCTCGCGCCCGGTGAATGCGCTGATCGCTGCCGCCGGACTACATATCGCCGTCGACCCGCGCCCGGCGCGCACTCCGGTGGACCCGATGCGCACCGCCGCCCTCGTGGTGGCCGCCGTGCCAGCCCCGGCCGAGTCGTGTGTGGCCCCGGCCGAGTGGCTGGACGGATGGCTGGCGGCGGATGATCGGGCCGAAACGGCCATCACCACGGCCTTGCCGAGTTTTGGATTTTGTGGGCTGGCAGTGGCCCGAACGGTGTGGCAGAACACACCCGCGTCGGGACTTTTGTTTGCCGCGGCCTCGTGGCCGGTGCGATTCCTGGACGCGGTGAGCGATTACCGGCAAGATCCGCCCTGGGTGCTCGGCAACCGCGGCACCTCGGGGATTGACGGTTTGGTGTCCACCGCGTGGGGTGCAGCGCTGGCCCATCAGCGTCCGCCGTCGGCGTTTGCCGAAGCGTTGGCTGCACTGGATGTGGAAGAAGGCCCGCCACAGGTGGGCGGGCCAGCCGTGGCACTGCTTGGGGACCTGGCATTCCGGCACGACAGCAATGGGCTCTTGGCACCGTCGTCCGAGCACCGACCGGATCTGGCGTACGTGGTAATTGATAACGATGGCGGTGGGATTTTCGGCGACCTGGAGGGCGCCCACCCCGCCTACGCCGCGCATTTTGAGCGGGTATTCGGCACCCCGATGCCCGGTGACTTGGCCGGATACGCGCAGGCGGCGGAGATCCCGGTGCAGACAGTGACGTCGTTGGACATGTTGGCCTCCGAACTGGCGGACTCCCACGGCACGCGGGTCCTGTTGTGCCCGGTCGGCAGTCGGGACAGCGAGATGACAGCCTTGCGCGGGCTGCG
>CAZVKB010000109.1:0-3312 GCA_964627505.1 uncultured Actinomycetes bacterium | reverse complement strand
CTGTGCACTGGCACCCACCGCTGTCCGCATTGCCGAAAGTTTGGCCTCGGACTCGGCCCATTCCCCATCCGCGGTGGAACCCGCGACGATCCCGCACCCCGCGTACAAGCGCAGGGTGCGCGGTGCCTCTAACGACCCGCACCGCAGCGCAATCCCAAATTCGCCATCGCCCCGGCTGTCCACCCAGCCCACAGGTCCGGCGTAGCGACCCCGATCCATCCCCTCCAACTCGTCGATCACCGCGGCTGCACGTTCGGTAGGCGTCCCGCAGACCGCCGCCGTGGGATGCAGTGAGGCGGCCAAGGCCACCGCGGAGGCATCGTCTGCGAGCATCCCGGACACATCAGTGGCCAGATGCTGCACATTCGCCAAGGCCAGGATGCTCGGGGAGGCTGGCACCCGTAGGTCGGTGCAATGGCGGGCAAGCGCTGCTGCCACCGACTCCACGGCGTAGAGATGCTCCACGAGATCCTTGTCCGACGACAGCAGCGCCGCCGCCAAGCGGCCGTCTGCAGAACTGTCAGCGGCGCGATGCACCGTGCCCGCCAGCACCCTCGAGACCACCGTCGATCCGGTCCGCCGAACCAGCAGCTCCGGAGTCGCGCCCACGAGCCCGGCCACAGTGAAGGTCCAACATTCCGGGTACGCAGCAGACAACTGGGTCATGAGGAAGCGCGGGTCCAAATCGTGCTCACTGACCACGACGGTGTCGCGCGCGAGCACCACCTTGTCCAACCCGCCAGCCCGCACCCGCGCGACCGCTTCATCGACCGCTGCCCGCCAGCCCAACTCGCTGAGCGAGCCCGGCTCCTCGCGCACCCGACCCGGAGCCTGGATGCGGGCGGGCGCGGCCAGCACCTCGGCCAAGGTCGGCTCCGCTGCAGGACGGGTGCCGGGGTGTTCGCTCACGACCGTCAGCCACGACTTATCGTGCCGACGGCCGATTACTACCTGCGGCACGATCATGATTGAGGCAGCGGGCCCCGAGGCAAACGTGAACGACGCAAAAGCGGTGGGTCCGGTACCCGGCACGGACACGGCATCCCGAACATCGGCGGCATCACACACTTGGGCCCACCACCGCTGGGCCCGGCTGAATCGCTCCTGGCCGTAGACGTCCAGTCGGGCCGCTTGCCCCCAACCGACCAGGCCATCGCCGTCGCGCACCCAGCTCACCACCGGTTCGGCGGGGAGCAGGCTCAGCAGGTCGACCGGTTCCGGAAGTGCCACGGTGACCACGCTGAGACGGGGAGGGGCGTATTCGCGCACGCAGGAAGCCTAAGCCCGGAGCGGATATTCGGCGCAGCGGATGGCCGAACTTGTAGGAGCGCGGGCAAGCGTCACATGCCGGAAGGGTCCACAATCAACGCCGTGGAGTCCCCAGCCCAGCCGATGCGCAGCGAGCGGGCAATGCTGGCGTTGCTGGTTTTTTTGTGCGTCAGCACGATCGCAGCAGCGATCGCGGCGCTGTGGAGCGTGCATGGCTTGCACACCCGGGGAGTGATCGCGCCCGGCACCGTTTTGGGTGCCGCACCCACAGCCGGCGACTCCCGCACCTACGTCCGGTTTTTGTGGCGCGACCAAGCGGTCATTGCCACCTCCCCCACCCCATTGGGCGCCCCTGACCACGGCACGCGGGTACGGGTGCTGTTTTTACCCGACGACCCCGCCGGCTCGGCCATGATCATGGGTCCCGGCGAGGGCTATGCCACCCCGGCACTCGCGCTGGTGACGGGGATCGCCGCGGGCGCAGTCGTCGTGAGCCGTTATGGTCGCCGCAGCGCGCCTCGAAGGAAGGACTCCTCATGAGCCAACTCGCCCCCGGCCGCAGGTCCAGCGTGGGTCTGCGTGGCCGGCGATGACCCGCGCCTCGCTCGGCAAGGATCCGGCTGATGTCGCTGCCATGTTCGACGACGTGGCCAGCCGCTACGACCTCACCAACGACGTCCTCTCTGCCGGGCAGACTAAAGTGTGGCGCCGCGCAGTGGTCGCAGCGCTCGACGTTCACCCGGGTCAGCGGGTGTTGGACTTGGCCGCGGGAACTGGCACCAGCACGGTGCCATTCCTGCGCGCCGGCGGGCACGCGGTGGCCTGCGACTTTTCGTTAGGTATGTTGCGGGAGGGTCGTCGCCGGCTCCCGGATCTGGACTTCGTGGCCGGGGATGCGCTCGCGCTGCCGTTCCCCGCAGCCACGTTTGATGCCGTCACGATCTCGTTTGGCTTGCGCAACGTGCACGACGTCTCGACCGCGTTGACCGAAATGCGCCGGGTCACCCGGCCGGGTGGACGGCTGGTGGTGTGCGAGTTCAGCGATCCCACATGGGCTCCGTTGCGCCTGGTGTACTCCGAATACCTCATGCGGGCACTGCCCCCAGTCGCGCGCGCAGTGTCCAGCAACCCGGATGCCTATGTGTATCTGGCAGAGTCGATTCGGGCCTGGCCGAACCAACCTGCGCTGGCTGCGGTGATCGAGCAGGCCGGGTGGCGCCACGTAGCCTGGCGCAATCTCACCGGCGGCATCGTGGCATTGCACCGCGCCACGGCCTGATCCCCCGACTGCTGTGTGTCGACCCACACGGGACCGTGAACCGACCAATCTGGCGTGCCGCAGGATTGGATCGCCCGACTCCCCGCGCGTCAGCGAGCCGTAGCACTACAGTAGGGAGGGCTTGGGTGTGCGCCGGGAATATTCCCACCCGCGGGCACCCCCGAGATGCTAAGAGATCGTCGGATGCGGAAGGGTGTTATTCGTGGACAACGTCGCCCTGGGGATTCTCTTTCTCGGTTTGATCGCAGGTGCCTTCGCCGCCTTCTCGGTGGGCATGGCGAGCCTGACCGGCCCCAAACGCTACAACCGCGCCAAAGTGTCGGAGTACGAGTGCGGCATCGAGCCCACCCCGCAGCCAATGGGCGGCGGTCGGTTTCCCATCAAGTACTACCTGACCGCCATGCTCTTCATCATTTTTGACATTGAGATCGTGTTCCTCTACCCCTGGGCACTCACCTTCGACATGTTGGGTTTATTCGGGCTCGTGGAGATGGTGCTGTTCATCCTCACACTGCTGGTGGCCTACCTGTTTGTCTGGCGACGCAAGGGGCTGGAATGGGACTGATCGTCGCACCGAACCGGGAGGCACGACATGGGCATTGAGGAGAAACTCCCCAGCGGATTCCTGCTCACCACGGTAGAAGGGGTGGCGGGGTATGCGCGCAAGAACTCCATGTGGACCGTCACGTTTGGCCTGGCCTGCTGCGCTATCGAGATGATGTCCACCGGCGGCGCCAACTACGACCTCGGGCGTTTCGGCATGG
>CAZVKB010000108.1:7066-9442 GCA_964627505.1 uncultured Actinomycetes bacterium | reverse complement strand
AACATGAGGTACCACCACCGTCGACGTGAGACGGAGTGTGACTCGCGATGACACAGTTCCTGCGGCTGTTCATTCACGGAGGCAGTCATGGCGCCTGGTGTTGGGCCGATGTCATCGACCTGCTGGCCAAAGCCGCACCGGTTGATGAATGCAATCTTGCCTTCGACTTGCCTGGTTGCGGCGCGGACCAGACTCCTCGAGCCGAGGTGACTCTGCAGCGGCAGATTGATGCTGTGCTCAGCCATCTCGATGCCAACCAAACGGCAAAAGTCGAGTTGGTCGGTCACTCGATCGCGGGCTGGTTATTGCCGGAGATCTTTGGCAGGCGTCCGGTGCAAGTGAACAGTGTCAAATACATCGCGGCCGTTGCCGTACCTGCAGGTTCAGCGGGGATCGATGCCATCCCGGAATCCAGACGCGCAAGATACCTCCAACAGGCAGCAACATCAGTTGACTTCACCATCGGCCTGGATTTTGATGCGGCCTGGCAGCGCTTTTTCAATCATCTTGATGAGCAGCAGGCCCGGGCTGCCTATGCCAAATTGACTCCGCAACCATTGCAGCCGTACCTCGATCCGGTGAGTTACGGTCCGGAAGTCATAACGTGTGCGAAGTCGTACCTGCTGCTCACCGAGGACCGCACCTTCATCCCTGCCCAGGCAGGCGCCTTCGCCGAAATCGTGAGTGTTACGCCAGTTATTGCCCCTGGCGATCACTGCGTGATGCTCTCGAATCCACAACTGGTGGCCGATTTTGTGAGGGGCAATCTCTGAAATTTGGTCGGTCCAGTCCGGCTGGGCTGGGTCTGATATTTCTGGTGTTTTGTTTTGGGTGTGGTGGGAACCGTTGTTCCGTTGAAGCCGGCGACGGGACAGTGCAGAAGGCAAAACTCTGGACGCAGGCGGGGCCCGTCCAATCCGTGGCGTGAGCCCCGCACCAGTGTGATAGAGGTCAGAGATCCCGCCTGCGTCCCGTTCCCGATAGGCTAGTGCGCGGCGCACAGGAGGGATGTCTGAGCGGCCTAAAGAGACGGTCTTGAAAACCGTTGTGGCGTCCTGCGTCACCGTGGGTTCGAATCCCACTCCCTCCGCTGAGAATCCTTGCCTCGCGAGTCGCGCGTCAAGACCACTGCTCGTGACCAGTCCTCGCCGATCACGCCAGGCCGGTCGGGCAGTTGACGAACGTCACGGCGCCGCTCGGTCCCACATGCAGCGGGCCAGCCGCGGAAAGGTTCACGCCTGGCGCGCACGTCACCGTGATCCGGGCGCCATCGTCCAGCACTCGCAGCACCGGTGAGTTCGTTCCGGTGGTGGTGATCGAGTTGTTGATGGTCACCGCAATATCCGTCCCCGACAGCACAATCCCAGGGGAGGTGCTGCCCTTGGTAGTCACCGGGCCCCCGACGGTCACCTTGCCGCTATTGCCGAGGTAGGAGATGCCTTCTGACTGCTCACCCGACGTGGTAATAGCTCCAGTTGCATCCACTGTGATGTTGTTCTTTGTAGCGGAGATGCCCTCGGAGTTGTTGCCCGTCGTGGTGATGGCACCGGCAGCGGTCACCGACGAGTCCCGGGCGGTGATCGAGATGCCCTCAGAGTCCGAGTTGTTCGTCGTGATCGTGGCATTCGACGTGATCTGCAACCCACCGAGCCCGTCGGAGTTGTCCCCGTCCGCCGACGCGGAGATGCCTTCCGACTGCTGCCCGCTGGTTGCGATCGTGCCGGCAATCGTGGCCTTCACCGCGTTGCCGGTGATCGACAGACCTTCCGACTGCTCGCCGGCGGTGACGAAATCGGCGTTGACATCGAGCACCGCACCGTCGCCCTTGGACAGTGAGAAGATCTCCGAGTTGGAACCCTTCGAGCTGTACGAACCCTTGATCTTGGCCACAACATTCGGCCCGGTGATCGAGAAGGCCTCACTGTTCGACCAATTCGACTCGAACTTGCCGTCTGCGGTCAAGGCCATGCCGGAGCCGGTCATCGAAGCCCACTCGCCGTTGCCAGCCGTGCTGGTGAAGGTACCGCCAACATTGACCGCCGCCCGGTCGCCTACGACCGAGATACCCTCGTTGTTGCCGAATTCGCGGCCGGCCTGCTCGGTGGCGCCGATGAGCCCGGAGTTGATCTTGCCGGTGCTCGACACCACCGCGTCGTTGCCGACGATCTGAATGCCGGGGCTGTTCTGTCCGCCCATCCGCAACTCGCCGGTGTTGGTGACTTGCGCGCCGTCGCCGTTGACCAGAATGGCTGGCTGGTTTTCGCCCAGAACCGTATCGACCAAGCCTTGGTTGGTGACGCTGATGGCCGAACCGCTGCCGTTCACAGCAGCTTCGGTGAAAATGTTTTCGGCAGTCTTGGAAATCGAGCCGGTTTC
>CAZVKB010000108.1:0-6966 GCA_964627505.1 uncultured Actinomycetes bacterium | reverse complement strand
TTTGTGATGCGCGACACGGCGTTACCCTTGACCCATGCAGCCGCGCAGTCAAGCCGCACCGCGGTCCGCTGTCCGAGCGCTCGCTGCGTGCTTCGCCGTGTGTGTGCTGGCAGCCTGTGCCGGGCAGTCAAATTCAACAGCCAGAGCCACCGTCTCGGTGCTGTGGTTCGGCACCACGGGTTCCGGCGAACCGACATACGGTGTGACCCCGGTCGAGGTACGCGCGACCCGGGCGAGTGCTCCCGCGACGCTGAGCGTCGACGTCTCAGGTGCTTCCCGCGCTGGTGAGCAGTGGCAGACCGCAGCATGGACCGCGGCCACCGTTGGATCCATGCTGGCGGGATCGGACCCGCGGGGACTCACGATCTCCTACCAGCTCAAAGAGAGCATCGACGGGCCTTCTGCAGGTGCTGTGCTCACAACCGCTGTCCTCGGGGATCTGCGCGATTCGACGCAGCTGGCCAAGACCGTCACGATGACCGGGACGGTGCTTCCCTCCGGGGCTATCGGTCCAGTCGGTGGCATTCCGGCGAAGCTCCGCGCGGCCGCCGATGCCGACATCTCCACCGTGCTGATCCCGCAGGGGCAAAATATTGTGGTGGATGCCGTCAGCGGGCGCCGGGTGGTGGCGAGCCAACTTGCATCTGAGCTGGGTATTCGCGTGGAGCAGGTGGCGTCGGTACAGGAAGCCTTCGACTATTTCCGCGATCCCGCTGCCACGCCTGGTTCCGCCGCCTCGGATCCCACCCGGACGCCAACGCCTGGCACGAGCCAACAGCCCGGCGCCAGCGCTGCCATATCGGCGCAACTCCTGGAGTATTTCGTCTCCGCGACCAATGCCGCCTTGCCCAGGTTGGAGCAGCCGACGATCGCCGCCGCTCCGTCGGCGGACATGGAGGTCGATCGGCAGCGAATCGCAGCGGGCGTTGAGTTGGCCCGCTCCCGAACGCCGCAGTTGCTCGCGACGAACCGGGAGTTTGAAGCCTTCGCCCGCGTCACACTCGCCGAACGGGAGTTGCAGGTTTGGAACACCCGCGCGCAAACGTATGTCGAGGCAACCTCAGCCCCTTTGGCCGCTGCGGCGCAGGTGCGTACCGCCGCGGCGGCACTCGCTGCCCATGCGGACGCTGCCATCGACACCACCTCAGTTGCGCCGGTGTCGTTCGTTGAACAAGCGGCGGCGTTGCCCGACGCTCTGTGCTGGGCGACGGACACCTGGGCCACCGCGACCATGGTCGAGTCAAGCCTTGGGGCTGCTGGCGCCAGCGCGCTCGACGCCGGCGCGTCCGACGCGGCGACACCCGACTCTGGTGCACCCGAAGCGGGTTCCGCGGGAATTGCGACGGCAGCTGAGTTGAGCACCCTGGCCGGACTGCTCCAAGCGGCTCGCTATGACCTCGACGTCTACTTGCCATTCAGCGTGCAGGTGGCAACGGCGGTCGGGCGCACACCCATCACAAATCCGGGCGAAACCACCTCGATCCTGGCGGCCTATGCACAACTGCTGTCCGACACCGGTCAAGCCACCCGAAGCGATGCCGAGCGGGGCGGCGCGGCCGCGGCGACATCAGTGACGGAACTGCTCACCGATCCATTGGCTTGGGAGGCCACTGCGATGTCCACCCTTGCTCAACGCTGGGCGGACCAGTCCGCGCAGGTGGCAGCGGCGGACTCCCCTAACTCGGTCGCCCCGGCGCTGGCCGCTGCCATGAGTTACTACGTTTCGGCAGCCACGTGGGCGGCCACGGCGCAACTCGCACATGCCGATGGAGCGAGTCGAACCTTCAGCCAGAGCGATTGGAGCACCCAAGTCGATGTCGCCACCAGCGAATCCCTGCGCAGCGCGGCCCAGACCGAAGCCATCGGCCTCGACCCCAGCTACCTCGCGTGGAACGAGGGGTTTGGTCGAGGAGTGGCGGTCGCAGCCGACGCGATCGGTGCCAACGACGCGATCCGGCTCAACGGTCTCCAAGTTCAGTGGTACGGAAATGTCCAAGGCCACATGCTGCTGGCGATGGGGAACGCGCAGGCCGAGAAATCCGGCGGCTAGCGTGTTGCGCAACAGTGCGTCTGGCGCGCACGCATGAACCGACGACTTGACCAGGGAGCAGCAGTGACCTCGACACATGCGTCTCACTCCCCAACTCGTTCCCGACAAGAGCAGTCGGAGGAGACCAGGAAACGGGTGCTGGCCGCCGCCGGGGAGCTCATCGATGCTCATGGCGAGGCTGGCCTGCGCGTCACCGATGTCGCGGAAATGGCAGGAGTGTCGGTCGGCACGATCTATACCCACTTCGTCAACCGGGACGAGTTGATCGTGGCCGTGCGGATCGAGCAGTTCCTGGGAGCGGTCGTACGCGATGTTGACGGCATCGCCAATGCGGTCAACAGTGCGGATAGCCCGCAGGACCTCGTTCGGCGGCTTCGCGAGGTATCGCGGATTGCTTCAGCCGCCGACCGGGCTGAGAATCGCTGGCAGCGTGCGGAGATCCTCGGCGCCGCGCGCAGCCGTCCCAACTTGGCTGCACGGATCGGGGCAAGTCAGCACGAAACCAACGTGGCCCTGGCCGACATCGCGCGTGCTGGTCAAGAGCGAGGCGTGATTGATCCGGCGGTCGATCCGCTGGCTTTGGCCATCATGGTGCAGGCATTCACCTTCGGGTTGGTGCTGGCGGATATCGACACCGAGTCCACGCTGGACCCCACGGGATGGCTGGACGTGGTTTCCCGGTTCACGGTGTCCATCACCCCGGACTCCCGAGGCTCAGAGGTGCCCGAACCCGGCCAGTGAGCACCACCCTCGGGGCGCTGAGCATCCCGCGCGCGAAGTCGGAGTCTGTCCCCGCTCGGTAAAATCGCCTGAAAACCGCAGAATCGCCCGATGGCCAAGGGGCGATTTTAGGGTTTCCAGGCGATTCTGCGCAGGGGGGTTGGGGCAGGGATGGCCCAGGGTCGCGCTAGTTGGGCGCGAGGCCGCCGCCAACCCAGGCCCGAATCGCAGCCAATTCCGGTTCGGTCAATTCCATCCGCGCCCCTCGGCACAGTTCCTCCACGTGGGCTGACCATCGATCGGCCAGCAACGCCGGCGTGACGTCACCATCCAGGGACAGCCCGGAATACAACAGACCGCCGATCACGAAATTGATCGACGTCCGCCCGACAATCAGCCCCGCAGCCTGGCACGCATCCCGAACCCGCTTGGAGGTGTCGGGTCGAGTGAACGGGTGCCGGGTCAGATCGTGGGCCAGTTCGGTCAGCAGCCCGGCATAATCGGCCACTGCCAGCGCGGGGATGTCGGTCACATTGGCCACTTGCTGCTCGAGTTCGCTCAGCCGCTTCGGTCCGCCACCAGCACTCACGCGCTTGCTTCCGGCGGGCGCATCGCCGCCCGGCGCGACGTCGCTCCCAGCGTCCACGCTCGCACTGCGGTCGTGGCCGTCACCTCGAACCGGTACATCTGCACGCGAGAACCGTTGCGCGTCCCAGACGTAGCCACCGTCGGTGTTGAGGTACCCAGCGGTCGGCACCGCCTCGTGCAGCCACTTGGCGAACGTCCCGTGACCATTCCAGGAAGTGGCGGGCAAGTCCGGCTCCACGCTGCGGGCTGCATGAGCGGCCGACGCGGCATGGACCGGGCGATCAGTCCCTGCCAAGAACAGCGCCACGGCGTCGGCGGCATCTACGGGCGCTGCGTCTGCGCCCGACCTGTCCGCATCCGGTACCTGCGCGGCGGGCGCCTCCTCGAGCGAAACCCGCGCGCGTACATCCGACCCGCCCGCGAGTTCATCCTCGTCCCCATCGTCGGGCACCGGCCACACCTCTGACGACACCATCTCGGCAAACTCGTCTGAGGTCACTACCACGTCCGCCACTGCTCGGTAAGCACTCGCGGCCGGCCCCGCAGTGATGATTGTGGTCCGCCGGTCGGCCTCCCGACACCGCAGCACCAGCGGCGTGAAATCCGCGTCGGCAGACAAAATAATGAACTCGTCGTAGTGCGTGGAACTGGCAAGCGCATCCACGGCATCCAGCACCAGGCTGATATCCGCCCCGCTCTTGCCCTGCCGTGTGAGCGACGGACAATCCACCACTCGGAAGCCGGCACGGGTGAAGAACGCCCGGAACTGCGGAAATGCCGACGGATTCAAGTAGCAGGCACGCACCAGGAAACGGCGCGTGGTCTCACGCCCGTCCGACTCCTGATACTCACTCAAACGCGCCAGCCACCGCCCCGGATGCGTGGCGAAGGCATCCGCTGCTGCCGGATCCAACGCCCGCAATCCCAGGTACACATTGTCGAAATCCACGAACAACGCACTCCGAGGTCCACCGGACTCCGCGCTCGATCCCTGTGACGCAGCCGCCATTGACTGTTCCTCCACCTCGTGCGAGGGCCTTCGTCCACCCGTCGAGCGGCATCTCCGCCCGCCCCAACTTAGCAGCGTGGGTTGGTCACGCTGTCCTGTTGCGCGGCGGCGACGCCCAGAGTTCCGGGTGTTCGCGAAGTCCCTGGCAGCGCTGCTGCCCCTCGCCCAGGTCGCGCACACCTGGCACACTCCCTTCGTGGCGAACAGACTGGCGAACGCGCTCTCCCCGTATCTGCAGCAGCACGCCGACAACCCGGTGGAATGGTGGGAATGGGGTGATGCTGCCTTCGCCGAGGCTCGCGCGCGCGACGTCCCGATCTTCCTGTCCGTCGGCTATGCCGCGTGCCACTGGTGCCACGTGATGGCGCACGAATCATTTGAGGACCCGGCCGCGGCTGACATCCTCAACGCTGAATTTGTGGCGATCAAAGTTGATCGGGAGGAGCGGCCCGACGTCGATGCGGTCTACATGCGCGCCACCACCGCGCTGACCGGTCGCGGCGGCTGGCCGATGAGCGTGTGGCTGGACCACGAGGGCCGTCCTTTCTACGCCGGCACATATTTTCCACCCGCGCCCCGGCCAGGGATACCGGCATTTACCCAGGTGCTGGCAGCAATTTCGGAAGCTTGGCAGACCCGCCGCCATGACTTGTCAGCCGCCGCAGCCCGCATCCAGAGCGCGCTGGACAGCGAATCCCGTGGGCTAGCGGTCGGGAGCCTGGCGCCCGCGGTGGATGATGCCACACCTCTTGCCGGGATCGAATCCTCGCAGTCCGAGCCGGCGGGCGAACTCTTGGCGGACGCGGTCAGCCGCTTGCAGACCAACTTCGATCGCCACAACGGCGGCTTCGGACCTGCCCCCAAATTCCCGCCATCGATGGTGTTGCTGTTCCTCCTGCGCCATCACGAACGCACCGGCGACCCCGCCGCGCTACGGATGGTGTCCCAGACGTGTGCGGCAATGGCCCGAGGAGGAATGTACGACCAGCTCGCCGGGGGCTTCGCGCGGTACAGCGTCGATGACACTTGGACTGTGCCGCATTTCGAGAAGATGCTCTACGACAACGCACTCCTGCTGCGGGTATATGCGCAGTTGTGGCGGATCACGGGCGAGCCACTGGCGCGTCGCGTCGCCCTGGAGACCGGTGAGTTTCTGTTGCGCGACTTGCGCACACCCACCGCTGGGTTTGCCGCGTCGCTGGATGCAGATTCTCGTCCCGCCCCAGACTCTCCGCTCGGCCCCGCTGACGATGTGATTGAGGGCGCCGCCTATGTCTGGACGATGGCGGAACTCCGCGCGGTGCTCGGTGACACCGATGGTGCCTGGGTCGCCGATTTGTGTGGGGTCACTTCAGCCGGCACGTTTGAGCGTGGAACCAGCACATTGCGACTTCTGGGAAATGTCGATGATGCGCCTGAGTATGCGGGCACAAAGTCGGCATCTGCCGAACGCTGGCAGCGGTGCCGCTCAGCTTTGCTGGCCGCGCGGATGCTGCGCCCCCAGCCGTCCCGCGATGACAAAGTGATCACCGAGTGGAATGCCATGGCCATCACCGCGCTCGTGGAGGCGGGCCGCATCCTGCATCAGCCGGACTGGCTGAGGTCCGCACGGGACACCGCGGACTATCTCTTGGCCGTCCACCGCGACCCTGCCGGCGGCCTCGTGCGGGTCTCCCGGGACGGCGTCTGCGGTGCGTCCAAGGCTGTGCTGGCCGACATCGCGCAATTCAGCGAAGCCCTGCTCACCGTCGTGCAACTCGATGGCGAACTGCGGTACCTGGATGCGGCCGCTGCGCTCCTCACCGATGACCTGGCTGCCTTCCTCGAGCCCGGTGATTCTGGCCGCAACCCCGGTGATCCCGGCCGAAACGCCGGCGACCCTGGGTACACGCTCTGGGACGCCCCCGCCGACGGCGTGCTCCCACGCTCGTTCGATCCCTCCGACAATGCCTACCCCAGCGGTGGCGCCGCCTTGGCCAGTGCGGTGCTGCTGTGGGAAGACCTCATCGGCACCACCGGCCAGGTGTCCAGCAGCAGTCTCCTGGCCGGCGCGCACACCATCATGGGCAACCATCCGCGCTTCGCCGGCATGTGGCTGGCGACGTTGACGAACCAGGTCCGCGGTCCCATCCAGATTGTGATCGTCGGCCCCGAGTCGGCCACGCGAGCCGAACTCGTACACACGGCCGTCACCGCGGCGCCCAACGGCAGTATCTGCCTGAGCGTGCCGGAACCGACGCCCGCACTGGCACTCACCACCGAACGCACCGCGCTGGCCGGCCAACCAACCGCCTACGTATGCCACCACTTCACGTGCTCGCTGCCGATCACCGACCCACACGAGCTGCGCGCACACATCTCCCGGCTGGCGACACCGTCATCAGCGTCTCAACCCTGATCCGCAGCGGATTCCTCGTAAAACACGACCCGATTGCGCCCACCGTTCTTAGCCCCGTACAGCGCCTGGTCGGCATGTGCCAACACCTGCTCCGGGTCACTGCCGACACCAGCCAACGTCGCGCCCACGCTGACGGTCACGTCCCACACCACGCCACCGCACGTCACCGGTCGACTGGCCTTCTGCTGAATGTTGCCGACC
>CAZVKB010000107.1:8001-9786 GCA_964627505.1 uncultured Actinomycetes bacterium | reverse complement strand
GCTAGTTCACGTTGGTCGGCGGTTCTTCGCCCGCGGGTGGCTGCAAGGTTGCGGACTGCGCCACCACTGCCGTGCCATAGGACAGGATTTCGACAATTTCCGGGCCGTTGTCCTGGCCGTTCGACTTGCCGCCAGCGGCCTTCACAGAGTCGAACCGCACGCCGAGCACCGCGTTCCCGCCCATCGCGCGGGCGTGTTCCATCATCCGATCGAAGGCGATGTGACGAGCCTGATCCACCGTGGCGGTGTACTCGGGCACCTCCCCGGCACGCAACGCTTTGAATCCGCCGACCACTCCCCGGGCCAATCCGATGGAGTTGAGCATGATCCCCCAGCAGGTGCCGATACTGCGGGTCATGGTGTATCCCGGCGGTAAGTCGAAGGTCGTCGAAGTGTAGATCGGCTCTGACATGGCCGTTACGTTAGCCGGACTCGGGACACTAGTACAGCGCCGTAGCCAGAGCCCGTCGCGCGGCGGTCACATCAGGGTCATCGGGACCGGCTAGTTCGAAGCACTCCAGCAGGCGTGCCCGAGCCCGATCGCGTTCGGCACCGGTGTTGCGACGCACTGCCGTGAGTAGTCGGGCGTACGCCTGTGCCGGCTGACCTGTGGCGATTTCCACGTCCGCCGCCACAATCGCGGCGTCGACATCTGTTGGGTCGGCGTCCGATGCGGCAAGCACTGCCGTTGCATCGACGCCGTCGAGACGTGCTTGCAGCGCCACCAATGTTTTGCCGGCGCGCGCATCGGCGTCTTGGGGATCGAGGGCCAGGATGGCGTCGTAGGTAGTTGCGGCCAGTTCCCAGTCACCAGCCTCTACTGCGTCAGCCGCGGCATCAAACAACTCAGCCTTCGGATCAGCCGGAGTTTCGACCTCAGTGTCGTCGGAGGTGGCTCCGTGTAGTGGGGCCGAAATCCCGTTGATGCCATTTTCGGCCGCAACCCGCAGCAGTTCGTCCAGGATTTGGCGGATCTGGGGTTCGGGCTGTGCACCTTGGAACAGCGGCACCGGTTGCCCGCCGAGCACCGCGAACACACTGGGGATGCTCTGCACCTGGAAGGCCGCTGCAATCTGCTGTTCGGCGTCCACGTCCACTTTGGCGAGAATGAACCGCCCGTTGTACTCGTCGGCCAGTCGCTCCAAGATCGGCGAGAGTTGCTTGCAGGGACCACACCAACTGGCCCACAGGTCCAGCACTACCGGGACTGTCAGCGACGCCCGGATCACGGCGTCTTCAAATTCTGCCGTGGTGACATCGATGGAGAATGCGCCACTACCGCCACCAGCGGCGCCCGCGCCTGCTGGGCGTTCTGCGGCACTGCGGGCAGCGGCGAGAGCGCCAAGGTCGACGGCGCCGCGGAGAGCGGCGGCGGAGAAACCGGGAGAAGGCGAAGAAGTCATGGCGACATCATGGCATCCGTGCGATCAGGCCGACACCTCAGATCTGGGCGTGTTCGCGGTACTCGCCCCAGACCTGCCGCAGGGTTCCGCAAATCTCGCCCAGCGTGGCTTCGGCTCGCGCTGCCCGCATGATGTAGGGCACCAGGTTGTCGCTCGTGTCGGCGGCGTGGCGCAAGTCCATCAACGCCACCTCCACCCGCTCGGCTCGGCGTTCCAGGCGGCGACGGGCAAGAGCCGCCACCTGTTGGCGCTCGACATCGTGGGAAACGCGCAGAATTTCCAAAGGATCATCCACGCTATCGGTGTAGGCGGTGACCCCCACCTGGTGCTTGCGCCCGGATTCCAGGGCTTGGTGGAAGGTGAAGGAAGCGTCGGCAATTTC
>CAZVKB010000107.1:0-7901 GCA_964627505.1 uncultured Actinomycetes bacterium | reverse complement strand
GCTTCGATCGCGGTGCGTACCACGTTGTTCGTGGGCTGCGGGGCGGTCAGACTGACACCGGCGGTCTGGGTGTGGAACCGCAGCCACATAGCCCGGTCGTCGGTGGCGCCATATACATCGCGCAGCCATCGCGCCCAGATCCTGCGCGCAGCCCGGAATTTTGCGATCTCTTCGAAGAAGTCAATGTGGGCATCGAAGAAGAAAGACAATCCGGGTGCGAAGGAGTTCACCTCGAGACCGCGGGACTTCCCCAGTTCCACGTAGGCGAAGCCGTCGGCGAGTGTGAACGCCAACTCCTGCGCAGCCGTCGACCCAGCCTCCCGAATGTGATACCCAGAGACGCTCAGCGGTTTGTAGCGCGGCATCTCGGCATCCACATACTCCATGAGGTCGCCGATGAGCCGTAGGTGCGGCTCTGGTGGAAAGATCCACTCCTTCTGGGCGATGTACTCCTTGTAGATATCCGTCTGCAAGGTGCCGTCGAGATCGGCCGGCGCATACCCCTGACGCTCGGCCGCCACCACATACATGCAGAAGATTGGCACCGCCGGTCCGCTGATGGTCATGGAAGCGGTGGTCTCCCCCAAGGGGATACCGCGAAAGAGAATGTCCATATCGACCGCCGAGTCAATCGCCACCCCGCAGTGGCCGACCTCACCGAAGCTCATCGGGTCGTCGGAATCTCGACCCATCAATGTCGGCATGTCGAAAGCCACAGACAGGCCGTCGCCGCCCCCCGCCAGAATCATCTGATAGCGCTCATTGGTCTGCTCAGCATTGCCGAACCCCGCGAACTGCCGGATCGTCCAGGTTTTCCCGCGATAACCCGTGGCGTGCAGCCCTCGCGTAAAGGGAAACTCACCCGGCCAGCCGATCCGTTCGAATCCGGGGATATCAACTCCGGGGGGCGGGCCATACACCGGCTCTGTATCCAGGCCGCTCAGAGTGGTGAAATCGGCATCCCGTACCCGCCCGCGAGCGCGCGCCTGCTCGTATCTTTCGGCCCAGCGAACTCGACCTGCAGCAATGTCTTCGGCGTCCATTTCACCACCATAGTGCTCTGTGTCACACGGTCGCCGACGGCGGGTGACGGGGCCGGCGTGAATCCCATAGCGCGTCCGCAGTCAGATTTCGCCAGTCGCCCTGGGAGTTGGTTTCGGCTCGGTATCTGGTCAGTGTGTCCAACATCTGCGGCATACCCAACACACCTCCGGTGTGCCACCACACCACGGTGTCCGCCAACGGCGTGCAGGCCGCCCGTGCTACCTCACACACGGTAGCGGGGCCATAATGGTCCGGCGCCACCATCGCCGAATGCCGGAGCGCCCGACTCACTGCGACCAGATCCTCCTGCGACACCCCGTCTGTCCGGTCAATCAAGGTCAGCCGATCAGACAGACCGTCATCCGAACCACCCAAAGCCGTCAGCACGCCCTGTCCCACCGCCAGCATTACCTCCCGAGCTTCATCGATGTGACGATTGGTGGACACCGCCACCACGCGGTGGGAGGCACCCAGCAACGACAATCCGGCCCACAGACCTGCCGCCGAAGCGCAAGAACCCGCGGGAATCACCAACGCCACATCGTCACGATCGCCCAGTTGCCCACACACCTCCACCGCTGCCAGGGCGTACCCGACGGCACCCACAGAGGTGGCCCCTCCCCGGGGAATTGCATAAGCAGGAGAACCCGCAGCAGAGAGCTCGTTCGCACGCTGAGCCACGTAGTCGTCAATTTCATGCCGTGTCACCGGAGCCGAAGCAACGCTGGCGCCCGCTGCTCGGGCCAAGGCCAAGGCCGGATTCTCGGTGATGACGCCGGGGATGTGGATCTCGCATGCCAGATCACTCACGGCACAGGCCTGGGCCAACGCTGCGACGAAGTTCGAGTTGGTCGGTCCGCAACCCACAACTGTGTGCGCACCCTCGGTGATGGCGTCGGCCACCAGGAATTCCAGCAGCCTGGCTTTGTTACCGGCTGTGCTGAAACCGGCGAGGTCGTCTCGCTTGACCAATACCTCGGCCCTGCACCCAGGGATCGCCCGTTCGGCATTGCGCAGTGGCTGCAACGGCGTCGGCAGGCAACTCAGGGTGAGCCGCGGTAACTGCCCGATGCGCGTTGCCATTCCGTGCACACCGTCGGCCACCTGGCAATGGTAACCAGGTGTCGTCACAGCTAATCTCCTGAGGCATGGATGACCCCACCGGCCAGATCGCGCTGCGTATGAACCTCACACACCGCGCCACCCTGGCCGTGGCAGCCCGGGCCATCGCCGACACAGCCGCCGGTCTGGGCTTGAGCGGCACGGGCCGTACCCAGGTGGAGGCCTTGTTCAGTGAAGCATTGACGGCGGTGATCGCAGATTCCTTCGATGGTGCCGCAGCCATCGATGTCGATGTCGAAGTCGGCCACCAGCCGGGTCGGCTCGATGTTCTGTTACACCAACGCGGAGCCCCGTCGTCCTACGTCAGTGGCCAACTGCCGGTTCGGCTGGAAACCCTGCTCAGTCTTGGTTACGCCGACTCCATGCACTTCAGCAGCGACGGAGTCCATGGCAGCACCATGCGGATCAGCCGCGCGCTGTCCGCCCACACCCTGATCGAGGACGCCGAGTTTGTGGCCGATACGGAACTAACCGAAACAACCCCGGCTAACCTCGCAGAACTGACGATTCGTCCCATTACCGAGGCCGACGTCATCGACGTAGCCCGGTTGTACTTCCGGGTGTACGGATACACAAAGATCGGCAGCCCCTGGATCTACGAGCCTGAGGTTTTCTGCCACAAATTGACCCACGGCTTGCACGTTGCTGTGGTGGCCCAATTGCCATCCGGCCAGATCATCGGTCACGCCGGCATACTGCGCTCGACACCGACGTCACCATCTGCTGCCGGCGGTCCGGTGGCCGTCGACCCGGCCTATCGTGGATTGGGGGTCAGTGGCCGGATGGGGATGGAGTTGTTGAACCTCATCCACGATTTGCACCTGCGCGGCACGTATGGTCTGGCGGTCACAGCGCACCCGGCCAGTCAGAAAATGTTCCGCAACCTCGGCGGCCGGGAAGTGGGGCTGGTTTTGGCCCGACAACCACCGGAACTCGACTTCCGCGGCTTCGATGCACCCACCGGATTTCGTAGAGCGGTGATGGTGCTCTACACCTCGTTCGGCCAATCGGAGCCGACTGAGGTGTACGTCCCGACTCGATACCGGGAGATCATCGAGCGGATATACGCGCATGCCCGCCTGCCGCGGACCGCCGTCTCCGAACTCCGGCGACCACCGTCAGGACTGCCGGAGCAGTCCCTATTTCAGACTGAACTCGCCGCTGAGACCAAGTACGCCCAGATCACCGTCCAGGAATACGGCGACGACTTCGTCGAGGCACTGCAAGGGCTGCTCGAACGCTTCGAGCGCGAAGGCTTCGCGACCATGACTGTTCACTTGCCGCTGAACAACCAGCTGACCTGCTATTTCAGTGCCGGCCTCAGTGAACTCGGGCTCTCGTTTGCTGCCGTATTTCCGGAACAGGAGCACGGTGACGAACTTGTCTTGGAGTTGACAGTCGCCGACCAGGATGCCGAAACGATCGCGGTGGCCTCGGACTTCGGCCGCGAATTGCGTGACTTCGTCATCGCCGATCGTGACTCAGTCACGCGCACGCAGCACGCCCGGGCTCGGTCGCGCGCGACCATGGCCAGGATCCTCGACAACCTGTAACGCTGACTGCGGCTCAGTACGCATCGAGCAGGGCCATGATGGGCGACAGCGACTCACGCGCCCGTTGCACCCCCGCCGACAGGTTGTGTTCGCGCGGATTCCAAGTCTCGGCCGCCATGGCCATGTAGGTCTTCCCCAGGCCATCTGCGATCACTGCCTCGGCCGCGAGGCCGGTGAAATCAGAGATCGCCCCGAGCACTGCCGCGGGATCGGCCACCAAGCGCTCGAAACTGGTGAAGACGGCTCTACCTTGATCGACTAGGGGTATCCCGTGCTCCATCACGGGGCGCACCGCAGCCAGCCACTGTTCGAGGCACACCTCCTCCACTGATGCGGCGACAAGATCCTGATACCCGGGAAATAGATTGAAGTTCCACCAGTGCCGTCCCCATGGATACTCATCACTGTATCCGTCGATTTGCAGCGGCTCAGTGATCCGGTAGGTGAAGAACCAGGACGGATGCCGCCAGCCCGCAATCAGACTCCGCACTGCGTCCGCCGGGTCGCGCACGATGAAGATGAACTGAGCGTCGGGAAACGCCTGCGCAAGCTCAGGCAGGCGCCAACAGTGCCCGGTGTCTTTGTCAACCATGCGGACCTCTCCACTGGTGTCAGTGGCGTACGTGGCGTTGCGTGGTGGCAGGGTGAATGGAGCAGTTTCAGTCTGCTCTGTTCCTGCGAAAGGCCCCACCACCGTCGGCTCAGCCAATTCGGTCAGCAACTCATGGGGAAGGTCGAGGTACTGGGCTGGAACGCCCTGGCTGGCACAGCGCAACGCCCATCGCCTCTGCTGGGTGGCTGTCCATGGATGTTCGTCCCTGAACACCTCCGCCACGTAAGCCTGGACGACCGCGGCTCGTCCCGGAAACGTACCTGTAATCTCCTGCCCGCCGAGCCGGTGCCACAGAAACCTGCTTTCCCGCCCCAGCCGAAACAGGCTGGGGTCACGGCAGAGTACGTTCTGCAGCAGGGTGGTTCCGGAGCGCGGCGAACCCACGACGAAAATGGGACGCACCAGTCGGTCATCAGCATCGTGCTGCTGACTACTCCGGTGCAAGGCAGGCGCCTCAGTCACGGATCGCGGCATTGGCAGACGCGGCGACAAGTTGATCGGCCGCCTGATACGGGTCGAGCAGGCCGCCGGCTACGCCAGCAGCGAGTTCCCCCATTTGGCCGAAGTTTAGCCGCGACCGCAGAGTAGCCATGGCCAGCGCCTCAATCTCCTGGGCCGCTCGACGTTCCCGGCGCACCACGCCAGCCCCGGAGTCCAACGACCACGTCCGATGCTTCTCGATTGCCGCCAGGAGGTCCGGGATCCCCTCACCGCGCGCCGCGACTGTCTTGACTACGGGTGGCCGCCAAGCTCCGGCCGCGCGCTCCGCCAGCGAAATCATGTGGCGCAATTCCCGCGCGGTGGCATCCGCGCCATCCCGGTCTGCCTTGTTCACAGCGAACACGTCGCCGATTTCCAAGATGCCCGCTTTTGCGGCTTGAATACCGTCGCCCATGCCAGGGGCCAGCAGCACCACCACGGTGTCAGCGACGCCGATCACCTCAACTTCGGATTGACCCACGCCCACGGTCTCCACCAGGATCACGTCGCAGCCGGCGCCATCGAGCACGCGCAACGCTTGCGGCGTCGCCCACGACAGACCGCCGAGATGGCCACGGCTGGCCATTGATCGGATGAATACCTCCGGATCCAGCGCATGTTCCTGCATCCTGATCCGGTCCCCCAACAGGGCGCCACCGGAAAACGGCGACGACGGATCCACTGCCAATACGCCTACCCGCGCACCGGCAGCCCGATACGCACTCACCAGGGCTGAGGTGGTGGTGGACTTGCCCACTCCCGGTGAGCCGGTGAGTCCCACAATGTGAGCCCGACCGGTGTAGGGCGCGAGCGCGACTGCGACGTCCCGCAGGTGCTCGGACTGATCCTCCACGAGCGAAATCAGCCGAGCCACCGCACGGGGTTGACCGTCACGAGCGCGCGCGACGAGGTCCGCCACATCTACCGCTCGCGCCATCGCTGCTACTCCGCGGAGGGCACGCGCACGATCAAGGCATCACCCTGCCCGCCACCGCCGCACAAAGCTGCCACGCCGGTCCCGCCGCCCCGGCGCTGGAGTTCCATCGCGACGCTGAGCACAATCCGGGCCCCGGACATGCCGAGCGGGTGGCCGAGCGCGATTGCGCCGCCATTGACGTTGACAATCTCGGCGTCCACACCCAACTTCTCGATCGAGGCCAGGCCCACCGCGGCGAACGCCTCATTGATCTCGAAGAGGTCGATGTCTGCCGGAGTGATGCCTTCCTTGGCGCACGCGGCCAAGATGGCATTGGCGGGCTGCAAGTGCAAGGAGGCATCAGGACCGGCGACCACTCCGTGCGCGCCGATCTCGGCCAGCCATTCCAGACCCAGTTCTTCCGCCTTGGCTTTGCTCATCACCACAACCGCGGCGGCGCCGTCGGAGATTTGGGAGGCGTTGCCCGCAGTCACGGTGCCCTCTTTGGCGAAAGCCGGACGCAACTTGCCGAGGGATTCCACCGTGGTGGCAGCGCGGATTCCTTCATCGGCTGTGACCACCACAGGCTCACCGCGGCGCTGGGGGATCTCCACCGCCACGATCTCCTCGGCCAACGCGCCGCTGGCCTGGGCCGCTGCCGCCAACTGGTGCGAACGGGCTGCAAGTTCATCCTGCTCGGCCCGACCGAAGGAGTAGCGGTCGTTGTAGCGTTCGGTGGATTCACCCATCGCGCATTCGTCGATGGCACAGGTGAGACCGTCGAAGGCCATGGCGTCGATGGCTTTCCAGTCGCCGTACTTCACACCTTCCCGAGAGCCCATGAGCAGGTGCGGTGCGTTGGTCATCGACTCCATACCGCCAGCGACCACGATGTCAAACTCGCCGGCGCGCACAAGCTGATCGGCAAGCGCGATCGCGTCGATGCCGGACAGGCAGACTTTGTTGACGGTGAGCGCCGGCACATCCATCGGAATACCCGCGGCGAGGGCGGCTTGCCGCGCCGACATCTGACCGGTGCCGGCTTGCAGGACGTGCCCCATGATCACATAGTCGACCTGGTCCGGGGACACTCCTGATCGCTGCAGGGCCCCTGCAATTGCCACACCGCCGAGCTGCGCTGCGGAGAGGCTCTTGAGCGAACCCAGCAGTCTGCCCATAGGGGTACGTGCGCCTGCGACGATGACATTTCCAGCCATGAAGGACCTCCGCCTTACGAGTGCCATTGGTGTGCCTGCAACGATAACGGTGTGGGGTCTGCCCCCTGGCGTCACCCCGCCCGCCCCGCCTGCGGCGCAGGCATAGTCGTCGATGGAGGTTTCGGTATGAATGTTCCCCCCGAAGTAACCCCGTATGTCACCGCAATCGACCACGTGGGACTCGCAGTGCGAGATCTCGACGCGGCAATTGATTTCTACGCTCGCGCTTTCGGTATGAAATTGCTGCATGAAGAGACAAATGAGGAACAAGGCGTGCGAGAGGCGATGGTCGCCGTGGGTGACTCAGGCTCCTGCATTCAGCTGCTGGCACCGCTGAACGAAGATTCGCCGATCGGGAAGTTCCTGGCCCGCAATGGCGAAGGTATCCAACAGATGGCCTTGCGCGTGACGGATGTGGAGGTGGCCGCACAAGTGCTGGCCGCTGCCGGTGTCCGCGTGCTCTACCCCGAACCCAAGCGGGGTACCGCTGGGTCGCGCGTGAACTTCTGCCACCCCAAGGACTGCGGCGGGGTGCTCATGGAGCTCGTGGAGCCGGCCCCCGGCGGCCTCACCGGCGGCCATTGAAGCTCGCAGTACGCAGCTCACAGATAACTCAATCCACCGACCAGAACCCACCACCGAGTACCACCTAGGCAGCGCGGGCGGCCGCGCAGGAGAGGGCAATCATGCAAGACATCAGAGACGCGATCATGGCGGGCGACACACCCGCTGAAGCATTCGCCACAATGGAAATTCCCGAGCATTTCCGGGCTGTGACGGTCCACAAGGACGAGCAGGACATGTTCGCCGACCAGACCACGTGGGAGAAAGACCCCCGCAAGTCGTTGCACGTGGACGAGGTACCACTGCCTGAACTCGCTCCCGGCGAGGCGTTGGTCGCCGTCATGGCCAGTGCCATCAACTACAACACGGTCTGGACCGCGATATTTGAACCG
>CAZVKB010000106.1:0-9901 GCA_964627505.1 uncultured Actinomycetes bacterium | reverse complement strand
AACCCATGCCGACCAGTAATCCCAGAACACACAACACACCCACGAGCCACCATGACCGGCGACGGCGATACGGCCGATGCGATCCGCGGGGCAGCGATGGCGTGGTCAGCGATGGCACGCTGGGCGCTGGCGCCCAACCCGCCGACCAACGTGGGTCAGGGTTGGTCATCGGGATTCTCGCTTTGCATGGAGCTCACGTGCGCAGGCCCGGAAGCTGACTCCGGCAGTTCTGCGGGTGCCGGAACCGCCGAAGCTTGACGCGCCTCGTCCACACTGTGGTGAATCGGGTCGGGCAGGTCCAGCGGCTCGGGAGCCACGTTCATCCGCGGGTAGAAGTATTCGGTGAGCAACGCGCCAATCGCCGCACCGGCCAGTTGGGCCAGCACGAATGGCGCCACAGATTGCGGGGCGATCCCGGTGAAGGTGTCCGTGAATGCGCGGGCCACTGTGACCGCCGGGTTGGCGAACGACGTAGAGGCCGTGAAAAAGTACGCCGCTCCGATCCAGGTGGGCACGAGCACCGGCCCCAGATGACCATGACCGGTGCGGGTAATCGCACCGATCACCCACAACAGACCCGCGGTGGCCACAACTTCGCCCAGGATCAGACCTGCACCTGAGCGGTCGTTGCTCGCCAACTCCCACGCGGGCAAGGCAAACATCAGGTCAGCCAGCGCCACCCCCAGCATGCCACCGGCAAGTTGGGCAACCACATAGCCCAAGCCCTCAGCCGCGCCCATCTCGCGCCGGGCTGCGGCCACCATGGTGACGGCAGGGTTGAAGTGCGCTCCGGAGATCGGCCCCAGAGTCCAGATCAACACACCAAGCGCAGCCACTGTTGCCACAGCGTTGAGCAACAACTGCACGGCCACGTCATCGGTGAGGGTCGTCGCCATGATGCCTGATCCCACCACTGCTGCCACCAGCATCATGGTGCCGAGGAGTTCGGCCACCAAACGACGGATCACATCAGGCATCATGCACACGGCCTGCGCAACGGCATGTTCACGCCACCATCATGATGCATCGACGCATGTTGCGCAGTCACCCGCCTCGGGCTTTCACATGAAGTAGCCCGAAACGTCCATGATGTAGTTGGCACCCACTCCTTGACTACTCGGCCCGGCATACACACTCACCTCGGGGGTCGAACCGGATTTCATCAGCATGCCGTTGGCCAGCGTTTGGTCACCAGACCAGTTGATCGCTGAGGTAGGTGGAGGACCGGCGGCCCGGCCCGGGGCCACGGCGAGATACCCGACGCCAACTGTGCCGGTCTGGGTGAGGTTGGCCGCGACCGCCACCGCGCCCGTGGGCACGATGTTGCGGGCGCTCACTGGCGTGATTCGACCGGTACCGCCCGTGAGCGCACCGCTGGCTTGGCGCGAGTCATACGTTCGCACCGGTGCCGTCGCGGTGAATCGTGCACCTTGCGGTGCCGTTGCGACCGGGACGAAGTAACCCACGACATCAACGATGAAGTGCGCCGAGCCACTACCACCGGCGAACACTCCAACGGCACCATTGGTGACGCCCACCGTGGTGCTGTTGGCCATGGTCTGGGCGCCTTTCCAGTTGATGGTCGACACCGCGGGCTTGGCCTGACCGCCCGGCGCCACAGAGAGGTAGCCGGCACCGGTGGTTTCGGTCTCGGTGAGGTTGTACGCAACCGCTGTGGCGTTGGCAGGCACTGCGCCGCCGGCCGTGATCGGCACCTGACGCGCGGCACCTGCCCGCAATGCACCCTGACCTGCCGTGCGTGAGTCATAGGCACGAGCGGGGTCGATCGGTACGAACACGGAGCCTTGCGGGGTGACCGTCTCAGGTGCATAGAAACCCACAATGTCCACCACGAACTGGGTGGCGCCACTGCCACCGGCAAAAACCGCGATGCTGCGATCGCCATTGACCCCTACCGTGAAGCCGTTGGCCACCACCTCACCGGAGGTTGACCAATTCAGCGACGAGGTTGCCGGAATCGTGGTCGTGCCACCCGGAGCCACGGTGAGATAGCCGGAGCCCGTCGTATCTGCTGCCGTGATGTTGTAGGCCACAGCGACCGCACCCGGAGGAATCGCGTTGGCGGCCGCTACCGGAATCGTGCGGGGAGCGCCGGCCGCTAATTGACCGCCAGCCCCAGGGGTGCGAGAGTCGTAGACCCGAGTGGGGGCCAGTGCGGTGAACACCGCTCCCTTGGCCGTCGCGGTGACTCGCTCCGACGACGGGCCTGGACCAGCCGCATTGACAGCCCGCAATCGCAACGGATATGCCCGCCCATTCGCCAATCCGGAGACAACTACCGATGATGCGGTGGACCCAGCGGCAGCCGGCTGCCAAGTGGCGCCATCATCCAGTGACACCTGGTATCCAGAAATCGCGCTGCCGTTGGCGGCGCCCGCAGTGAACGCAACATCCACTTGCGCGTACCCAGCGACCACAGTCAGGGAGGTGGGGGCGGCGGGGGCATTTGCTGCCGGAGCGCCAGATTTCAGGTGCGACCACACCCCGGGTTGACCGGCTTTGTCGATGGCGGCGCCATCCACGCCGACAGTGGGCTGCGGACCACCAAAAGCGTCCCAGGAGGAGACGTAGGTGGGCACCCCGTCCTGCACGCGATAAACCTTCGGAGTGGGCCAGGCGACCAGGAATGTGCCGTCAGCCGGGTGGAAGTTCAGGTGGTTGAACGCCCCACCCGAACCAGCTTTGACGATGGCTGCAAGGTCCACCATTTGGGCAGCGCCGGGGCCCGCTCCCACGCGCGACCAATCCGAGACATACACCGGCGCACCCCCGGCAATCCGGTACACCGAACCGTGCAGCGGATCCCCGGGTGCGGAACCCCAAATCAAGGTGCCATCCGCCGGTTGGGCACGCAGGTGATCCCATCGTCCGCCCTTCCCGGCGTTGACGATCGCGGCCAGATCGGCCACCTGGGCAGCACCTGGGCCACCGCCCACACGAGACCAATCCGTTACGTGGATCGGAGCGCCCCCGGTCACCCGATACACAGATCCATGCAACGCATCACCTGGGCCTGCCCCCCAGATCAGAGTTCCGTCGGCCGGGGTCGCGCGCAAGTGGTCCCACACTCCGCCCGCTCCGGCATTGACCACGGCAGCCAGATCCACCACTTGGGCGGTGCCAGGCGCGGCGCCGATCCGACCCCAATCCGTGACCGCGACGGGAGCGCCGCCAGTGATCCGGTAGGCCGAGCCGTGCAGCGGCTGACCAGGTGCAGAGCCCCAGATGAGGGTGCCGTCGGCGGGAATCGGGCGCAAATGATTCCAGACGCCCCCTTCGCCGGCGTGCAAGATGGCCGCGAGATCGACCATCATCGCCGAACTTGTGGTCCCACCTACTCGGGCCCAGTCGGTGACGTGCACGGGGGCACCGCCGACAATGCGATACGCCGAGCCACTCTGCGGATGCCCCGGAGCCGAGCCCCACACCAGTGTTCCATCTGCCGGGATTGTCCGTAACGCCGCGAATTCCGCGTCTGTGAGAGTGCGAGTAGCCACAGCACCGCCGATGTGCGCCCAGTTGGACACGTACAACGGCGCCCCGCCCACGATCCGATAGACCGACCCAGCGTGGCTCACATATTGACCTTCGGTGGGCGGGCCCACCACTTGATCGCGCAGGTGGATGAAGACATTGGGCCAGCCCGAGGAGCCGTAGGGGATGAAGTTCCGGCTGGTGTAGTTGCTGCCGTAATTGTCGTCTGAGGTCACGATGCCATCGGCACGGACTTCCTCGACGTATGCCACGTGACCGCGCTCCCACTGTGCGATGGAACCCACAGCCGGCGTGCCGTTGACGCTGCCTGCGGGCGCCCGGTCATTCCAGGTGGAGGCGCTGCCAAGGTTGCCGGGATCCGGCAGACCGTTCATCATCAAGCGGTACGCGGCGTAGAGCACGCAGTTGTGGTAGCCGTATTGGTTGGAACTCGCCGACCCCGCTCCGAAGTACCTTCCGGCCCAGCCCACAGATTGCCCGGCATACCCACCAGAGGTGCACTCGTATCCCGCACTGCGACACAGTGTCTGTTGCGAGGCGGCCTCTGCCGGTCGGCCCACGGTAATCAAAGCGATCACCACAGCAACCAGGAAACTCAATGCGGCGATGATGAAGGTGCGGGTAGCGGCGAAGGCTGGCATGCGTCCCTACTCGTCGAAAGGCGAGACCACCGGTTGGTGAGTCCCGAGGCCGGAGCTGGGATGTCTCGGCTGCGCCGCCGCCCGAGTCGGGGGCAACACCAGAGCATGCGGGTCCAGGTGGCCAACGAGAGAGCACGCTAATGCGGCAACCCGCCAGGATCAGCCCAGCAGACAGTGGCTATGGCGTTCCTTGGTGATTGCCGTGGTGTTCGTCACGTCGATGCGAGTTCCGGAGGATCAAAGACTCAACAATCGTTGGTAAACAACGGGTTCGGTGTGCTCCGAAAAGGTTGCCGGAGGCTGGTTCCTGGGTCTGTGCCGGTCGCCGCAGGCGGAGTTTCGGTTGGAAACCACCGCGCAGGCCACGGTCAATCCGAGAGAGCCGCCAACTGTCCGCAGGCCCCATCGATCTCTCGACCACGCGTGTCCCGCACCGTCACCGCCACTCCACCGGCATGCAACCGCCCCACAAACTCGGCCTCCACCCGCGGATCACTCGCTGTCCACTTGGAGCCAGGCGTCGGGTTGAGCGGAATCAGGTTCACGTGTACCAAATGCCCGCGCAGTTTTTCCGCCAGTAAATCCGCCCGCCACGGCTGATCATTGATGTCCTTGATCAACGCGTATTCGATCGACACCCGGCGATGCGTGCGATCGGCGTACTCCCACGCGGCTTCCAGTACCTCTGCCACCGGCCAACGCGTGTTCACCGGCACAAGTTCGTTGCGCAAATCATCATCGGGTGCATGCAACGACAGCGCCAATGTCACCGGCAAACCCTCCCCCGCGAGTTGCCGCATCCGCGGCGCCAACCCGACCGTCGACACGGTGATGCCACGAGCCGAAATCCCCAATCCCTCTGGCGGTGGTGCGATCAAGCGGCGCACGGCAGCCAACGTGGCTCGATAGTTGGCCAGCGGCTCACCCATGCCCATAAACACCACATTGCCCACCCGACCTCGACCCCCGGCGATGTCTCCAGCAGCCAACGCGGTCGCGCCTGCGACCACTTGCGAGACGATTTCCGCGGTTGCGAGATTTCTCGTCAGCCCACCTTGCCCGGTCGCACAGAACGGACAGTTCATGCCGCAGCCGGCTTGACTGGAGATGCACATGGTCACGCGTTTCGGATAGCGCATCAGCACGCTTTCCACGAGCGCGCCATCGAAGAGCCGCCACAGGTACTTCACCGTGGTGCCCTCATCGCAGGTGATGGTGCGGATCGGCTCCAGCAGCTGCGGAGTGAGTTCGGCCCCAAGAGTGTCTCGCAGTGCTGCCGGGACGTCGGTCCACGCCGCCGGATCCGGCGCCAAACGTTCGAAGTAGTGCTTGGACACCTGGTCGGCGCGGTACTTGGGCAGGCCCAACGCCACCACCAGTTCGCGCCGCTCCGCCATGGTCAGATCCGCAATATGTAGCGGCGGTTTCCCGCGTCGGCGCGGGGTGAAGCGCAATTCGCCCGGCCGTTGCGGGGGTAACTCATTTTCTGCTGACTCCTGCGCTGCCTGACGCTGTGCCACCGCGAGCGAATCCGCTGCCTGCGATTTCCCCCGCTGCACTGAGTCACTCACGTCAACTCACCGCCGGGATGAATCCGAAGATCATGAACAACAACCATGAGACGAACGCGTTTGGCAACAGCGAATCCAACCGGTCCATCAATCCACCGTGTCCGGGCAAGATATTACCGAGGTCCTTGACTCCGAGATCGCGTTTGAGTGCCGACTCGGCAAAGTCGCCGGCGGTCGCGGTCACAGTCATCACCAATCCGGCAATCACTCCCTGCCACCATTGTCCGTCGAGTAGCCAGATGAATAGCCACGCCCCGATCGCCGCCTGAAATACGGCCGAGCCGGCGAACCCCTCCCACGATTTCTTCGGACTCACCTGCGGCGCAATTGGGTGCTTGCCAAACAGCACCCCCGTGGCATATCCACCGATGTCGTTGGCGATGGTCAAACAGATGAACACGGCGATGAGTTGCGGCCCCAACGGAGAGGCGATGGTCAGCACCGCGAAGCCGAGCATGAGCGGCAGGTAAGAGGCGGTGAAAACTGTCGCTGTAACGTCGCGCACGTAGTGATCCGTGCCGCGGCGAATTCGCCAGATCAACGCGCTGATCACGATCAGCCCATAGACCATCAGCAGCCCCACCACGCCGTACAGATACGCCATTACGGCGATGGCCACCACTCCCACGTACAGGGGTGTGCGGGCGATCTGCACGCCGGACTTGCGGAAAGCCGAGGTGATTTCGTGGATCCCCACGGCCACCCCGGCTGTGGCCAACAGGGCGAACGTCCACTTGTATGTCGTCACTGTGAGCAACACCAACGCTCCGAGCCCGACACCGACCGCGATCGCCACCGGCAGGTTACGGCCAGCCTTGGACGGCTTTTTGCCCCCGTTGCTCGCAACTGTCGCCGCACCGGGCGCCTCGGATCCCGTGTGCGCTGAGTCTGCTGACTCGTCCCCCGATTCGGAATCGCCGGCTGCAGTGGCCATATCAGACCTCGATCAACTCGGCTTCCTTGAGTTTGAGAATCTCATCCACATGCCCGACGTGGGCGTGGGTGATCTCGTCAAGTTGATGTTCGGCTCGCTTCACGTCGTCCTTGCCGATTTCACCATCGCGGCCGAGTGCCTCAAGTTGTTCGCGTGCTGAGCGGCGAATGCTGCGGATCGAGATGCGCGCATCCTCGGCCTTGTGCCGCGCCATTTTGATGTACTCCTTGCGCCGATCCTCCGTCAGCGCCGGCAACGTCACGCGCACCACATTGCCATCGCTGGTGGGATTCACACCAAGATCAGAGTCGCGGATCGCCTTTTCCACGGCGGTCACCGAGGACTTGTCATACGGCGACACCACAATCATCCGGGCTTCCGAAACCTGAAAGGAGGCAAGTTGGTTGAGCGGGGTGAGTGCGCCGTAGTAGTCCACAACGATCTTGTTGAACATTGCGGCGTTGGCCCGGCCGGTGCGAATGGTGGCGAAGTCCTCGCGCGCAACAGCGATCGCCTTGTCCATCTTCTCGTCGGCTTCCAACAGAATGTCGTCGATCACGAGGTCTCCTTCTGGCTAGCCGCGGCTGCGGGGCTATCGTTTTCGGTGTTGACTTGGGTGGCCACAAACGTGCCGATGCGCTCGCCCGCGACGGCTCGGGCAATGTTGCCTGGTTCCAGCAGATTGAACACCACGATCGGCAGGTTGTTGTCCTGGCACAGGCTGATGGCCGTGGCATCGGCAACTTTCAGCCCCAGCGACAGCGCATCTCCCGGGTGCAACGTGTGGTACCGCTGGGCTTCGGGATCTTCGCGCGGGTCCGCGTCATACACGCCATCCACACCTTTGGCCATGAGCACAACTTGGGCGCCGATTTCCAGCGCCCGTTGCGCCGCGCAGGTGTCCGTGGAGAAGTAAGGGACGCCGAGCCCGCCCCCAAAAATCACCACGCGACCCTTCTCCAGGTGTCGAATCGCGCGCCGCGGCACGTACGGCTCAGCGACCTGTCCCATCGTGATGGAGGTTTGGACTCGGGTGTCGATGCCCTGCTTCTCCAGAAAGTCCTGCAGAGCCAAGCAGTTCATCACAGTGCCCAGCATGCCCATGTAGTCGGCTCGAGCACGATCCATCCCCCGGTCGGACAGTTGCGCACCGCGGAAGTAGTTGCCGCCGCCGATCACCACCGCTACTTGCCGACCTTGTCGCACTATCTGGGCGATTTGTTCGGCAATGGACCCCACCACATCCGGATCCACACCCAGCGACCCGGCCCCCGCAAACGCCTCGCCGGAGAGTTTCAGCAACACCCGGTCCCAACCGTGATCGGCCACCCCCGGCCAACCATCAGGCATACCTGCCAATCGCGGCTGTGCAGGTTCACGCAGTTCCACCCACGTCCTCCTTCGGTGCGGCCCACACGTGCGCGCCACGGTTGAGTCTGCCCTATCCCCACCGGCCGCGTCCTGCCCAGCCCCGTCGAGGGTGGGCAGGACGGGCGCGAAATCAGCCTTGACCCACCTTGAACCGGGCAAAGCGAACGACTGTCACATCGTTGTCGGCCAAGTAGGAGCGAATCGTCTTCTTGTTGTCACGCACCCACGGCTGGTCAAGCAGGCAGGAATCTTTGAAGAATGCCTTGACCCGACCTTCGATGATTTTGGGTAGGGCAGCCGCTGGCTTGCCCTCTTCGATCGCCTTCTCCTCAGCGATGTGCTGCTCGCTGGCGATCACATCTGCTGGCACGTCATCGCTGGACAGGTAGGTGGGCGACATCGCGGCGATGTGCTGCGCGACGTTCTTGGCCACTTCCTCGTTGACCTTGTCCAACTGCACCAACGAACCCACGCTGGGGGGCAGCGCCGGGTCGTGCTTGTGCAGGTAGACGTACACGAAACCGTCCTGAGCCCGGATGAAGCGCTTGATCTCGATCTTTTCGCCCATCGCCGAGTTGGCCTCGTCGAGCAGTTCGCGCACCGTTCGGCCAGCCTCATATTCGGCAGCGAGCAGGGACTCCAGATCTGCCGGGTCGTTTATCGCTACGAATGCGGCTACATCAGCAGCCAGGGTCTGAAAACCCTCGGTCTTGGCCACGAAGTCGGTTTCGCAGGCCAGTTCCAGCATCACACCGTGATCGGAGGCGGCCAGGTGCGCCGCCACGAGTCCGTTGGAAGCAGTTCGCGCCTCGCGCTTGCCCACGTCCTTGGCGCCTTTGATTCGCAGCAATTCCACTGCCTTGTCGAAGTCCCCACCGGACTCTTCCAGAGCCCGTTTGCAGTCCATCATTCCGGAACCGGTGAGTTCCCGGAGCCGTTTGACATCCGCGGCACTTACAGCCATGTGAATCTCTCCTTGTCTTGCGTTACGTGTATAGAAATCGCGGCGCCCACGCCGCTGGTGACAGCGCTATGCGGCGCACCTGGCGACTTATTGCACAGGGCACCTTCGTGCGAGGTCGCGCTCAGCTCTCTTCGCGGCGCTCAGCTTCGGCGTCGGCGATCGCCTCGGCGGCGGCTTCCACAACTGCGTCCGCCACCGCGGCCACAGCCACGTCTTCGAGTGCCTCCGCAAGCACCTCGACCTCGAGGGCTTCCGCGTCGGCAATCGCCGCTTCGAGTTCCACAACTTGTTCCGCATCGGCGCCCACCTCGGCCGCCTCGAGCACCTCGATGACCTCTTCGATGGCTTCGACCGTGGCGACTGCTTCGACGGCAGCCGCGACTGCTTCGTCTTCCACTGCAGCGGCTTCCGCACCGGTGGCCAGCAATTCGGCTTCCCATTCGGCAACCGGCTCCGGCTCCACCTCAGCGGCGTAACGGGCTTGCATGCCTTCCGCCACCGCGTCTGCGATCACTTTGGTGAGCAGTCCGACGGCGCGGATCGCGTCGTCGTTGCCGGGCACGGGGTAGTCCACGAGGTCCGGGTCGCAGTTGGTGTCGAGCACGGCCACCACCGGAATCCCAAGTTTGCGGGCCTCACCGACGGCGATGTGCTCCTTGTTGGTGTCTACGATCCACACCGCGCTGGGCACCTTGGCCATGGTCCGGATACCACCGAGTGCCCGCTCCAACTTGTCCTTCTCGCGGCGCCGTGAGAGCAATTCCCGCTTGGTCAAACCGCTGGCCGAGGGGTTGTCGAAGTCCATCGCCTCAAGTTCGCTCAACCGCTGCAGCCGCTTGTGGATGGTGGAGAAGTTGGTGAGCATTCCGCCCAGCCAGCGGTGGTTGACTTACGGCATGCCCAC
>CAZVKB010000105.1:3211-9903 GCA_964627505.1 uncultured Actinomycetes bacterium | reverse complement strand
CGCAGGCCTTCGCGCACGAGCGCCTGGGCCAGCACGGTGGCAGTGGTGGTGCCGTCACCAGCTACGTCGTCAGTCTTCTTGGCGACCTCTTTGACCAGCTCGGCACCGATCTTCTCGTAGGGGTCTTCCAGCTCGATCTCCTTGGCGATGGAGACACCGTCGTTGGTGATGGTGGGGGCGCCCCACTTCTTTTCCAGTACGACGTTGCGGCCCTTGGGGCCCAGCGTCACCTTGACCGCGTCGGCGAGCACATTCATGCCCCGCTCGAGCGACCGGCGCGCTTCTTCGTCAAAAGCGATGATCTTCGCCATGTAGTTTCTAGTCCTTTCGGCAAACACTAAGGGGACGGACCTCCGATCGTCCGCGACGAACGACCACCGGTTCCCCGAGCCCTTCCCGGGGGACCGATCATCTCGATCGGTTGTCCTCACTCGGGCTGGCGTTATCACTCACACCGGCCGAGTGCTAACGCTTATGTTGGCACTCTCACCCCGAGAGTGCAAGCGGCGGGGGTAGTAAACACGGATATCTGAGGCTTCTGCCCGCTTCGGGGAGGATCCGAACCAGCCCTCCGGTGACGCGCACGTCCTTACCTGCGTCGGTGCGGGCCTCGATTGAGTCTCGCCACATTCGTGCCGGTTTCAGTTTCGGGCCGTGCCACTGATCGCGTCAACGACTTGCTACGCGCATGTGGCCTCGTTAGCCTGCACGAGGCCGACTACTGCTGGCCCCAACAATTCAGGAGTGAGCATGTCAGGTTCCGATGCCACCAAGAACGACAGCCCGAAGCAATCCGGGCGCGGGAAAAAATGGGTCAAAGGGATCCTGATCGGGGTGGTCTCGTTCGTCGTGCTGGTAATCGTGCTGGTGGTAGGGGCACTGCTGTACTTCCAAATCCCCAGTAACACTGCGGGCGTGGCAGCGCAAAGCGTCTGCGCGGGCACCTTTGTCGCGGGTCGCGATTCCCAAGAAGTATTCGATGACGATGTCAAGCCCCAGAACCCCGCGCTCGGGCTGGTCTCACTGTCCGTGGACGAATCTGGTCGCAGCGTGTCGGCAAAGTTCCTGGGTATGTTCGAGCGACGCGCCTCATTGCTGCCCAACCGTGGCTGCGTGCTGAACGAGGAGCCTGATCCTGCGGCGACGCCTTTCACCCCCACTCCGCCAAACCCGGCCGCGTGGCCAGAAGGCAACTCGGCGGTTCCGGCTGCGGACTGGCCCGCAGGTGTCGATGCTGCGGCGCTGACGGACGTCGTGGAAAAAGCTTTTGTGGGCGCCGGCGACGCCACTGCAGCCAATGCCCGCGGCGTCGCCGTTGTCTATGACGGACAACTACTTGTGCAGGAAGAAGCACCAGGATTCGACGACACCCCGCTGCTCGGCTTTTCGATGACGAAGACCGTCAACGCGATGCTGTTCTACAAGCGCGCGATGGAGACGGGTTTCGACATCAATCAATTGGTGGTCGACGCATTCCCCGCCGATCGGGAGCCAACCTGGGTGGCGCAGTGGCGTCAGGACGGCCGCAAGGACATCACGGTCGCCGACCTCCTCTTCATGCGCTCCGGGCTCGATGGCGAGGACGACTACGGGCCCACTGCCAAAGTTGTCCAGATGCTGTACGGCGAACCGAGCATGGCCGGCTACGCCGCGTCCATGCCTTTGATCCACGAACCTGGAACTGTGTGGGCGTACAGCACAGGGACATCGGACATTCTCAGCCAGATCGCGCAGGGGATGTTCGCCACCGACGAGGAGTACTGGGCCTACCCGAAGCAGGCTCTCTTTGATCCGATTGGCGTGCAGCAGGGCACGATGTTCACCGACACCTATGGGACCTGGGTGGGTGGGTCCTATTTGTGGGCGCTGACGCGAGATTGGGCTCGGCTGGGCCAGGTCATGTTGGCTGATGGCAAGTGGGGTGACCAGCAAGTACTGCCCGCAGGCTGGTGGGAACTGGCTGGGACACCTGCAATGCCAGACGGTGATGGGCGCGGGTATGGAGCCCAGACCTGGATTCCGGGTTCGCCGGTGGGCGGGGAGTGCAACACCTTCCCAGGCGTGCCGCAGGACACGCTCTGGATGGGCGGCCACTACGGTCAGGTCGTCGCGATGATCCCGTCGCAGAAGGCAGTTGTGGTCCGGCTGGGTTGGACTATTGATTCCGAGCAGTTCGATGACTGCCAATTCGTGAGTGACACGCTGGCGACGCTGCCGAAGTAGTCGCGAGCGCCGGGTCCGGCTCCCAACGTACTCGCAACGCTCAGACGGGCGGCGCAGTCTGTAACTCGGCGACGTGCGCGCGCACGACCACGCCGATCGTTTCGACGGGCATCAAGTCGGCATCGGTGAGGGTTTGCACAGCCAACCCATCGATCAGTCCGTGCAACCGCGCTGCCTCTACCGCGATGTCGCGGTCCGGGTGCACCAAACCTTGGTCAACCATTGCCTGGAGCACAGTAGTGATGCCCTCGCGGACGCCGGTGTTGAGGTTGGACAGCACCTGTTGGAGGTCTGGGCTGGTGTCTTGGGTGGCCAACAGCAGCAGCCAGACCTGGGATTGCCGACGCCGCTGCGCACTCATGGGGATGACTTTCAGAAATGCCTCGGTGGCGCTTTCCACATCCAGATGTTCGAGGTCGAGCGCTAACACCTGCATGGCCACTTCGGTGGAGACGTCCGCCACCGCGAGCGCAATCAACTGGGACTGTGAGCCGACGTAGTGGCCAATGTTGCTCTTGGCCATGCCGACTTCCGCCGCTACTTTACGAACCGACACCGCGTGCATACCGTCTCGATCGACTACTCGCCATAGGGCATCGACGATGTCGCGGCGACGCTGGGCGTGGTCAACGATTTTCGGCATGGGTGTCCTCCTTCGGGTGCGGGCGGCATCCGTCCGGGCTAACTCTCAGCATGGCCAGGTTCTTCCCCATGTGGTCAGGTCATCGACGTTGCGCCGCTTGCAGCGCCGCGGTGTTCATGAAGGACTCGGTTGCCGCACCCCAGGTGACTGTGACCGCAGTGGCTTGAGCGGCGACCTGTTGCGGGGCATCCGAGAAGCTGCTGGGTAAGGCGGTCCCCCAGTCTAGTGTCCAGACCGCATGATCGGTATTCATGCCTGCAGCACTGAGTTCGGTGCTGAATCCCGCGACGGTGTCGGTGCCAGCAGCCATCGTAGCGCTCAGAGCGAGCGGGCTAGCGGTCGTGATGGTCAAGTTGCCGATCCCCGTGTCGCTGAGATCAAGGGATTGCTCAACTGCGACGAGGTACGACGACATCAGGAAGTAGGACAGAGCCCATGCGCAGGCTTGGTCCGCTGTCTGGGCAGGAGCAATTGGAGTGGGAGTGCTGGACTCGGGGGCGGTGACGCTCGCCAATTGCTGCACGGCCGCATACACGTGACCAGGCTGGGCAAACGTGAGGTCCGGGTTCGCCGCAATGCTGGTCAGCACGGTTTCGTAATAATCCTGGTTGGCCTCAGCGGCGGTGCGCAGCAAGTCTGAATAGGCTCCGATGAAGTCCGTCACGTCGAGATCCGTGACCGGACCGGGGGAGTTGGTGAGCGCGGCGATGGCCTGCGAATCCGGGTAGATCCAGTCGATCACCACGCGATATTGCGCGAGCACTGCGGCTGCCTCTTGCACCTGTTCGCCGGACTCCCCACCGGTGGACTGCACTTCCGCACTCACCGCTTGCAGCACCGCGATCGACTGGGTGAGCCAACCCATCGCATGAATATCGGCATATCGTCGCACCGGGTCGGTCACGGCAATGGTTGTGGATTGGGTCGCGAGTGTGGCGCCAGCTTGGTCGATGGTCTGCTGAAAGTCGGCCAAGAGGAGTTCGGCTGTGGCTGCTGATCCCGTCGCAGCGATCTGGGTGGCGGCGACCGCTTCAGCCACGGCTTGATTGAAGATCACCAGCGCCCCGATGGCGGTGGCGTATGCCCCTGCAGTGTTGCCGACGTCGGACTGGTTTTGTGCCCGGACGAGGTCGGCCTCGGCTGTGGCACGCTCATCCGCGGTGACTTGGGCACCGTCAGTGGTGATTCGAGTGCGCAACTGGGCGATTGCCGCTGCTGCTTGGTCGACTCTCGTTGCTTGCGCTGCGGCAGTCAACGGGGGCGCCGTGGGGTTGGAGTAGCCGACCGTGTCACCGGTGAAGATGGTGATCGCCTGACCCACGGTGCTCACCGGCGTGATGGTAATGCCCAATTCCTGTGCCAAAGCCTCGGCGTCCAACAGATCGGCTGCGGTGTCGGTCGGGGGTGCGGCTGATGTGTCCGTTGCAGCGGTGGGGGCGGCTGATGAGTCGGTGGCGGTCACTGAATCAGCTGGCAGCACCACCGTCGTGTAACCGGCGGCAGCCGCGGCCCGTACCTTGGCTTCGATCCCATCCACATGACCCACAGAACCATCGGGAGTAATCGTGCCGGTCATCGCGACGTGCTGGCGCAGCGACTTCTTCTGCATGGCGGCGATGACTCCGACGGCCAGTACGCTGCCGGCAGAGGAGCCGTCGATGGCATCCGAGACGGTCACGTCGACCTCGAAGCCGCGCGGATCTTGCCCGGAGTACAACACGGATACCGCGCTGGCCATAGCTGCCGCAGCATCCCACGAGGCACCCGTTTCGGACGAACCGGCCGCGTCCACGGTCACCGCATAGCGGGAACTGTCACCGGCGGCCTTCACCGTGATGTCGGCGCTGGAGACTCCGCCGGAGAGTTGGCCTTCCGAACGGGAGACCCACAGCACCGGAACGGTTACAGCAGCCGTCGCGGAACTGCAACTGGCCAGCATGCTCATCATGACGGCGACTACGGCAACCGCCGCGACCGATCCCCGGATCGCGCTGCTGCGCCTCATTTCGAACCTCCCGTCGGCAGTCGCCGTCGTCTCGCTCCGCCTGCCAACCATCGCCCGCTGAACTACACCAGGGTGAGCGTCCAGTTCTTGTTGTCACCGTCGTCGCCACCACGGGTCACCTGCACCTGATGACCTTCGATGGTCAGGGTTTGGGTGGTGTTTTCATCGAATGTGGAACTGCCATCGGTATCGGACGACCAGTTGTACACGGAGTAGCCCTTGCGCCATGTCACCTGTGGGGTCCCGACACTGGGGTTGGCCACTTTGAGTTCGATGACGTCGCTATTGGAGTACGCAACCCGGAAATAGACGCTGGTACCGGAAGCAGAGGACCATTCCTCGGCCTCGTTGCGGCTGGAGCCAGTGGGTAGGGCGACCCAATTGGCTGCGGGCATGAAGTCGCCCGAGCCCGATCCCCCGTCCACATCCACGCTGATTCCCGTGCTGTTAGTGAGCGTGGCCTTCGTGCCACGCACCCACGCCTCTCGAGATTCGCTTGCTGTGGGCTGACTGGTCGCCGCGGTTGCCGGACTGCCGGCGCCGACGGCGGGTGACGAGCTGGTGTTCGGGCCGTCCGAGGTTTCGCTGCTGGTCGCACAACCAGCCAGCAAGATGCTCATCGCGGCCCCGACGGCAACGATAACGACGGAAAGCGTGCGTTTCATGGTGTTCTCCTGAGACTGGAGTCGAAGGCTCCGGCGGTTGAGTTCGGCCTTCGCTGCCGACCCCTCGATCTTAGCCGGACATTGTCCTATTCTGCAATCGGGTGCCGCTGCGCCCGCTTAAGTTCAGAAGCGCACTACTATCCAGGGGCACTTGCCAGAAGGTAGTGCGCTTGTAGTCAGCCACGTCAACACACCCGACTCCAGGGATGCCGTCGATGCTCGCCAGCGAAAACACCGCGCTTCGTGATCTCTTCCTTGCTGAGGCGCTCCTGGTGGTGTGTGTGGTGGTGGGCTGGCTTGTTGGGCGGATCTTGCTGCGCTTTGACCCCACACGACTGGAGCATGGAGCTGCCGCTGCCCCAGAGGAGGACGAAGGCGGCTGGCTGTTCAGCGACAGCCTGGCCATCGTCGGGGGCGCCTTCGGAATCATCATCGGCCTGCAGCTGGTTTTTGCAGCGCAGCACTTCGTGGATGCCAAGGACAACGCACGCGATGAAGCTGCCACGTCGGTGGCGCTGTTTCAAGCGGTTGGGCCGTTGGCGACCGAACACCGCGACGCGGTGCGCCGGGACCTGGTCTGTTACATGCGTTCCGTTGCAGGCGACGACTGGTCGGCGGTGTCCGCGGGCTATCTCACCGGTGCGCCCAGCACTGTGGCGTGGTCGATGGCTCTGCACGACGAGTTCCAGGCTGCCGATACCGCGACGGGCGGATCGTTGGCGTTGATGTATTCGGCCGCTGACCAGATCTCCTCGTTGGATCAGGAACGCCAACAACGGTTGCTCTATGGCATTCCGGAGATTCCACTCGCGATCTGGGTGGTGGTCTATGTGGGGACGACTGTGACCATTGCGTTGATGGTTTTGCGGTTGCAGCGCCACCGTCGGGCCGCGGTCATCAACGTAGTGGCCACGACGATTCTGCTCGGTGCAGTGGTGGGAAGTTTGAGTGTGCTTGACGTGCCCTATGCCGGTCTGGGTGCCACGTTGAAACCGGTGGCGATGAACACTGCGCTCTTGCAGCTGGAGACCGCTGCGCCTGGCCCGCTGTGGGATCCGTGCCCGCAATTACCACCGATCGTTGACGAGCCGGTGGCGGAGACGCCAGCCGCGAGCACCGCAACCTCGTAAACACGCGAGCACTGCAACCTCGTAAA
>CAZVKB010000105.1:0-3111 GCA_964627505.1 uncultured Actinomycetes bacterium | reverse complement strand
GCAACCTCGTAAACACCCGGAAACGTCGGGCGTGGATCAGCCCCGCATCGCGTGGCTCGCTTCCTCGCGCAGCAGCAGCACCATGCGCTACTCTGCGATGTCCGCAGGACACCCCTGCTCAACGTTGTCCAGCTAGCTATCCCCTGGAGTTTCCATGACCGTCCTGCACCGTGGCCAGATCTTTCACATTGCAGGCTTACCAGGGGGTTCAGCAAGATGAGTGGTCGCGCGACTGCACTGAGTTTGTACCGTGCCGATGGAATTCCGGACGCCGAGGTCACCGCGTGGCAACAGGAAATCGACGATGCTGCGAGCCGATTGCCCGGGTTTGTGGAGTCTCGGGTAGCGCCGCCTTCTCGCGATGGCGACGACTGGGCGGCGGCCGTGATATTCGCCGACGAACGGCGGCTGCGGGCTTGGCTGGAGTCTGGAGAACGTGCCCGTCTGGTGGCCGCGGCGCAAGAACACGGCATCAGCAGCGATACGCCGCCGCTGATCTTGGTGGCTGGTGAAGCTCCGCCACCTGGGGTCGCGGTGTTCACTCACGATGTCGCTCCTGGTCGGCAGGCGCTATTCGTGGAGTCCGAAGGCTCGCTGCGCGATTCTGGCCGCGATTTCCCCGGACATCTCGGCGCGACATTACTTCCTCCCGGAAACGCCGATGACGAATGGCTGTCGGTGGTGCGATTCGATTCCGAGGAACACCTCGCGGCTTGGCTCGCGTCTGATGCCCGGACCACTTTGCTTCCGGCGCTGCGGGCCAGCCTCTCCCAGGACTTCGGGGAATACACCCGTCGGGTGCCGTTCGCGTCGATCGTGCGATATGGGGTCGACGGGGCACGGGTGACCCCGGACTGGAAAACCGCCATGGTGGTGCTGCTGGTGCTGTTCCCGGTGGTGATGTTGCTATCGCGGTTTGTAGGACCGGTGCTGGCAGATGCCGGCGCTGATCCTGGTCTGGCGATGTGGTTGAGCCAGGTGCTCAGCGTAGCCCTGCTGACCTATGTGGCGATGCCGTTGGCCACTCGGTGGTTGCGATGGTGGCTGGACCCGATCGATGGTGCCGGCACGAAACGCACAGTGCTCGGGGTGCTGTTGATCGTTTTGCTGTATGCGGTGACATTGGGCATCTTCGAGTCCGTGCAGTGGTTGCAGTTCTGGGATTACCAGGATTAGTGACCGTGGGGGTGGGCCGAGGTTACCGAACTCCATTCTGCTGCGACCCAAGCCATCACCGTGCGCAGCGTGCTCGACCAACACTCGGGAATCCCCCGCGACGTCTGCACCGGCAACGGCACTGGCTTTACGTTCCTTGGAGTCACCTGCGTCAAGCAACCCTGGCGCTACTTTGCCACCCGGCGACCCAACTCCGAGGTGAGGCGCTCGAGCACCGGCGAGATTTCGTTCTGCGGAATGATCGCCTCCACCAACCGCAGTTGGGACATGTCGGCCAGCGCTGCTCGCAGCGCCTGGTCAAAGTCACCCTCGGTTGTTACGCGCTCACCCACTCCGCTCCCCAGTGCTGCGGGGAACTGCGCGTATTGCATCGCCGGAATATCGTTGAACTCACCGTCCAACATTGGCCGCTCGGTGCCGTAGCCGCTGTTGTTGAGCACAATCACCACCGGATGCACCCCGTTCGAGTCCATCCCGGCCAGTTCCAGCCCGGTCATCTGGAACGCCCCGTCCCCTACGATCACCACCGGCCGTCGATCCGGTCGGGCGATGCCAGCCCCGAGCGCACCCGGGACCGCAAAGCCGAGCGAGGCGTAGTAGGCGCTGGCCAGGTAGCCGGAACGTTCGGTGTGCAACTGGATGGAGCCGAATAGCGCGTCGCCCGGGTCGGCCAAAATCGTCTGGTCGGGACCGAGCAAACCGGTCATGATGTCGAACGCTCGCACGATTCCCAGTGGCGCGTCCGCCACCGGTTCTGTCGCCGCCGGCAACACCACAGTCGGATCCACGTCGGAGGGTTGTAGATCCCAATGCGCCATCAACCCGTTGATGATCTCCGTCAAACCCACACCCTCGTACGCCCGCCGACGCACCGTCGTGCGCTGATCCTCCAGCACAATCAGTCGATCGCGCAGCACGTTGGCGGTGAACATTCCAGTGTTGAGATCGCTGATCGTCTCCCCCAGCAGAATCACCCGGTCGGCTTGTTCCACGGTCTGGCGCACCCGATCCTCGCTGAGCGCACCGGCATACACCCCGATGAACACGTCCTCACTGCCGCCGAAGCAGGACTTCCCCATGAAAGTCTCCGCCACCGGCATTCCCACGTGCCTGGCCAATGCCGCCAACTGCGGTTGCAGTCCGAGTCTGGCCACCTGCGAGCCGACCAGAATCGCGCCCGTCTCGCCTTCCCCCATGAATTCGATCACGTCGGCTAGCGCATCCGCGACGGTGGACGGGTGCGGCCCCGGTTCGGCAGGCACCGGCGGCAATTCCGGGGCGAGTTGGCCCTCGATGTCGCGCGGAATTTCGATGTACACCGGCTTCTGCTGGCGTTGGGCGGTCGCGATCGCCTCCGCAATATCACGCGCTGCCGTGCTGGGGTCCTCGAGTCGCACCGTCATCGCTGTTACTTCGGCCATCACCCGCATCTGGGTATCGAAGGACTTGACCAGATGATGCAGCATCGCCCGGTCGGACTGCTCCGAGAGTCCCGGAGCGCCGCTCACCACGACCACGGGTGAATTCTCTGCCCATGCCTGCGCGGTGGTGTTCACAACCTTCAGGCCACCGACCCCCCACGTGACCACCACACATCCGATCCCGCGCAACCGGGCGTAGGCATCTGCAGCGAAGCCGGCGCCCTGCTCGTCGCTCGTGCCGACAAATCGCATCCGCTGTTCCAGACGCTGGTTGAGGCTCAAGACAAAATCTCCGGGCACTCCGAACGCGGTGTCGCATCCGGCCGTGAGCAGGGCATCGATGAGGCGGTCCCCGACTGTTGCTGAATCTGATTGCATGTTCACGTTGCCACCGTAGTCACTGATGCCCCGTTGAGCCTCGGTCACGGCTGAGAAGGTCTCACCGGTCACCTTCTGCCGACGCTGATCGCAGTGCATCCGCTTTGCGTTGCAGCCCGCGCATCGCCGCGAGCCA
>CAZVKB010000104.1:0-10260 GCA_964627505.1 uncultured Actinomycetes bacterium | reverse complement strand
GGTCGTATGGCTGGACAACTGTGGCGACATCATCGCCTGGATGAGGGGTGACGGCTTTTACCCCCGGTCGCTGATTGAGAGTTGTCAGTTGAAATCAGCCGCCGAGCGCTGCCAGGCAATGTCCACCCCGTGCTGTTTCGGAGACCCGGCGGGGGGTGGGTAGGCGGTGGGAATTGCTGGCACGTGTGACCCGGCGGCAGCCGTGGCGGGGCTGAAAGCGCGCAGATCTCGGGGTTGCACGGGTGGGCCAACGTCCAACCGAAGGGCAACTTCCACGCCGCGGTTGCGGTCGGCAGGTCGCGCTTCGAAGTGGTGTGCGCGGGAGCCGATAGGAGTCACGTCCATGCCCGGCGGAGTCCAGGTCAACGTCGTCATACTACCGCGGAGGTCGTTACGCATGGAGCCGGTCGGGGACCACAAGGAAAACGCGAACTCGGTTTCACCGGCCACCACGCCGCCGAGAAAGTTCCCCCACTGCGGGTGCAAGGTAGACGGTGCGCCTGTCACCGCCAACAAATCGGTGTCCTCGGCTGCGAGTTCGCCTTCTGCCGGAATCACCAGGTGACCCGTGAGGGTAGCCCGTTCCGCGTAGAGCGCTTCGGCTTTGGAGCGGATCACCCCTACTGCCGCACGTTGCTGCAATTCACCTGAGCGCAGTTTTTCCAGCATCGTGGCTCGCGAGCCGTTGGGGGCGGCCGGGGCATCTTGATCGATTAGCGCAGTTCCCGCCGCACTCAACTGGTGGGTACGATCGCCCAGGGCCGTGTCGAGCAACACAGAGAATGCCCGAGAACGCCAGCCCTCCCCGGCGATTGCCAATGTGGCAGCCCGCTGCAAGGCTGCCCCACCAGTTTCGTCGGCAGGATCCGGGTACGCCAAATCCACGCAGGCAGGCAGTTCGGCGACCAGTTCATGGCTCGGCCGACCACTCAGCCACTCGGGCTTAGGTGACCACGGGTCGTGCACGCTATAGCCCAAAATCTCCGCCCACTGTTGCAGTTGCTCATACATGCCACCCAGCAATGCCTCAGCCCGGGCGCTGGCCGCACACCGTCGCCGGGCATCGAGTTGTGCGTGCTGGAGTAATTGAAGCTGCGCAAGAAAGCGGGATCGGCGGCGATGGTGGGCCAGCAGAATTGCCAGCAGCCAGACCGCCAGCACGGTTCCCACGATTGTCCACATCAACCAGAGCGCCTGACCAGGCAGCGCATTAGAGGACGCAAGGTAGATCGCAGCGGTGAGCAATAGCACCAGCACCGTGACTGGCAGCCAGATCAGAAACCGCAGTGAGAACTGGTTGCGCGCGCGGCGCAGTTCATCGATGTCGATCTGCGGCACCGTAGTGGCTTCCTCGAAAGACGCTCGTCGGTCATGCCCGGCTTGGGCTGTGCGTTGACTGACTCGCTCAGCAAGCCGCCACAACAAACTGTGTTGCCGGGTGCGGATCCAGCGCTCGAGATCGTGCAGGTTGGTGGTCACCAGAGCCCGCGCCTCCACCACCGGTGACGTGATCGGACGTTGGCGCTTGCCGACTCGCCGCGGAGCCTTAGCACGGGGTTGTGCAGTGCCCTTCGCCGCCGTCGCGCCTGCTGCCACGTTCGTGCTGGATCGGGTGCCCGGGCGCGCCCGCTTACGCCCTTCAGTGCGTACTGCTGCGTCGGTTTCAGATGCGCCGGATACAACAGTTTCGGGTTCCGCAGTGCTCACGTCCACCGGCGAACCAGGGGCTGACGGGACCGCCTCGTCACTGCGCAACGTCGATTCGGCATGAACGGGTGGGGGTGCTCCCTTGGCGGGGGTATTGGTGCGCGCGGCCTCCATGGCGCCGAGCACAGCGGTCAGGTGCGCTGCGGCGGCCGCTGCTTGGGTCGGCGAGCAGGGAGGCACTATCAGCGCCTCCCTGTCGATGGGCACCTCGACCAAATCGGCGAGTTGGCCCTGCGGACGCCAGGGTGTGGGAGTGGGCACCACCAGGCTCGTAGCGGGCACCACCACGCGCTTCTCCCCCACGGTGGGCACCGGCACGGTGTCGGGCAGCGGCGAACCGTCCAGCAAACCGAACACTGTCTGGCGCAGGGTGCGCCAGAGTTCCGGTGCACCTGGAGTGACGCCAGCCTCGATGGTGGCGAGTTGGGTCCGGGCATCATCGGCTTGCCGTTCGAATACTTCCAGATAGTGGGCCACATCGGGAGCGACCCCGGCCACGCTGACTTCCTGATGACCCTCTTCTCCACTGAGCAGTTGTGTGGCCTTGGCAGCTGCGCTTGCAGTGGACCTCGACACGAAGTAACCGGGGACCGCGACGATTTCCCGCCCGGAGAAGCTTAGAAACTCCCCCACGGCCCGCATCAGGGGAGTGCGACGCTTGCGGACCGGCGACGCGGGTGTCGGAGTCTGGTATTGCAGGCGGCCTGCATCCAGGGCATCGAACGAGTCCAAGGTGCGGGTGAGCACGTCGCTGGGGTCGGCCATCAGGTGGATGTTGTCTGACACCAAAGTATTGCCGGTTTCAAAGCGGACTTCGTTCATGGCGTGTGCCAGCGCCCGACGTGCGGTTGGTGCACTGGTGATTACCCGCACGAATGCCCGCATCGGTACCACGTACCGCTCCTGCATAGTGGCCGAATGATCAGCGTCGCCGAGGCGGGCGAGCGCCAACCAGGGCTGTTCGTCCAGACCTGACCAGATACCCAGCAGACTTACAGCCTGGGCCAACGACCAGGTGTCCAAGTTTCGGCCGGGCACCACAAAGCGATCCATCTGATCCGCGGCGCGTCGATCTTCCGGAGATGCCAACACATGGGCTAGGAAGTCGTTGCCGTCCAAGAGACTGGTGCTGGGTAGGTCGGCGATGCCGGTGGGCCCGGCCACGAGATTGAAAGTGAGTAGGTCGAGCACATGATGCCCGCCACCCGTGGTGTCGAGCGTCACCGGGCGGGCAAGTTTGATGCAGCGGATGAGCAGACGTGAGGCCTCGAGTTGTGCGTGGTCGATAGGGGCATCAGGGTCGATGATCTGCACGGTGGCCAAGGTGAGGGTGCGTAATCGGCTTCGCGCCAAGTAGAGCAGCACATCTCCTTGTTCTCTGGAGCCCTCCTCGATCATCTGCCCCTGCACGCTGGCGCCCCCGTACATCGAGGGTTGCACATCCTCGGGCAGCACCCACACCGCGCGCTGCAACAGCCCCTCCTCGGCCCAGTCGTGGATGATTTCCCGGCATGCGATACCGGTGTCACCGCTAGGTAGCAGGATCACCGCGAGAGTGTCTTGTGGGTGGTGTGGTGACATGGTGTTCCCCCTAATTGAAGTCGCCTTTGCTGGATTCCCGCTGTTCGGCCGTGGCCACTGCGTTCGCCAAATCACCGAAGGCCAGATCGAGGTCGTCGCGCAGTTCAAATGCTCGAGGGGCGCGGTGCGGGTCATTGGCGGCCATCGTGTTGTCGACTACATCCTGGTAGAGCGATTGCCAGCGCTGGATCTTGGCCAGCGCGCCTTCGCCGCGTGCTTTAGGGGTGTCTCCGAGGATCACCGCCGGGGGTGCCGCAGAGCCTGTGTCGCCCGTGGCCAGCCAGGTTTGCAGGGTGCGGTTAATTGTGTAGTCCACGATCGCATTGCTGGGTCCGGATGCGCCGAGATCACGCAAACACCGGTAGGCGGCCATGGGTTCCAGGCTGTGCTGGTTAGCACTTTCCAACCATGCCAGCGGAATCGACTTGAGCACCGCCGGCAGGTAGTCGGAGTTGTTGCCCATGTCAGGCTGGAGAAGGGGGTAGGGAAATTCCCGCCATAATTTGGAGTCCGGGTCCCACACAGCGAAAGCCGCATCGGTGGGCACTCTGAGCCGTCCCAGGAGACTGGCGGTGAACCATCCACGCACCATCGCCCTACGCACACCTGGGGCCAGTGGGACGAACTCCGGAAGTGTGCGCGCGCGCCGCATCCGCCAAAAGGCCTGGCGAGCTTCGGCATCCAGTTTGGCCGCTGCCCACTCTTCACCGATGGGCGCCATGAGGGAGGAGAACACCACTGGCTGATACGGCGAGTCCATGATGGCAAAGACATCGATGAAACCGGTTTGGCTGTCCTCAAACGTTACCTCGGTGGTACCGCTGATGCCGTCGAATACGCGGTTGATGGCTTCGGTGGCTGCGGGGTTCAGACCTGGCGGGAAAGGGATCGCCGAAAACAGGTAGGTTGCGGACACTTCCTGCTGTCCGTGGACCTGCTGGAGCATCTTGGGGTCGACGCTGACCAACGGTTCGGAAGCACTCACTGCGGCCCGCAGTTGGCCCTCAAATTTCCGGATCCGATGGGCGATGACGTCAGGGGCGGCGGCATCGGCTGCAAGATAGGTGGCCAAAGACTGGCTAAGATAACGGCCGATTGCCCGGCTTGGGTTCCGGGCCCATCCCGAAGCGCGTTGGAGTAGATCATCGGAGCTCAGCGCGACCAGGAACTGCGCCGGTTGTGGAGCAGCTGTAGAGGGCCGCAGTTCCACTCGCGCCGGCACCCACCGACGATAGACATTCACCAGCGTCTGGTCTGCGGCGCCCACCGGTGAGGCACCTGTGACCGTTTCGGCGACAGCTGTACTCTCCGCATCTCCAGCACTGGTATCGGTGACACTGCGCACGAGCAGTTCGGCCAGGGTCTCCGGAAAAGTGTCGGGAGTTTCGAGCAGAAACTCGTTGCTGGACGGCCGCAGTCGGGAGGGCACATGATCGCCGGTAGGCCATAGAGTCATCTCGGACTGCACCGCACCGCGCGGTTCCTCCTGTTCGGCCAATTTGCTGCGACCGGCGTCGACCGATCGGCGAAGCGGTTCAACCACGCTGCGGCCGAGGTCTCCAAGCAGGTCGGCCGCAAGCAGACAACTTGCCTCCCGAGCCCGGAACCCTAGGTAGTACGCAGCCTCGGACACCGCGTCATGCACGCTCGGGTGTGTTGCCTGAAGTTTGGCTGTACCGGCTGCGGCCAGTTTGGACTGCACTGCGCCGTTGAGGTCTGCGGACCAGGAATTAAACTCGGACGCCTCGTGTCGGAGTTCCGCGACAAGGTAGGGGATCTCCTCGATCTCGAGTTTGGTGAGCATCGCAACGGTGGCCGGTGCGCCCACCTGCACGATGGCTGCCGCGGTGGCAGCCCGCAGTCGGTCTTGGATGCGTTCCACCCATTCACGTGCGGACTGAAGTTGGGACGCGTTCTCGCGAGCGAGGTGGGAATACTGCAGGCTGTCGACCGCGGAGACGATCATGGCCCGGATGACTTGTCCTTCACTGCCGCCGACGCCAATACCGGGAGCAATCTGGGCGCGGACATCTGCGGCCAGGCCCTCTTCGAAGGTGGCGATTCGGGCAGGTGGAGCAATCTCGTCGAGGACATCGTTGGCCTGTTTGCCTCGTTCATTGAGGCCACAATTGATCACGAAGCCGCGGAATGACAATTCGACTGCGGCCGCCACTAGTTCGCGCTCGCTTCGATCGTCCTCGCTGCCACGGCGCAAGGCGGTGTGCTTGCGCAGCACCTGGTCGGCGCCCGCTCGAGCTAGGTATTGCGTGGCGTATTCGGCGAAGAGATCGCGACCGAGAGAGACCCGGGCGAAGCCGATGCCACGGAACGGTGAGATCTGGTGGCTGAGCGCAGCGGGCAACTCAGGTCGCGTTTGGATAGCGTTGGTGCCAGCGTTGGTCTTGAAGTAGGCAGTGAAAGTGTCTTGCACTACTTCGCTGGCAACCCAGGCTCCGACAGCGCGGCCCATCGCCCGATACACGTCGTTCTGTTCTTGATAGGTGACTGACTGATTTTTTCGACCCACCAGGATCATGCTGGGGATGCTCACCTCGGTCTGCGGGATGGTGATGCCTTCGGCGTTGTAGAGCGCGTTGGTAGCCACGGAGATGCCCTCGTCATTCCACCAGGCGGCGCACAATTCGGCCAGGGTGGCCAAGGCGTTGGGCCGTACCCCTTTGCGCAAGTGCGCTGGAATACTGTCGAAGACATCGGGGGCGTACAGGATCGTGGTCATAATGTCGGCCGGGATACCGCACGCCCGCATCGCCCAGGCGACATCGATCACAGCTCCGGCACCCGATCCCCCGGCAATTGACGAGATCAGCAGGACCGTCGGTTCTGGGGTGGCCTGCTTTTCATCTGCTCCCAGCAGGGCGGCTACCCGCTGCAGTTGACCTTTCACCTCTGGTCCGCGCAGTCGGGCGACAGAGGTTTCGATCGCGGCCTTCACGTCATGGAGGTGGGTGAGGGTGATGACGCGGCCGATTGCCCGGAACTGACCGGCACCGCGATCGATTGGCACGCTGACCTGTTGGGCGAGCGGTCGCCAACCGGCAGTGGCGGCCAGCGCCGTCCGGGCATCCAGGGCTTGGGTAAGCACCCGATCCACTGTGAGGTAGTCCACGCCGCTCCCCACCAGACCACGGTAACTGCCGGTGGGCAGTCCACCGGGCAGATCGGGGCTGTTGCCGTCGGGGGTGGTGGGGACGTCGATGTGGATGAATTGCCAGGCTTCTGGAAATCCTTCATCCCAGCCGAGAGTGGCCAGGCGACGCGCGAGATCGGCACGGGCGGTCCGTAGGGTCTTACCGCCGGAACCGCCGACACCGACGAGCAGGAAGGGAGCGAGCATGTGGACTCCTCAGGGCTTTAGTTTGGTATGTGGAGGGGTTGGCAAGTGCGGATGGAGGCTCATCGTGGTCGGGGTGGTGGCCCGGAACTTCCGGTGGGTGGAGTGAACTCCCCCGGTGGCGGGGTGGTGCCACCGTTACCCGAACCGGGTGGCGGCGTGGCGCTTCCCGGACGTGGCGGCGTGGCGCTTCCAGGACGTGGCGGGGGTGCAGAACTGCCCAGACGTGGCGGAGGTGCAGAACTGCCAGGACGTGGCGGGGGACCACTGCGGCGTCGCTCATCAACCCCCGGCCCAGAGCTTTGACCAATGCCGCCAGGGGTCGATGAGTCCTGTCCCGGGTCGCTCTGCTGAGCGTTGTGTGCATCTTTGCGGACATGAGCACGAAGAGCTTCCAACACGCTTGTGGTGCGGAATTGTCGGAGGTCTGCGGCCACCTTGCTCAGGTCACCGCCCGCGGCCACTGGTGCGATAAACACACTGACTGTGCATGGCACGCCTTGGCCAAGGTCGCCGTTGAGCAGATCGATATCGGCAATTGTCACGTACCAGGCGTCGCCCATACCCAGGCCGAACGGTGCGTCCTGACCGGAACCGTGCATGTGAGGCGGGGTGCTGCTGAACACCCGCATACCCGCAGGGGCGTCGACGGTGGCGGTGGGAGCTCCAAACAACGCTCGGGACACATGAGTACGCAAGACACAGCCATCCGGCCCGACGATTTCCCGACTAGCCTTCGTCGAGGGTGGCATGACGCGCAGTGCCTCGGGGCTGATGTTGAATTCTGTCGGTCCCGAGGACGCGTGTTGGGCGACGGTGTCATTCTCGGCGGCGAAGCGACCGACGCTCACACTCACCATGTTCGGCGCTCGCACGCCAGCAGTGGAGATCACTGCACCAGTTGAAGCTTGCCGTACACCCTGACTGTCGGCGAAGCGTGCCAGCCAGCGGTTGACGAGGAAGAGCACCACCAGCGGGATGAGGAGACCGAGCAGCACGAGCAATCCGAGCGCACCGAGACGAACCGCCTGATTAAGAGGGCGAGTTGCGGTGAACTCCGTCGGTACGCCGACGTCTCTGGTGGCGTTCTGGGTACTGGTGAGGGTGAGCGGCACGACACCGGTGACCCGCCCCTCGGCAGCAGTATTCGTGGTGACGGCAACGTCGATGGTGCGCTGTTCGATGGCGCCGAGATCGAAGCAGCCCGGTGCCAGGTTAGAGGTGTAGCGGGCGGCAGCTTCGGCTTGTGACCACTGCACCTGATCGACGCAGACCCGAGAGGGCCCTTCCGCTGAACCGGTAACGGTGATGGCACCTGTTGCAATGCCCTGACGACCGTCAAGTGGTGAGAGCTGAAGCGCGGCCGGCTGAATACGGGGGAAGGCAGACGGCAGCGATACTGGGACTTGGAAACGGGCCGAGACGGGAGCGAGTTGCTGACCGGAGTCGGTGGTGAGATCTAGTGTCACCGCGAATTGAGCGAGCGTGCCATTGCCCTGCGGGGTGACAAATCCTTCGAAGCTACCATTGGGCTGCACTGAAATCGGGTCCGTCAGGGAACCGGCGGCGGAGCCCGACATGGAAAAGCTTCCGTACACGGACAGGTCTACGGGATCATCACTGCCAGGTCGGACGATGCTGCCGCTAATGGGCGAGCGTTCGCCCGCCACCAACACTGCATCATCGAGTTTGATCCCAAGCCCGGTATCCAAAAAGACCGTGAGAGCATCTGATTGTCCCGGTCGGGTGATCACCCACTCGCCCACTCCGGCGTCATCGATGGGCACCGTGACGGTGACGTTGACGAAGTCCCAGACCGCTGTCGCAGCCGCGTCGCCGGGTGCATCTTTCGAAATAGCGGTGCGCTGACCGTTGGGAGAGGTGAGTTCGATGCCGGCCGGCGCCAGGCCGATAATCGTGAAACTGGTGATACCTGGGTCGACGGTGAGTGAGAACGGTGATCCTTGACCGGGGATTTCGGTGGCTCCATTGCTCAGCGCGAAAGCGGTGGCGAACAGCGCCGCCAGCCGATCCACGCCTCCTTCAAGATAGGCACCCTGCGCCGAATCAGCTGGCAACGGAACCGTGCCGCAGGAAATGGACCCGCCGGAGCCTTCGGCCGTGGCTTTGAGCAGATCACGGCCGGCGTTGTATTGGTCGGCGTAGGTTTCTGAGGTAGTGGGATCGAACAGCATCACTGACACCACGTTGATGCCGTCGCGGCGCAGGCCATCCACCACTCCATCAACTGCGCACATGTCCGCCGCGGCGGCGGCATCTTCGGCTTCGTCTCCCACATCCAGGACGCCGTCGGTAAAGAAGATCACGACTTGGCATGGTGGCAGTTCGCTGGTGGCGCCTGCCTCGGCCATCTGGTTGCGGGCACCTTGTAAGGCCACGGGATGATTGGTGCCATCTCCGGCATCTCGGGTAGGCAGGTTGGTTTCCAGGTCCACGGCAATACGTTCGGCCGCAGCGGGATCGAGCACAGTCCACGGGACGAACGGCGTGTAACTTCGGGCAAAGGTGGACACCGCGAGATCAATTTGGCGCGTGCCGTCAGGTGTCGGTGAACCTGCCTGACGACCCAGCGCACGAACCAAGTTGGCCAGCAACCTCGCCCGCCGGTCGTCCGGGTCAGATTGCTGTAAGGAAGCTGATTCGTCGACGACGAGCAGCACGTTGAAGTCGTTTCGCGACTGCAGGCATTGCGAGATCTGGTTGAATCCGGTTTCACCCGCAGGCGAAACAACGTCCTCAGCAGCGGCTCGGCTCAGCGGCAACAGGACGAAACTCACAAGCGCGGTCAGCACAACAGCCAGGATCAGCAACATGGTAGGTGCGCGTCGCGCACGCCGGGTGTTCATGAGCCGACTGCCTTGGCGATGTCAATGGCCGCAAACCAGGCGTGACCACAGCCCACCGCTACGGCAACAATGAGAAGCACGGCGGCGGTTTGTTGTCGACGACGGCTCGGTGAGTAGCGAGGACTTTGCTGCGCCTGAATGTCGCGCACGCGGAAAATAGATACCAGGGCAGTGACCCCGAGCGGGGCAAGGAGATAGCCGAGGGCCGAGGCCCATAGCCCATCAAAGAGCAGCAGCACACCTGAGGTGGTCAGCACCGCTGCTGCAACGAAGAGGATCCACACTGGGGGTTTGAGTACGACAGGCATTGGACTCACCGATGCTGTGGCCATGAACCCTCCCCTTCCAATACGGCGCCCCCGGGTCAGTGCGCTGATGTCGAATCTAGCCTGCCCGGGGGGTCCGACAGAATTCCCCCAGAAAGCTTTTCGCATGTTTCCGCGCGACCCTCCAGGGGCGCAACCCGGGGTCTCACCGATTTATGCCATGACCTCGGCGGTGCAACGGTTCCCAACGCGGCTCAAGCGAATGGGCCCCCGCGGACGTACATGGGCTGCCAGCGGTTGCAGAAACCGCGGTTTGCACACACTCGCCCTCACATATCGGGCGAATTACATGGCCATTCGCACCGGTGACGCTGCGCCGCCACCAACTCGCTATGTGCGGGCTGCCCAGTATTTCTCTTTGGCCCGCAGCGTTTTCTCCACCGCTGCCATCTGGGCATCCGTCGCTGGCAATTGATAGACAGCCGAC
>CAZVKB010000103.1:0-10264 GCA_964627505.1 uncultured Actinomycetes bacterium | reverse complement strand
CCGTCTGTGCCTTGGTAATAGTTCGTGGGCGGGCTGTAGGCGAGAACCTCCGGAAAGGTCAAAGCCGCCCGCTCACCGTTGTTGATGTTGCCATTGGCCACCATGCCGTCAAGCACATAATTCCAGCGATATTCCAAACCTCGGGGGTCCTTTTCCGGAGCCAGAGAGCTGGGTGCTTGCAGGAGCGCGGCCAACATGGCGCTCTGGGCAACAGTCAACTCGGTGGCAGGGACACCGAAGTACGCCAGCGATGCTGCCTCGATCCCATAGGCGCCGCGACCGTAGTACACGGTGTTGAGGTAGTCATTGAGGATCTCCGACTTGGACTCGGTGGTCTCAAGTTTGACCGCCAATACAAGTTCTTTGAACTTGCGCACAAAGGTTTTGTCTTGGGTGAGGAAGGCGTTCTTCGCGTACTGCTGGGTGATGGTCGAACCGCCTTGGGTGTCCCCGCCCACAATGTTGTTCCAGAACGCCCGCGCCAAACCGGTGGGTGAGAAGCCGGTGTGGTCGTAGAAACTGCGATCTTCGGCGGCCACTACTGCTTGTTCGGCGGAGTCGGCTACTGCCGCCAAACCCACGTTTGTGCGGTTGGTTTCGCCAAATCGGCCCAGCACGGTGGTGCCGTCATCCCAATAAAAGGTGCTCACCTGCGCCCGCGCGATGTCGTTCGGTTGCGGTACCGGAATCAGCAGCACGGCCAGCACAAATCCGACAATCGCCAACAACGCCAGACTCACCACGGATCCCAGCACCACCCGCCACGAAGGCAGCCAGCGGCGAATCGGACCACGTCCCGGCCGCGGGTACCGACGCGGCCTGCGCGCTGGTGCGGGTGCCTCGGATGGGGGCGCTTCTTCTGCCATGGTCTGCGTGTCCCTGATTGGTGCGGTAGCTGGGAAGGGTCTGGTTGCCGTCCCTATTGTGCCTGACGGCTGTGCAACTTGTTCGCCACGTAGGTCTGCCCTCGTGGGCTAGCGCACACTGCACCGACCCGGTACATGTCGGGGCAGTGAGGGCAGGTGCAGTCGGGTCAATCGAGCAGGTCCGAAGGCCGACGGAGCGGCCGCCGTGGCTGACCATCGCCGAGCACATAACTGCGCAGGAGGTGGTTCCAACCACATGTTGGGCACACTTCCACCACGTAGACATCGAGAAAACCGAAGTCCGGCGCCATGTCCATGAGTTCGCTGAGCGACTTGAGTCGGCCAGAAAACGGGCCCAACTCGTCGGAGTAGACATAGCGCAGCAGCACCAACTCGGAACTGCCGCACCAAGGACAGTCTGCGGCGGTCGGTTCGCCGTGATGTCGGGCGGCCCGCAGCAGATCCGGATGCGGGTCGAGCGCCTCACTGGCTCCGGTGGCAGCCAACACCAGCGTGCTCAAGGTGCGCCGACGCGTGAGCATGTGGTCAATCCGCTGCCGGGGTCGGCGGGGGTCGGCGACATCTTCTGGCGCGCGGGGCTGCGCCGGCGGCGTGGGCGCGGCGTTGGCAGCGCCCACGCGCCAACCACGAATCGACGGATTTCGGGGCGCAGGCACGCCCGCGAGCCTACGTCACTGGGTGGGCACCGCACTTCCATGTGGTCAGACACACACTGATTCGAGTGGCCTTGCGCTTCCGTTTCGTCTCGCGCCGAGGTATCGTACAAACATATCGATTCGATATATCAACGAACGTTTACTTTCCGACTGCACGGCGACTACGGAGGCGAGGCATGGGCAAGCGCTCAGGCATCCTCGAATTGGCCATTCTCGGCCTCCTTCATGATGGGCCGATTCACGGCTACGAGTTGCGCAAGCGGTTGAACTCCATGCTTGGAACGTTCCGAGCGATTTCTTACGGTTCGTTGTATCCGGCCCTCAAGGACATGTTGGCCAAGGGCTGGATCGCCGAAGACGGTCCAGCCGATGCTGGTGCTCCCGGCCTCACCGGCAAACGAGCCCGAATCGTCTACAAACTTACCGCCGAAGGCAAAGAGCACTTCCAGTCCCTGCTCGATGAGTCGGGACCGGAAACGTGGGAGGACGAGCGGTTCGACGTCCACCTGGCCTTCTTCGGCAGCACCCCCGCGGAAACCCGCCTGCGCATCTTGCAAGGTCGGCGCTCGCGGATGGAGGAGCGACGCGCCAACATGCGCGGCTCCCTGGCGCGCAGTATGGAGCGCCTCGATGACTACACCCTGGCCCTGCAACAGCACGGGCTTGAGGGCGTGGAACGGGAAGTGCGGTGGCTCAACGAGCTCATCGCTCAGGAAGAATCCGGCGGCAGTCGCCGTTCGGCCGAGCAGGATAGAAAGTAGGTAGAGATGGGCCTCCGGGTAGCCATCGTGGGTGTCGGCAACTGTGCCTCATCCCTCGTCCAGGGCGTGGAGTACTACGCCGACGCAGCACCCGACACACGCGTGCCGGGTCTGATGCACGTGCAGTTCGGGCCGTATCACGTGTCCGACATCGAGTGGGTGGCGGCGTTTGACGTCGACGCCAAAAAGGTCGGCCAAGACCTCGCCCACGCAATCGTGGCCAGCGAGAACAACACCATTAAAATCACCGATGTGCCCCCCACCGGCATCATCGTGCAGCGCGGCCACACCCTTGATGGTCTGGGCAAGTACTACCGCGAAACCATCGTGGAATCAGACGACGAGCCGGTAGACATCGTCGCTACCCTGCGGGAAACCCGCGCTGACGTGCTGGTCTGCTACCTCCCCGTGGGCTCCGAGCATGCCGCCAAGTACTACGCGGAATGCGCCATCGAGGCCAACGTCGCATTTGTGAACGCTCTCCCCGTGTTCATCGCCAGCGACCCCGTGTGGGCGGCCAAGTTCGAGGCGGCAGGGGTGCCGATCGTCGGTGACGACATCAAGAGCCAAGTAGGCGCGACCATCACGCACCGGGTGCTGGCCAAACTCTTCGAAGACCGCGGCGTCACCGTCGACCGCACCTACCAACTCAACGTGGGTGGCAACATGGACTTCAAAAACATGTTGGAGCGCGAGCGGCTGGAATCCAAGAAGATCTCCAAGACCCAATCCGTCACCTCGCAGCTGCGGGAAGAGATTGCCGCCCGCAACGTGCACATCGGCCCCAGCGACTATGTCGCTTGGCTAGACGACCGCAAGTGGGCGTTTGTCCGGCTCGAAGGTCGGGCATTCGGCGATGCGCCGTTGAGCTTGGAATACAAACTCGAAGTGTGGGACTCCCCGAACTCTGCGGGCATCATCATCGACGCGATTCGGGCAGCCAAAATCGCCAAGGATCGCGGCATCGGTGGTCCGATTCTCTCGGCCAGCTCCTACTTCATGAAGTCCCCGCCGGTGCAGTACTCCGACGACGCGGCCAAGCAGGCTGTGGAGGACTTCATCGCCGGCACGGTCGAGCGCTAGTCGCGGCCCGGGGCGGCCAGCTGACTTCCTGCTCAGCCGCCTGACCGCTCCGAGCCAGCGCCAAGAGCGGTGAGCTGTTGAGGGACATCTCTCGGCAGTTCACCGCTTTTCGCGTGTTCGAACCATTGCGTGCTCGCGCCCGACTACGGTGACGCCTGTGGCGCGTGTGCAACTCTCCGGATTACGCCATCAGTCTCTGTTTCGGCGGCTGCTGCTGGTGCGGGTGGTCGGGCAGTTGCAGGATGGCGTGATCCAATCAGCACTAGCCGGATTCATCCTGTTTTCCCCGGAGAGCCAAAACAGTCCAGCCGCCGTCGTCGGCGCCTTCGCCCTTTTACTCCTGCCCTATTCGGTGATCGGGCCGTTCATGGGGGTGTTCCTGGACCGCTGGCGCCGTCGGCAGGTTCTGCTGGTGGCCAACCTGGCCCGTGCCGTCATGGTGATCGGTTTGATCGGCGCCACCCTCGCCGACGGCAATGTCGTCATCATCGGCGTCCTGGTCTTGCTCGTACTCGGGACCAACCGTCTGATCCTGACCGCCTTGGCAGCGGCGCTGCCCCGCACGGTGCCGGCCGACCTGCTGGTGCCGGCGAACGCCGTGGCACCCGTGGCCGGCACTGTCGCTGCGGCCATCGGTGCAGCAGCCTCCGTTTCGCTGTCCTCGGCCGTGGGTGCGACCCAGGTGACCACCGCAGCGCTATTGGCGGTCGCCACCGTGGGTCTGGTGGTGACCGCGCTGTTGAGCCTGCGGATTCCGATCTCGGCACTGGGGCCGGGGGCGGACGCTGTGCACGAGACTTTCGCCGAGGTGCTGGCGCAGCTTCGGGCTGGCGCCAGGACGCTGTATCGCACTAAACAACCGTGGTGGGCCGTATGGGGGGTGATGGCGCATCGCGCGGCATACGGCATTGCGGTGCTGTTGGTGATCGTGGCTTCCAAGTCGGTGCTGGGGTCGGGATCCAACACCAAAGCGCTCGGTGTGTTCGCCCTGGCCATCGCCGCCGCAGGGGTGGCTGCTTTCGTGGGCGCAGTGGTGACCCCCCCGGTGGTGCGCTGGTCGTCCGAGGCTCGATGGTCGACCGCCGTTGTAGCCGTTGCCGCCGTGCTCGTACCAAGCATGCTGATGTTGGTGTCCACGGTGGGATTCGTCGCCGCCGCCGCAGTCCTGGGATTCGCTGGCCAGTCGATCAAGATCAGTACCGACACCGTGGTGGGGCACACCATCGCGGATGGTATCCGCGGCCGTGTGTTCTCGCTGTTCGACGTCGGCATCAACGTCGCGCTGCTACTGGGTATCGCTGCCGCTGGATTCTTGATCCCAGCAGACGGCACGTCCACCGTGCTGTCGCTTGCGACCGGCGTGCTGCTGGCGGGTGCCGCCCTGCTGTTCCACCAATCAGGACGGGTCTACGCAACAACCCCCACTCAACGAGACAACCGGACTACATTGGGTGACGCATGAACAACTTCGTGGAGGGTTAATGTCAGGTTCCGAGGACGCTGCCGCATCCGACACTGTGGTCACACCTGCTCCGGATGCATCAGTGCCGCCGGTGAAGCCAGAAAAGTCGGGCCGCGGCCGGGGCTTCATCGCTTGGGTGTTCGTGGTGATCGCGTCCCTGCTGTTGCCCGTGGCGATCGTGGCGTTCTGGGGTCAGCGCACCATCACCGACACAGAACGCTACCTCGCGACCGTTGCGCCGCTGGCGGAGAGCGCCATCATCAAGACTGCCATTGTCAACAAGGCCACTGAGACCATCATGACCACTATTGAAGAGCAGGATGCGGTCAGCGAACTGCTCGACGGCCTGCCGCCCGTGGTGGTGGCCAAGCTGGAAGCGCCGATCCAGGGTGCGGTGCAGGGCTTGGTAACCCAAGTGGCAACCAAAGTGGTGGAGTCCCCGCAGTTTGAGGAGTTCTGGGTAGAAATCAACAAGGCTTTCCAGACTGGCTTGGTCTCCGCTCTGGAAGGCAAGAGCGACGGTCCGCTGCAGGTGGAAGGCAACGAAGTCGTGCTCGACACCTCCGTCGTGGCGGCCGAGGTTCAGGCGGCCTTGATCGAGCGTGGTTTGACGGTGCTGGAGGGCAAGTCGCTGCCGGATGCCGCGAATCAGAAGATTGTCGTGCTGCGTTCCGATGAATTGGCCCAGGCGCAGTTGATCTACAAGTTCAGTGTGCCGCTCGCGCGTTTCCTCGTGCCACTCGTTGCCATTCTGTTGCTGGCGGCAGTTGCCATCAGCCGACGACGTGCGCGGATCGTGATGGGTGCCGGCGTGGGCATTTTACTGGGTTCGATGGTGCTCAGTGTGGGTCTGACCATCGGTAAAGAAGCGCTCGCCAGTGCCGCGCCCACAACTGCCGCGCAAGAGGTGCTCAACGTCTTCTGGGTGACTCTCACGCGATACCTGGCTACCTCCGTGTCCTCGTGGGTGACCGGCGGCATCGTGATCGCGCTACTTGGTTGGTTTGGCGGGCGCAGCGATCCGGCCACCAGAATCCGGGGCTACATCAGTGGCTCCTTGGTGCAGGCCGGCTCTCGACTACAGGTGTCGTGGCTGGCGGCTCCGGCCGAGTTCCTGCGGGCACATTGGCGCGCAGCCTTCATCGCGGTCGGTGTACTGGCGACCGCTTCCCTGTTCATCTTTGAGCCGATTACAGTGTCGGCAATCGTGTGGACCACGATCCTGAGCCTGCTGGTGGCCGCGGCGATCACTGCCATCACCGGCGTCGGTACGGATGCGGCGCGCCCGTCACCCGACTCGGAGGTCGACTTGGCCGTCAGCGCCGGATAGCGCTACTGCTCAGCCCACCATGTGCGCAGGCGAGCCTCGGCTTCCGCCGGACTCAAGGGGCCTTCGTCCATGCGTACTTCGAGCAGGTACCGGTAAGCCTGGCCCACCTGCGGGCCCGCTGGGATGCCCAGAATGGCCATGATCTGGGTGCCGTCCAAATCCGGTCGGATCGCCGCGAGTTCTTCAGCTTGCGCCAATTGCGCGATTCGCTGTTCCAGGCTGTCGTAGGTGGCCTGCAACTGGGCTGCCTTGCGGACGTTTCGGGTGGTGGAGTCCGCGCGGGTGAGTTTGTGCAGCCGTGTCAGCAGAGGGCCGGCATCCCGGACATACCTGCGGACCGCGGCGTCGGTCCACTCACCGCCGCTGTAGCCGTGAAAACGCAGGTGGAGTTCCACCAAACGCGACACGTCATCAATGTCAGACTTGGCGAATCGCAACGCTCGCATGCGCTTGCGCGTGAGTTTCGCGCCGACCACTTCGTGGTGGTGAAATGACACCCCGCCGCCCGGCTCCAAGCGTCGGGTCCTGGGCTTACCCACATCGTGCATGAGCGCAGCGAACCGAAGCACGAAGTCCGGACCGCTGGTGGGCTCGTGGCTCGATTCCAACGCTTGGGCTTGTTCGATCACTTTCAGAGTGTGTTCGTAGACATCCTTGTGGTGATGATGCTCATCGATCTCCAACTCCAATGCTGGCAACTCCGGCAAAACATAGTGCGCCAACCCGGAATCGACGAGTACCCGCAGGCCGGCCGTGGGGTGGGTTCCGAGCATGAGTTTCACCAGTTCATCGCGCACCCGCTCGGCCGACACAATCGTGATGCGCTCGGCCATCGCGCGCATCGCGGCAAAAACCTCGGGACTGATCCGCAGCCCCAACTGGGAGACGAAACGGGCTGCGCGCAGCATCCGGAGCGGATCATCGGAAAACGACTGCTCTGGGGCGCCTGGGGTCCGCAACACCCCGAGCGCCAAATCCTCGACTCCCCCGAAAGGATCGAGCAGGGCCCCGGTGGGCAACGTCAGCGCCATCGCATTGACGGTGAAGTCACGGCGCGCCAGATCTTCGTGCAGACTGTCGCCGAAACGCACCTCGGGCTTGCGCGATTCCACCTGGTAGGAGTCCGCCCGATACGTCGTGATCTCCACCTGTAGGCCGGCGATCCGCATGCCGACCGTGCCAAAGCGGATCCCGGTCTCCCACACGGCGTCCACATGAGGGCGCACGATGTGCAAAATTTCCTCTGGGCGCGCATCAGTGGTGAGATCGAGGTCGCTGTCGGAGCGGCCGATCGCGGCATCTCGCACGCAGCCCCCGACGAGTGCCAGTTCCCGGCCGGCCTGGGCAAATGCCGTGATCAGGGGCGAAAGGGCCCCCACTGCCGGGGTGAGGGCAGGCCGAATCCGGGCCACCGCCATCGCGCCCGGGGACATTTCCTGCATCCGAGCAGCCTACCCAGCCCAATCCTGCCTGCCGCTTGCGGCAACCCTGCGCCGAGCACCGACCTGGCTACACTGTCCCCCATGTCCCGCGCAACCCGACCACCGGTCGAAGTGGTGGAGGAAACCAGCGCGGGCGGACTGGTCATCGACTTCGACCGCGATCCGCTGTCCACCGTGATCATCGGCCGCTACGACCGACGCGGTCGGATGGTGTGGTCCCTACCCAAAGGACACATCGAAGCCGGCGAAACCAAGGCCGAAACCGCTGTGCGCGAGATCCGGGAAGAGACCGGCATCATCGGGGAGGTCATGGCCGAACTGGGAGTCATCGATTTCACCTTTGTCGCCGAAGGTCGCCGGATCCACAAAACCGTGCATCACTTCATACTGCGCCGCACCGGTGGTGAGGTGAATACCGATGACATCGAGGTTGCTGATGTTGCCTGGGTGGCCCTAGGTGATGTCGCCGATCGCCTGAGCTACGCCGACGAGCGCCGGTTGCTGGGAAAAGTCCCCCGCCTGCTCGCGGATCTGAGGAAATGAACTGGCCATGGCCATTTCGGGCGTCAATGGCCGCTCGCCTCGGGCCGATTCTCGTGCTCGCACTACTGGCCGTGCTGAGTCTGGCTGCGGCTGGGGCTGCCGCACCCACCCCTGGGTCCGAACGGACTGACCTGGCGGTCACCATCGAACGTTTTCAACCCGTGGTGCCGGTACCGGGGGGCACTTTGGACATCAGTGGGGTGGTGCGCAATCGTGGCAACTCCAGTAGCGGGCCGCTGACTGCGACGTTGCGCGTGAGCACCGACCCGATTCGCACCCAGGACGAACTCGCCCAGATCGCCGCTGGCCGTCCCGTACGGCCCGGGCAGGCGGTGCAGACCACGCAGATCGCTGAAGTAATAGCCGGTGGTGAACAGCCCTACAGTTTGACCATTCCGTTCGATCGACTATTGCTGAGATCGCCGGGCGTGTATTACGCGGCTGTCGAGGTCAGCGATTCGGATGGCTCCGTGCTGGCTGTCGTGCCATCGAGTTTCCCGTGGATTCCCAGCGGTAGCGTCCCCGCCCCAGCCGAAGTCACCTGGTTCTGGCCGCTCTTCGCGCCTCCCGGCACTGACGCCGATGATGTGGTCATGAACGCCGATCTCGCAGCAGAGTTCGACCGCGAAGGGCGACTGCATTCCCTGCTCGAGATTGGCGCCACCAACCCCGAAGGTGTCAGTTGGGTGCTCGAACCGCAAACCCAGCTTTTCGCTACGACCATCAGTCAACCACACTCAGTCTTGACCGATGCGCAGACGCGAACTGAGCAAGCCGGCAATGTGAACGCCGCGGTGTGGCTGGACAAGCTGCGCCAGGTAGCGGCCAATCCGAGCGCGGATATCTCCGCTGCCGGCTACGCGGTGCCGGATTCCACCGCCCAGGTCGCTGCGGGTCTTACCGACGATTTGGTGTTGGCCACGGCCACTGCCGGGGGGCAGGTGAGTGAGCAGTTTGGCCGTCCGGTGCGGGCGAACTTCACCTGGGCGCCCGAAGGAACTCTCAATCAGCCCACCCTCAATGCGCTGCGGGGTGCTGGCGCGTCCCTCACGGCGCTGTCCGCAGCAAGCATCGATGCCACCGATGAAGCAGTGGTATCGGTGGCTACTGATGCTGGCGGCAGCACCGTGGTGGTGGCGAATCCGCTGCTGGGGGACGCTGTGCGGTCGGGGCTTCCGGCTGGCAGCGCCCAGCAGCAGTTCCTCAGTGCCACCGCCTTGTCCGCCCTCAACGATCCCGGCGCACCTGTCGTGGTGTTGCCGCACGGGTATTGGCAGCCCAATCCCGAGGCATTGGCAAACATGCTCAACGCCACGGCTACCGCGCCCTGGTCCAGGTTGGTGCCACTAGCCGAGCTGTTGTCGACCGAGCCCACGCCACCCGCCAGTTCGCTGACCCCCTACGAACGGGCGCCAAACACCCAACAACTGTCCGACGAGCACATGGCTGGAATCGTCGCGGCGCAAGCGGAGTTGCGCAGCATCGGCGCCATCACCCGCGTCCCCGATGCGACCTCGGCGAACTTTCGCAGCGCTTTGCTCCGCACTGCTTCCACGGCCTGGGGCGCGCAACCGGCCACCGGCACGGAACTACTCGCCCTCACAGCCGCGGAAATCACTGCTGAGCGGGACCTTGTGGGTATCAGCAGTTCGGGAGTCGTCACTTTTCCGGGTGCGCAGGGACGGGTTCCCATCACAATCTCGAATGACTTGGCGGTGCCGGTACTCGTCGGGGTCGATTTGCGCGCCGATCCCGAATACCGGCTGCAGGCCGAACCCGTCGCCCCGATCGAAATTGGCGCAGGTCAGCGGGTCAGCCTGGAGGTGGAAGTGGGGATCGTCGGATCCGAACCCCTCAAGGTGGTCTCGCAGCTGACCACACCCGATGGTGCACCCTACGGCCGGCCCACCGAGTTCCAACTACAGACCACGGCCTACACCCGCGTGGCCAGTTGGGTGGTCGGGGTGGCGGCCGCGATCCTGATTGTTTTGGTGGTGGTGGGGGTGACGCGGCGGATCGTGGCACATCGGCGACTCGATGCCGAACAGGCAGCCACATCGTTGCAGCCCCTGAGCAAGGCGGACACCGATGGGTGATCAC
>CAZVKB010000102.1:0-10705 GCA_964627505.1 uncultured Actinomycetes bacterium | reverse complement strand
CAGTGTGTGGGTGCGTGAGCATCACATTTTTGATGACTGGTACGGGTCGGAGGAGCTCAAGCCTGGTGAGTCGATGACGTACTCGGGTAACTATGGCGGGGTGGATGATGTGCAGTTGCGGATCTTCCGTAGTGCTGAGGATGCCCGGGAGAACAGTGTGTTCAAGGCGATTGAGGTGGATGCGGAGAACCCGATGTATTCGAGTCCGTGGATGTCGGTGAGTTACGACAGCAAGTACTACCTTGTGGGCACCATCCACCACTACGAATCCCCGTTGGCGGGCGCGAAGTTTATGGGCCAGCGGCAGGAGGACCAGACCTACTACAAGTACTTCGACCTGCGCATGACCCAAGGCTGGACGTCCTAACGACAGACGCCGAGTAACTGCTCAGATCAGACCCCGGCCGTGCACTCAACACCCGTGCCCCATATGCACCCAATAGCTGCGGTGACACCATCATCTGTAGTTGGGTCACTTGCCTCGGCCCCCCAGCCCCTGCGCTGCAGTTGCTCAGGGAATAGCCTCGACGCATGGTGCAATTCCTTCCATTCGCGGCTCTCAGACCACGACCGGAGTTCGCTGCGAAAACGGCAGCCCCTCCCTACGACGTGGTGAACGTGGCAGAGGCGCGTGCCCTGGCAGCCGACAATTCGTACTCCTTTCTGCACGTCTCGCGCCCAGAGATCGACCTGCCTGATGATCTCGATCCAACCGACGAGCGCGTGTACGCGGCAGGTCGAGACAACTTGCACCGGATGGTGGCTTCGGGAATCCTCACGCCAGACCCCACGCCCGGTTACCTCATCTACCGGCAGCAACTCGGCTCACAAATCCAGACCGGTGTGGTCGGCCTCGCTTCGGTGTCTGAATACGAAACCGGCGTCATCGCTCGACACGAATTGACCCGGCCCGACAAGGAACTCGATCGGGTGAGACACATCGACGCCCTCGGTGTGCACGATGAGCCGGTCTTTCTGCTGTACCCGGACTCCGAGACGCTATCGACGCTATTGGGGGAAGTCACCGCAGGCGAGCCAGAGATCGAACTGCTCACCGACGACGGCGTTATTCACCAACTTTGGCGGGTAGGGGACTCCGAGTCGGTTGACGCATTTCGTGCTGCTTTTGCGACACTTCCGCGGGTATACATCGCCGATGGCCACCATCGAAGTGCGGCAGCGGCGCGCGTGGCTACGCGACGTGCCGGGCAGGGAGATGCGGAAGTCGAGGGATTCCTGTCCGTGGTTTTCGGGGCGGGCGACCTGACACTGCTTCCCTATAACCGTGCTGTGGATGATCTGGCCGGGGAGTCACCGGCGAGCCTGTTGAAACGACTCGATGCCTCATTCGAAATCGTGCCCAGTGCGAAGGCAGTCGAACCTGCGGCCCGTCACGACTTTGGTCTGCGGCTGGCCGACGGGTGGTATCGGCTGCGCCTGCGCCCAGGGTTGGTTGACGAGAGCAATCCTGTCGCCCGCCTTGACGTTTCCGTGCTGCAAAACCTTGTGCTGGAGCCATTGCTGGGCATCGGGAATCCGCGAACCGATCCACGAATTTCGTTCGTCGGCGGGTCCCGCGGCATGGCGGAACTCGATCGGCTTGTGGAGTCTGGAACCGCCGCCGCAGCGTTTTCGCTCTACCCGACTTCGGTTGACGATCTGATGGCGCTGGCCGATGCCGGCGAGGTCATGCCGCCCAAGTCGACCTGGTTCGAGCCGAAGCTTGCGTCCGGTTTGTTCCTGCACGACTTTTCCGGCGAACTCGACGCCGAAAAGGAATAGTTCGTCGGATCTGTGACATTTCGGACAGCCTGATCGTGCATTGAAGTGGATACTCATTCTCGCGTGCTGAGCGGCTTGCCCTAACGTTGCCCACTATGGGTTCCCCAGAGATCGACGCGGACAGAGTCCAACGGTTCTTCGGCTCCACCCGAGCTGTCGATGGCGTGAGCCTCAAAGTGGATCGCGGGGAGATCTACGGTTTCCTCGGACCCAACGGCGCCGGCAAATCGACACTGACTCGCGTGTTATGCACACTGATCGCGCCCACGGGCGGCAGAGCTACCGTGGCCGGTTTCGATGTCACGTCTGCGCCTGATCAGGTGCGATTGCGGATCGGAGTGGCGCTACAGGAAGCCGCCCTCGACCCGAAGCAGACCGGAGTGGAGATGCTCATGCTGCAAGGCCGCTTCTATGGCCTGAGTAAGGCGGACACCCGTCAGCGGTTGTCTGAGTTGCGCAGCCTGATAGACCTCGGACCGGCACTCGAGGACCGGGTGAGCACCTATTCAGGTGGCATGAAACGCAGACTGGATCTGGCGCTGGCGCTCGTGCACAACCCTCGTGTGCTGTTTCTCGATGAGCCGACGACGGGCCTGGACCCTGTGAGTCGGGCCAAGGTATGGGATGAGGTGCGCCGGCTCAACAGTGAGTTGGGGATGACCGTCTTCCTCACCACACAGTATCTGGAGGAAGCCGATGAGTTGGCCGATCGTGTCGGCATCATCGACAAGGGTCACCTGGTGGCCGAGGGGACGCCCGAAGCTTTGAAACGATCAATTGGCACTGACCTGGTGATCGCGGTGGTGGACGGGGATCCGGAGATTGCGCGGGCTGCGCTGGAACCGCTGTCCGAAGTGGACCGTGTCAGCGTCAACTCCGCCGAACTGACCATGTCAGTCAGCGATGGCCCGGCAGCCGTGAGCCCCATCGCGGTGGCCTTGGCCCAGGCAGGGGAGGGTGTCCAGGTGCGCGAGTTGTCGCTTCGCACCCCGACGCTTGACGACGTTTTCCTTTCGGTGACCGGTGCCCGAATCGCTGAGCGCAGTGAGGGTAGCGAGTCGGGCGATTCATCAGACGAAGGAGCGAATTCATGACGCAGAGCAGTGCGCCCACAGTGTCCAAGGACGGAGTCGGGGACGGTCAGATCACTGCCCGGCATGCGGGCTTCGCACGCGATCTGACGTCGGTGGCGATCCGTGCCCTGCGCCAAATCCCGCGCGAACCTGAGGCTGTGATCCCGGCACTCATCATTCCGTTGTTCTTCTTCATTGTGAATGTCGGGGCGCTCACGAATGTCGCGGAGGCGGCAGGGGTGAGCGATTTCAAGGCCTTCCAACTGCCGGTGGCAATCATCTTCGCGGTCACCGGGATCTCGCGTGCGAGCGCGTTGGTGAGCGACATCAACGATGGATACTTCGACCGGCTACTGCTCACGCCGATGAGTCGTCCGGCGCTGTTGCTGGGGTTGATGGTGGCTGACTTGGCGCTGGTGATCGCGCTGTCGATCCCGGTGCTGATCTTCGGGGCACTGATCGGCGTGGAGTTCGCCACCGGAATCGCCGGGGTGCTGTTGTTCCTGTTGCTTGCCGGCTTGTGGGGGCTTGCGTTCACAGGTTTCCCCTACGCAATTGCGCTGCGGACTGGCAATCCGGCCGCAGTCAACTCCAGTTTTCTGCTGTTCTTTCCGTTCGCGTTTCTCACCACTGCGTTCCTGCCGGAGGAGGCACTCACCGGTTGGTTGGCGACGGTGGCCACCTTCAACCCAGTCACCTACGTGCTCGCCGCGCTGCGTTCCCTGTTGACTGGCGGGTGGGACCTTACCCCGCTGCTGCAAGGCACCATCGCCATCTTGGCAGTGGCGGTGGTCAGCCACACGCTGGCTTTCATGGCGCTACGTGGGCGGGTGTCGCGGTCATAACACCGACTTAGTCCGCGGGGGTTTCCACACTCGTCGGTTCGGCTTCTATGCTGGCGGGAGGGACGAGAGGCGGCGCTCGCATGAGCTCTTACCAAACGACGAAACGGTTTCCCGGGGGTTCATTCATTTCGCGCCATTGAAGATTGCAGCTTGCATTGGCGGTCGGGGCTGCGTGTCTGGCCGTTGCGCTGGGCTTCGCAAGTCCAGCAGCGGGCGTGGCGCCGACCGCTCCTGCAATGCCGGATGCCGCCGCCGAGGTCGCCATCCCAGCTTCGGATTCCTACACCCCGCCAGTACCTCAGGACCTGAGTGCGCTGACGTGGAGCGCAGCGTTCGACGCACTCCAGACTAAGATCGAGCGGGAATACGCCTTCAGCCAGTGGAAGCACATCGACTGGGCGGAGCTCTATCGAAAGTACGAGCCGCGCATCGCCGCAGCCGAGAGTGGCAACGACCGTACGGCCTACTATTTGGCGTTGCGCGACTATGCCCATGAACTTCACGACGGCCGCGTGAGTGTCACTGATGATGCGGCGGTGTTGGCCGAGGAGGCGTGCGGGAGTTTCGGGCTCACGCTGGCAAGGCTCGATAACGGATCTGTGATTGTCACCTGGGTTGCTCCGGGCGGTCCGGCCGAACTGGCCGGCATCCGCGTGGGTGCCCGGGTGTGGGCTTGGGGTGGCCTACCCATCTCGATCGCACTTGCGAATACGCCAACCACGCTGGGCCCGAGCCAGCCGACTCTGGCCCGCGCGATGTATGAGCAGGCTCGCTTCCTCCTGCGGGCACCGGAGGGGACGCGCACGCGTGTGCTGTTCCAAAACCCGGACAGCGAAGCTACCTCCGCCTCGCTCGCCGCAAGCGTGGATAACTTCGAGACGCTTGTGCGCACCGATGACGAGTCGGTCATCAAAAAGTCCGGCTTTCCGCAGAAGATGGTTGAGCACGAGATCCTGCCGGGCAACATCGGCTATGTGCGAGTGCTCGCCGAGATCGATTTGCCGGACTCTCTGCCCGGCGACCATACCCCCACACTGGAGCAGTTCCGCACGGCCATTTCCGAGTTCACCGCCGCCGGTGTCACAGGCGTCGTGGTCGACATCCGGTCCAACTCCGGCGGATCCGATCAAATGGTGGCCGACATGATGGCCTCCTTCTATTCCCGTGACTCGTTCTACGAGTACCAGAACTATGTGGTGCCCGAGACCGGGCAGTTTGAGATTTGGGTCAGCGACGAGGCCACCGGCGAGTGGGCTGGTGCCGATCATCGAACCGGAGATCGACATCAACTCCACGACCAAGCGCGAGTGTGAAGAGTTGTTGAAGGGGAACATCCACGAGCAGTTGCAGACCGTTGCCGATGGTCAACAGTTCATGCTCAAGGTGACGTTGCCTGAGCAGGACGATTTCTATGCCGACCTGGTGGCGCACCCCAAGGTGCTCAAGGTGGTGGCACTTTCCGGCGGCTATAACCGCGCGGAGGCAGATGAGCGACTCGCGAAGCAGCATGTAGTGATCGCGAGTTTCTCGCGCGCGCTCACTGAAGGCTTGTCTGCCCAGCAGACTCCAGCGGAGTTTGACGCCCAGCTCAACGAATCGATCGCTAAAATCTTCGCGGCGTCCATGACGTAAACGCAAGGGATAGCGCCCAGCACCTCATATCGGAGCTCAAGCCTGGTGAGTTGATCACGTATTCGGGTAACGATGGCGGGGTGGATGATGTGCCGATCGGAAATACCTTGATTAGCCGCTCGGTCGCCAGGGGTTGATCAATTTGATGCCTGTACCGCGGAAATCTGCAATGTTGCGGGTGGCTAGCGGGGATGCGTGTGCCTTGGCGATTGCAGCAATTTGGGCATCGAAGGCGCTTATGGGGCGTCCTGCGGTTTCGCGCTTAGCCATGAGTTCCCCGTACTGGACGGCCGCTTCGGTGGTGAACGGCAAAACGGCATCAGCGAATGTTTCCCACAAAGACGCTGCGGCTTGGCGCAATACTGCGGCGCGTGCACCATCGGGCAATCGAGCGAGACCGTATTCGATTTCGGCAACTGTGATTGATGTGATTGTCAGGGCCGCATCGCCAGCATCTTTGATCCAGTTGAGGACACCCGGGTGTGGGGTGGGGCGCATGAGTTCGGAGACGACGTTGGTGTCCAGAATGATCACTCTGTGAACTCCACAGGTGGTCGCGGCGGTGTCCGGTTTGGCAGTTCAAGTTCCACACCACCGAGGTCTGCAAATGTTCGCCTGAGAACGGTGAGAAGTCCTTCGCCGGGTGGCAGGATCGCTGCGGCGAGGATTGCCCGCGCCTCTGCCTCCATGGAGCTCCCATGGTCAGCTGCTCGTCGCTGTAGACCGGCCTTGACTCGTGGATCTAGGTTGCGAATGGTGACTGTACTCATTGATCTCACCTCCGGAAATTGCAGTCAATGCTAGCACTCAAATTCGGAATTCGCCGTACCTCGTATGGCACCTCTTGCCACCGGTGCGGTGCTGGAGGGCCCGAGAGCCGCCTCGTACGCACACGCGTAGAACGTACTAGGTTCTTGGGCGCTGCCATGTGCCAGGATGCAGCCCATGGGTCATGGATCTGACGGGGTGGCTGGGTTGGACGGGCTGATGGACCGGTTTCCCCCTGAGGCGATCGGCGTACTGCTGGACAATGTCAGCGATGTCATCCTGTGGTACGACCACGGGGGCATTCTTTTGTGGGCGTCGCCGTCGCTGGAGCGGGTGTTTGGTTGGCGGCCTGCCGATGTGATCGGGACCCCTTTCCGCGCGGGTTCGCCTGAGGTGCAAGCCCAAGAGGACCGGGTCATGGTCGATGCCGCGCGTCGACAGCGTGCGGAGCAGGCTTATCGAACCAGCGTGCAGTGTCCGGATGGAAGCGTGCGCGCGGCCGACGCGGCCGTCCGCTTTGTCCGGGCGGAGAATGGTTCCGTCGACTCCATCGTGGTGGTTGTGCGAGACATCACTGCGGAGGCAGAGGCGGACGAGGCACTGGCACGCTCCGAGCGGCGCTACCGCACGTACGCGGAGAACTCTTCCGACGTGGTCTATGAGTGCGATCGGGAGGGCACCCTGCAATGGGTGTCACCGTCGGTGCGCAACGTCTTGGGTTGGCAGCCAGAGCAGGTGCGCGGCATGCGGGCGGCCGAACTCGTTCATGCCGATGACTACGACGTCCTCAGGAGCCTGCGCGGGCGAGTGCTCGCGGGCACGGACCACGCGGACGCGGTCGTTCGATGTCGAGATGCCGGTGGCTCGTTCCTGCAGATGTTGGTGCGTGCTCGCAGCGTCGTCGACGATGACGGCAATGTGACGGGCCTTGTCGGCGGTGTGCGAGACGTCGATGAACTCGTTCGCAGCCGGCAGGAGGCAGATGCCAATCGCCGAATGCTGCAGGCGACGCTGGATTCACTGATGGACCCGCACGTCGTTCTGATGGCTGTCCGCGCCCCCGATGGCACCATCGTGGACTTCGAGTACTCGGCGGCCAATACTGCTGCGTGCCAGTACCTCCAGAGGACGCATGACGAGTTGATCGGCACGAGGTTGCTGCGGCTCCTGCCTGGTCACAGCGGTGCGTTGTTGCTTGATCGCTTAGTGCATGTGATCCATACCGGTAAGCCGCTGGTCCTCGACGATTTCAGCGACAGCCTGGAACTCTTTGGCGGCCAGCAGCGCTGGTACGACGTCCGGGCTGTGCGCATGGGGGATGCGATCTCCTGCGCGTGGCGCGACGTCACCGATCGTCATGCAGACGCCGCGACCCTGGCGGTCTCGGAGCGGCGCTACCGGCTCATTGCGGAGAATGCATCGGATGTGGTGTTCCTTTTCGACGCCGACGGCGTGGTCGAGTGGGTCTCGCCCTCGGTGACTGAACTCCTGGGCTGGCGGATCGACGAGTTCGTGGGGATGACTCCGGAGGCGGTGGTCCACCCCGACGATCTGGCTCTGGTGAATCGGATCCGGCAGGGCGTCAGCGGCGGCGATGCCGCTCTGGGAAACGTGGGCCGCCTGCGCTGCGCGGACGGTTCCTATCGGTATCTCTCTCTGACCGCTCGTCCGGTCCTCGACGCCGAGGGGAATGTCACCGGTGGTGTCACCAGTCTGCGCGACGTCGACGATCTTGTTCGCTCGCGACGGGCGGCGGAAGAGAGCGAGACGAAGTACCGGCTCCTCGCCGAGTACTCCTCCGACCTGGTGTTCCAGAGCGTCCCCGACGGCCAGATGCAGTGGTTGTCGCCGTCGGTGGCCGATGTGTTGGGCTGGTCTCCCGAGGAACTCGTCGGCAAGAACTTCACCGATTTCGTCAATCCCGACGATCTCCCAGCGGCGCAGAAGGCTCTCAAGTCCGCGCGTACCAACACGGCGTACAACTATCAGGCGCGGTTCCTGACCAAAGGCGGCGCCTACCGATGGTTTGATGTCACGGCGTGTCCCGTCGCCGGCGACGACGGAACAGTCCGGTCGATCGTCGGCGGTGCGCGGGACATCGAGGCGGAGGTCATCGCCCGAGCGGCGCTGGAACACGCATTGCGCCATGACCCGCTCACGGGATTGGCGACGCATGCCGCGGTGTCGGCCCGGCTGGAGAGTCTGCTGGCACGAGCCGTGCCCGGTCGCCGAGAAGTGGGCGTCCTGTGCGCGGGGGTTGACGGTCTCGGTGACGTCGTCAGCGCGTTGACCCACTCCGGCGGTGACCAGATCCTGGCCACTGCTGCCGCCCGCATTGTCGAAGCCGTGGGGGACCCCGACCTCGTCGGTCGCGGGTCGGGCAACGAGTACTTCGTCCTGGTTCCGGAATTGGCGTCTGCGGCCGATGCGGGCATGATGGCGCGCATGATGCGCGAGGAGGTTCGCTCGCCCATCACAGTTGGCGGTCAGAAGTTGGACCTGTCGATCGGTGTCGGCATCGCTACCGGGAGGCGTGGCGACGATCCCGAACGGCTCCTGCTGGATGCCACCCTCGCCCGGCAGCAAGCGATGGCTTCGGGCAGGGATCGGGACGCCTTCGCCGATCCGGCGCTGGCGGTGGAAGCCGGCAAGCGACTGTCCACCGAGGCCGCGATCCGGCAAGGGCTGCAGGCGGGACGTTTCGTGCCGTGGTACCAGCCCGTTGTTGCGCTGCCGTCGGGCGAGACTGTGGGCTACGAAGCTCTCGTCCGATGGCTGCGTGAGGACGGATCGGTGACCTCGCCGGCAGACTACTTCCCGGTCGCCGAGGCCTCGGGCCTCGTGGTGGAGATCGATCTGACGGTGCTGGACCAGGCAGTAGCGGCCTTAGCCAAATTGCCGGCTCCGATCACCATCGCGGTGAATGCCTCCGCGGCCAGCTTGGCCAACCCTGACTACGCGCGCGCAGTGACGGGAGCACTCGCACGGTACGGCGTCGACCCGGCGCGCCTGCACCTCGAGGTGGTGGAGACCACCCTGGTCACCCTTGATGGTCAGGTGCAGTCGACGATCATCGAACTCGCCGAACTCGGTATTCCTTGGTACGTCGATGATTTCGGCACTGGGTACTCATCGATTAGCCATCTGCGCGACTTGCCGGTGACCGGACTCAAGCTCGACCAATCGTTCACTGCGGAATTGCCGACCGGGGCCAAGAGCCGACAACTCGCCGCCGCGTTGGCTGGTATAGCTGCCAACCTGCGTCTCGACACAGTTGCCGAAGGCGTCGAGACGCGCCAGCAGGCCACCCTGCTCGCGGCCCAGGGCTGGGTACATGCGCAAGGGTGGCTCTTCGGTCGGCCCACGCCGCTGAACCCGTAGGTGCGCGGTTTGGGTAGAGCGGAGAGAGATTCGTCCTCCGCCTCACCCAAACCGTCCAACTCGCGGCTCACGCGGCGGGACGAAAGCTCGGGGAGAGGAATCGTGCCGTGGCGGCGGCTTGTTCGCCGTTGTCGATGAGCCATTCGACGAAGTGCTCGTTGAACAGGGCGCCGGGGCTTCGACGTTCCCGGATTAGGGTGATGGCTTGCCCGGGGGTCAGCCCGGCCATGATCAGGACCAGGGCGGTGACGAGGCCGGAGCGGTTCATGCCGGCCTGGCAGCGGATGAGCACGTTGTCGCCTTCGGTCCAGCGTTGGTAGGCGAACCTGGCTGCGCGCACGACGCGCACGACATCGTCGTGGTGCAACGCGGAGTCGTAGAAGCCGTAGCGCACTTCCTCGACACCCCAGGGTGCCGGTGATGCGGTGGCGTAGAGGGTGACGATGAGGTCGTAGGGGACAGCGTCGGCGTAGCGCTCACTGCGCCCGTAGAAGACGACGTCGTCATCCTCGGTGCCGCCTTGGAAGAGCCCGGGCACGATCAGTGAGCCGGCGTAGTCTGGGATGTCCCAGGGGTTGCAGCTGGCGCACAATTCGGCCGCTGACGGTGTGGGCAGGACTGCAGCCAGCAGTGCCACCGCAGCGAGGCGAGCGGTGCGCACGTCATGCGCGGGTCGGGGGGAGTTCGGGTTCTGCGTGTTCATGGTCGTGTCCTTTCGGCTGATGGGTTTGGCGACCCGGTGTCATGTCGTCTTGATGTTTTGACTATCCAGCACGGGGGTGACACAAATAGGGCGCACGGAATGCGCGACAGATGTGCATACGGGTGACACAACCTGATTCCCCGAACGTTCGGTGGTGTGGATCTGGCTGCTGCGCTACGCTGTGCTACGTGAGGACGGTTACCCATCGGGAGATGCGCAACAACAGTGGTCAGATTCTCCGTGCGGTGGCCGCTGGGGAGACGGTGCAGGTGACCAACAATGGGCAGATCGCGGCGGTGATTTCACCCCCGGATTCCGCCTCGCTGGATCGGCTGGTGGCACAAGGGCAGGCGCGGCCGGCACGCAAGAGTGTCGCTCACTTGAGGACCATTAGACGGCGCACTGCACAGCGGACGAGCGCGCAACTGGTGGAGAATTCGCGAGGGTATTGGTGATCTGCTACCTCGACACGTCGGCGGCCATGAAGCTCCTGGTAGAGGAGGAGGAATCCGCAGCCCTCG
>CAZVKB010000101.1:5917-10803 GCA_964627505.1 uncultured Actinomycetes bacterium | reverse complement strand
GCACCCGAGTAGTGCGGCAAGCTGATGCCGGCCTGCCGGTAGGCCCACATGGTCAGTCCCGAGCAGTCGAAGGAGGATGGTCCCGAACCGCCGCGCACGTAGGACATTCCCACCCGAGAGAGCGCTGCGGAGACGGCGCCGCCACCGGCATACGAACTTCCGGCATCGGAATCAGAAGCAGACGCATCGGAATCGTCCTCGGCAACGTTCTCGTTACTGTTGCCCGTGGTGGCTTCGGCCCCGGCTTCGTCCTCGGCTTCGTCCTCGGCGCGCTCTTCGGCAGCAGCGGCGCGCGCTTGGGCGGCAGCCGCTCGCTCGGCGGCGGCCTGCTCCTCGGCGACCCTTGCCGCTTCCGCCGCGGCGGCCTGTTCCGCAGCAACGCGCTCCGCCTCGGCAGCGGCGGCGGCGCGGGCGATTGCGGCCTGCTCCTCGGCGACGCGCGCGGCCTCCGCGATCCGGAACAATTGTTCGCCGGCGTGCTCGAAGTCGACTTGCAGCTCGCTGCTGTTCAGAGCGCCAACCGGCTGTTCGGTCTTGAGGAATTCGCCTGATCCTGGGGAGGCATAGGCAGTGGTCGCAACCAGCGAACCGGCACAGCCCAGCGCAACGGCAGAGGCCACGGCGATCGTTTTCACAGATGGCACAAATACTCCTAGAGTCGAGTTTTTGATTTCCCACGGTTCGCGCAGTGCGACGCGGGTTCACTGAGGAACGACGCTAGGCGGCAATTTCGGCGAAGTGCGGGCGCGGAATGTGAGTCACCCGACACCCCGTGTCAGGAATGCGTAAAGAAGCCCCGGTTTCGCCCGGTTTCGTGATGTGCGACTTAGGCCAGGGCGGCGATCACGCGATTCAGCCGGGCACCCGCGTCAGCCGCGATGTCGTCGAGTTCCGGGGCGCCCAACACGCTCACCGGGTCGATCGCGCGCACCCGCGTTCCACCCTCCACAGCATCGAGCACGACGTTGCAGGGCAGCATGAGCGCGAGCGAATCGTCCCTCGACAGCACCTCATTGGCCAGCACTGGGTTGCAGGCTCCGAGGATCTTCAGGTCCGGGCGCTCGACGCCGATTTTGGCGCGCAGCGTGGCGGACACGTCAATCTCGGTGAGCACTCCGAAGCCCTCGGCGGCCAGTGCCGCGCGGGTGCGCTCCTCAGCCTCTGGCAAGTCGCAATCCAACACAATTTCGAAACCCTGCACAATCGGTTCTGTGGTCATGAGCCCCAGAGTACGCAAGGTGTGCGCGTGCTGCACACCTGAGCGCGGCTGCCCCTAGGACGCAAATGTGGCCACCAGCACGAACAGCGCTCCGGGCACGGCCAAGCCCATGGTCACTCTTCGGATTGCCAGCTTGATGTCTGCGACTGCTACTGCCACCTGCGCTGCGGGAAGCCGCCGACCTTGGTGATCAAGTCGCAATCCCGAGTAGGCCCAGGCCATGCCCACCACCGCGGCGATGGCCACCATCACCCAGAGCACTGTGCGCCCCAGGCTGGCTCCGGGATTCGTGAAAACTTCGTATGCAGACACCGCGGTGATCACGAGTAGCACCACCACACCGATCCAGCCCGACAGCGCGATGGGTCGCTCTCGAAGCGGGCCGATTGCGTCCTCAGCCGGAATGTCGGGCTCGTGGCCAAGCGCGGCGGTGGAGTGGCGCAACCCGTAGAGCAGGTAAACCAGGATGCCCACCACCATCCAGCCAAAAAACACGATCCAGGTGACGAAACTCAGTGAGATCACCAGGTAGATGCAGAAGATCATCCCGAGGATGGGGAACAGCGGAATCAGGGGCACGCGGAAGGTTCTGGACAGGTCTGGGCGCTTGAGCCACAGCGCGAGGACGCCGACGTTGACGATGGCGAACGCGGTGAGGGTGCCGATCGATGTAGCCTCCGCAAGCTGACCGAGCGGGATGAACGCCGCCAGGACGACGATCGCGACGGTGACGATGATCGTGTTGTTCACCGGGGTGTGGGTGCGTGGATTGACTTTGGTGAACACCTTGGGCAGCAGCCCGTCACGGCCCATGGCGAACAAGATGCGGGTTTGGCCGTACATCACGACCAGCACCACTGAAAAGATCGAGATCACCGCCCCGAGCGCGATGATGGCCGCCGCCCAGTTCGACCCCATCACCTGTTGGGTGATACCTGCGAGCACCGCCTCGGAGTCGGAACCCGACCATGCCGCTGGGCTGCCGCCGCGGGCACCAATGGCGGCCGCGGCCACCAGCACGTACAGAATCGTGACGATCACCAGGGAAGCGATGATTGCCCGCGGCAAATCGCGCTTGGGGTTCTTGGCTTCCTCGCCGGCGGTGGAGGCGGCGTCGAATCCGATGTAGGAGAAGAACACCTGCGCGGCCGCAGCACTCACGCCGGCGACGCCCAGCGGGATGAAGGGCTCGAAGTTGCCGGGTTCGAACGCGGTGAAGGCGATGACGCAGAAGAACAGCAGGATCGCGATTTTGGTGAACACCAGGATGGTGTTCACGGTGGCGGATTCACTGGCGCCGCGCAGCAACAGAACCATGCACATCACCACGACCAACACCGCCGGGATATTGAAAACCCCGCCCTGGTCAGGTGGGTTGACAATGGCCGCCGGCAGGTTGATGTTGACGTAACTCAGCAGGTCATTGAGGTATTGCCCCCACCCGACTGCCACCGCCGCCACCGAAACCCCGTATTCGAGCATGAGGCACCAGCCGACGATCCAGGCGACGAGTTCGCCCAGCGTGGCGTAGGTGTAGGAGTAGGAGGAGCCGGAGACGGGAATCGAACCGGCGAGTTCGGCGTACGACAGCGCGGAGAAACCGCACGTGACGGCGGCGAGCACGAACGACACCACTACGGCCGGACCAGCTTTGGGGACGGCCTCGCCGAGAATCACGAAGATTCCCGTGCCGACGATCGACCCCACGCTGAACATGGTCAGCGCGACGAGTCCCATGCTGCGTTTGAGGCTGGAGTGAGCCCCCTCCTCGGCGAGGGTGTCGGGGGGTTTGATGCGACTGAATCGGGCCGTCAATCCTGTGGCCACTGCGCTGCCTCCCTTGGGTCGCGCCCATAACTCCATGTGACATGGCTACCGTAACGCTATGGCATCGGTGGATGGGAAGTCCGGGGAACACTCGACCGAGTTGCGCGTGGTGATTGCGGTGGACCCCGATGGTGGGGCCCGTGACGCCATGACGCTCGGCTCGGTGCTGGCGCGGCAGTTGGGGATTGCGCCGTTGTTGGTGCATGTTTTTCCGTTAACGTTCAACTTTCCCGGTCCGGCACATGTGGATGTGGAGTGGCGGGATTACTTGCGGGAGGGGGCGCGGATTTGGCTGGCCGAATGCGCGGACTTCATGGCTCGCGAGTTGGGGTGGCCAGAGGTGGAGGTGCTCGCGCATGGCTGTGCCACCACCGCGCAGGGGTTGATCGAGGTGGCGGAGACGCGGCCGACATGGGCCATCGTGGTCGGTTCCGCGCGCGGCGCGGCGTCTGGCCGGTTTGCCATCGGCTCGACAGTGGACAAGTTGTTGCACTCGTCCCCGGCGGCGGTGGCGACGGCTCCTCAGGGATATTGGAACGACGGCATCGAAGCGGTGGATCGCGTGGTCGTGGCTTTTCAGGACACCCCGGAATCCCGGGCAGCGGTGGCGACCGCGACTCGGGCCGCGCAACGGGGGCAGGTGGCCCTGCGCTTGCTGACTGTTCTGCTGCGGCACCGGATGTATGGCAGCGCGCTGCGCACGGAAGCAGAGTCGATCGTGATGGCGCAGTTGCGGGAAGACTATGAGCGGTCGCAACGCGAGGTGCTGGACTCGTTGCCTACGGATATCGAGGCCGATGCGCTCATGCTCAGTGGGGATTCGGTCTCGTCCGCTTTGCGCCGTACCAGTTGGACGGGCGCGGAGATCATGGTGGTGGGCTCGGCGGAGGGTGGCCAATTGCGGCGGGTGTTCCTGGGTGACATGACCCACCGTTTGGTGCAGGCCGCTCCGGTGCCCACGGTGGTGCTGACACGGCGGACATTGGCAACCGAAGCCGAAGGAATGGGCGCGGACTGAAGTCACGGGCGGTGGGGCGGGCTGCCGCACCGGTTATGGCGACTGAATCCCGACGTCGCTTGCGTGCCAGCCCGACGCGCTCGCTGCTTCCTTCATCTCCGCGTAGCGGGCCAATGCCTCATCCCGCTCCGAGAAGTGATCCACGATTGGGCCCGGGTAATCCGGTGCCAAAATCGGCGCCAACCACGGTTCGTGCACCTCCGGCGTCGGCACATCGCGCAACTCCGGCACATACCTGCGGATGTAGTCACCATCCGGATCGAACTTCTTGCCCTGCAGCACCGGATTGAACACCCGGAAATACGGTGCCGCATCCGTGCCGCAGCCAGCCGCCCACTGCCAGCCCTGCGAGTTGCTGGCCGGATCCCCATCGATCAGCCGATCAAAAAACCACTGCGCACCCCGCCACCACGGCAGATGCAGATCCTTCACCAGGAACGATGCCACCACCATCCGCACCCGATTGTGCATCCACCCCTCCGCCAGCAACTGCCGCATCCCGGCGTCCACAAACGGGTACCCCGTACGCCCCTGACACCACGCCGCAAACATGTCGTCCGCGCCAGGTCCGGAATCGAATCGCATGTGCAGGTCGAAGCGCCGATCCAACGACACGCTGCCGGCCTGCGGATTATGAAACTGTACGTCGGCGTAGAAATCCCGGAACGCCAACTCCCGGCGGTAGGCCACCGCGCCAGGGGAGTCATCCAAGTCGGCGAGCAGCGTCCGCGGATGCACCTCTCCGAAGCGCAGTGCCGCACTTAACCTGGACACGCCGGGTTTGGCCGGAAAGTCCCGGTCGGTTCGGTAGTCGCGCAAACG
>CAZVKB010000101.1:0-5817 GCA_964627505.1 uncultured Actinomycetes bacterium | reverse complement strand
GCGGTGATGTCGGAACTGATGTGCACGCTGGCGGCCCCGGTTGCAGTCGCCACCTCGGCCACCACCTCCACCGGATCGCCGTAGCGAATCACCAAGGCCCCATCGAGATCCGCAGCCAACGCCCGCAACGACGCCAACAATCGCGCCGTGCGCATCGACGAATCCAGCAGTGCCGGATCCAGCACAAACAAGCCCACCACCGAGGCTCCATCGGCTGCGGCCGCAGCCAAGGCGGGGTGATCGCTCAGACGCAGATCACGTCGGAACCACATCACATTCAGGTCACTCATGGGTCGACAACGATGGCCTCGGCGGCCCACATCGGCACCACCACCTTCGGACCTGCGCCGGCAGGGCGCAAGGCCACCTCCACCCCCTGCCGAGTGGCGAACGCGGCAACCTCGCAGTCGGGCCGCACGCCGGCAGCGTTGAGACTGGCCAGCAGGTCCGCGTCGTGCTGCACACTTTCGGCGATGCTCACCACCCGCAGGTCCCGTGGCTGCTCCGCCCCTGCGGTGGCACTGGCCAGGGTCGTACTGCGCGTCGGCGGACCCCACACTTCGGCCTCGCCCAGTTCGGCTAGGCCGGGAATCGGAATCCCGAACGGCGACCGCGTGGGATGCCCGAGCAGCACCGCCAAACGCCGCTCCACGCTCTCACTCATCACATGCTCCCAGCGGCACGCCTCCTCGTGCACTTCCTCCCACGGCAGGCCGATCACATCGAGCAACAGCAACTCGGCCAGGCGATGCCGACGCATCACCCGCACTGCCGCGCTGCGCCCGTCCGGGGTGAGCGCAATACTGCGATCCTCCAGAACGTGCAGATAGCCGTCGCGCTCCATCCGGGCCACGGTCTGCGACACGGTGGGACCGCTCTGGCCCAGCCGTTCAGCGATCCGCGCTCGCAGCGGCGGCGTGCCCTCTTCTTCCAACTCCAGGATCGTGCGCAGGTACATCTCAGTTGTGTCGATGAGATCGCTCATAGGTGCGGTTCTTTCTGCGCGGCTACCACCACCGTAACCATAACCTCGGGCATAGGCCCGATGATGCGGCGCTGAGGTAGCGTCTAGGCATCGAATGGTGCCGACAACCGCACCCCGCTGAAGGAGGAACCACCGTGGCCGCCAGCAACCCCGAAGCCCATGTAATCGCGCCCGGCGTGCTTGCGGGTCGACATGCCCTCGTCACCGGTGCCGGATCCGGGATCGGTCGCGCGATCGCACTCAGCCTCGCCGACGCCGGCGCCGATGTCGCCCTCGTCGGCCGCCGCCCGGAGCCGCTGGCCGCAGTGGCGGCTGAGATCGCCGAGGCCCACCCGGAGCGTGTCGTGCTCACCGAGACCGTGGACGTGCGTGAGCCAGAACAGGTGGACGCCGCCTTGGACCGGGTGCTGACAACGTTTGGCGCGCTCGAAATCCTCGTCAACAACGCAGGCGGCCAATTCGTCAGCCCCGCAGAAGCCATCAGCTATAAGGGCTTCCGCGCGGTCACCCGGCTCAACCTGGATGCTACCTGGTATCTGAGCACCCAAATCGCCGCCCGCAGCATGATCCCAGCTGGCTACGGCAAGATCATCTCCATCACGATGACCCCGCGGCGCGGCATGCCCGGGATGGCCCACTCGTCGGCAGCACGGGCGGCGGTGGAATCCCTCACTCGCACGTGGGCTGTGGAATGGGGGCGACACGGTATCCGCACCACGGCCATCGCCCCCGGGATCGTCCACACCGAGGCGTGGGAACGCTACGGCTTGGATCCCGCCCAAGTCGCCACCGTGGTGCCGCTGGGTCGCTTGCAGGCTGCTGATGAGGTCGCTGCCATGGCCACGTTCCTGGCCAGCCCAGGCGGCGACTATGTCACCGGCACCACGATCGTGGTCGACGGAGGACTCGACGTATCGGGACCGGGGTCGGCATTCGGGCAGGGCTAATTCGAATTCAACCGGACATATTCCCGCCTTGATCGCGATGTCCCCGCCGAATGCGTAACCTTGCCAGTATGGCTGCAGACCACTCGGGTAGTGATTCCTCCGCAGTCCGGTGGCGCACACTGGTGGCAACTGCAGAGGCGTCCCTGGACGGCGTGATTATCTGCGCGGTCGGCGACCCGTTCCCTGTGGTGTACATGTCGCGCCGAGCAGTCACCCTGGTCTCCGGCGATCAGCAACGAAGCCGCAGCCGCGGCGAGAATCCGAGCAACCCACTGACTCTGCGGGCGCTGTTACCCAGCGCCGACGATGACTTCATCACCCAACTCGACCACCTGCGCGGCCAGAGCCAGTCCGGCGTGCACTCGATTGCGATCCGCCGACCCCGCACTGGTTCCGCAACGACGCACGATGCTGCCGGAGACGGCGCCCGTGCTACCAACCCCCTGCAACTGCCGCCGGGACTGTCCGACACCCGCCTTGTGCTGTCTGCCACGCGCGCGAGTGAATGGCTCTGGATCACTGTGCGTTCGGTCCTCGACGTCAACCGGGAAGACCACCCGAATCTCAATCGAGACCACCTCACCGGCTTGGCCAATCAGCGAGAAGTGCGGCGCACGCTGCTCAATGCGCTGGAGCGCGTCGAGCTGGGTGGCGGCGGTTTCGCTGTGGTCTGCATGGACATCGACCATTTTCGACGCATCAACCACAAGTGGAGCCAAGCCGTCGGGGACGCCGTACTGGTGGAAATAGCCGCCCGGCTGGGTTCTTTCGCTCCACGAGCCGAAGTGGTCGGGCGGCTGCGTAACGACGAGTTCGTCATCGTGTGGCCCGGGGTGACCTCCGAAGCGGCGCTGGCGCAACTGCAGGCGGAGGTGCAAACGCTCGTTGCGCGCCAACTCGAGGTGGCCGGGCACGCAATGCGGGTAAGCATGTCCGCAGGCGCAGTCATCGTCACTGACGCCACTCCCGCGAGCCCCGACACTCTGCTGACGGACGCCGACGCCGCACGCGTGCTCGCCAAACGGTCGGTGGGCGATGGGGTCACCATCTTCACCCCCGAGATGCGCGCGCCGCTCGTCACGTGCCGCGTGACAATTGCCGAATTACGCGACGCCATGCGCCATCAGGAATTCGACTTGTTCGCGCAGCCGGTGCTCGACGTCAGCAGCGGCGTCACCACGGGTGTGGAATTGCTGCTGCGGTGGTATCACCCGACGCTGGGGCTATTGGCGCCCGACGATTTTCTGGAACTCGCTGAGTCGTGCGATGTCGCAGATTGGCTCGGTGAGTGGGTGCTGGACCGGGCCGCTGCGATCAGCGTGCTGTGGTCCCAGCACGACCCGCAGCGGGATTTCCGGATCGCCGTCAATCTCTCGCCTCGACAACTGGCGGCCACCGATGTTGTCTCCGCGGTGAGTGGGGCGCTCAAGCGACACGGCGCGGTTCCGACCGACTTCCTGCTGGAAATCACTGAAAGTGTGGAGTTGGCCTCCCGCCCGCGCACTGCCGAGCAGGTGCGGGGCCTGCTGGATTTGGGATTGCGGGTGGGGATCGACGACTTCGGGTCGGGCTTCGCCAATATGTCCTACCTGCGCGATCTGCCCGTTGATGTGATCAAGGTGGACCGGGCGCTGGTGAGCCTGGAACCGACCGGTCACGAAGAGGCGATTCTGAAAGCCGTGACGTCAGTGGCACGGGCGATCGGGGCCGACGTGGTGCTCGAGGGGGTGGAGCGGGTGGAGCAACTCGAACTCGCCCGCCGCTGTGGCGTGAAGAGCGCCCAGGGCTACCTTTTCGGGGAACCGATGCCGGTGGGACCGCGCCGGCCGGAAGGACGATTCCCGGTTCCGAACTGAAGCGCACGGAGCCACGGCGACAGCCAAGTAGGGTCAGGGCGTGAGCGCGCAGCCGACGGGGGAATCCACGCCCCTGGGTGCCGCCGTCAGCGGCGAAATCTCCCACGGCTCCTCCCGGCATCTCGGCCGCCGGATTCTCACCGGACTCGTGGCACTGGCAGCCATCGTGTTCATCACCTACGCCACGCAGCGATTGCTGCAGGACGGCGACGAGGTCCGAGCTGCCCTCAAGTCCGTCTCGCCGGCGTGGGGCATCGCCCTGCTGCTGGGTTCCGTCCTCGTCATGATCATGACGACCGCGACCACCGCGGCACCGTTGCCGAAGTTGGCCTTCAGCGCAGCGTTCTTAGCCCAGCACGCGTCGCAGGCGGTAGCCAGCTTGGTGCCGGGTCCGGCGGCGATGGCCGCGCGATTCGGGATCCTGCGCACCTACGGTGTGGATGCTGAGGACTTCGGCCGGGCCACGGTCACGGTGGGCATGGTCACCACGGTGGTCACCACCTCGATGCCGCTGTTCGGCCTGGGCATGATCACGCTGATCGGCGCGAACGACCCTGATGCTTCCGCTCTGTTGCCGGTGGCGATCGGCGCCACGGTGCTGGCGCTGCTGATGATCGTGGTGAGCGTGGCGCTGCTGAGCAGTGTGCGGGTGACGATCGCGGTGGCTCACGGTCTGGAGTGGTTGGCGAATCTGGCGCGCCGACTTTTTCATCGCACGCCAGTGCGCCGCGGCCAAGCCACGGCCGGGGCGATCCGATTGCGCACGCGCCTGCTGCGCGGCCTGCGGGAGAGCGGGCGTCGCGTTGTGGGGTACACGCTGCTGGTGTATTGGTGCAACGGGTTGCTCATTGTGGCGTGTCTGTGGGCGGTAGGGGTGCCGTATTCCGCGATGGGTCTCCTGGCGGGTTTGGCCGTGTATACCATCGGCCGGCTGTCCACTTTGGTGCAAGTGACACCGGGCGGCATCGGTGTGATCGAGGTGGCGTACACCGCTGCGTACACAGCATTTTTGGGATCGGAGTATCAGGCACGGGTGTTCACGGCAGTCCTGCTGTATCGGCTCGGCACGTACGCGCTGCCGCTGGTGGTGGGGGTGGTTTCGGCCGGTGTCTGGGCACTCACCGGACGTCGGGAGTGGCGCGCACGCGCGGCGGGGATGGGGCAGACTGGCGCGCATCGCCCGCCGCCCAACTCAGCTACCCAGGAGGATGTGTGACCGCGATGGATGACCGTGCGCCCGCGCCCGTACCGACGTTGGTGACTGTGGATGAGCGTCACCGCCCGCTGCCGCTGCGCTCGCATGCGCCGCAGTATTGGATCAGCGGTCTGGTGCTCCTGGCGCTGGGGACGATCCTCGCAGTAGTGGTGCAATTCGCTGAAGGCGCGGTGGACGCTAGCGACCGGCCGATCGGGGAATGGTTCTTCGCGCTCAGCGGCGAGCATGAGGCCTTGCGCGCGTTCGCCTTCGACTTCCAGGTAATCGGCTCGGGGCACGTGACGGCACCGCTGGCGGTGGTGGTCGGAGTGCTGCTATTTGCGTTCCGACGCTGGCGTTGGGGGGTGTGGTTCGCGGTCGTGTCGATCGGCGGCCTGCTGATCAGCGAGACCTTTAAGTTTTCGGTGCAGCGGGCGCGGCCCGTGTGGGACGACCCACTGTTTTTCGAAAAGGGCTTCTCTTACCCTTCGGGCCATACGTTGTCTGGAGTCACCACGTGGGTGGCGATCGGCGTGGTGGCACTGTTCGTGCTGCCGCGGCCGTGGTCGAGCGTGCTGGGGGTGGCGTTCGTGACGGTTGGGGTGCTGATGGGCCCAAGTCGCTTGTTGCTGGGAGTGCATTGGCTCACCGATGTGCTCGGCGGGTGGTTACTGGGCTTCGGCTGGCTGCTGTTCGTCAGCGGCCTCGCGCTGTCACGGTGGGGATCCGCCGATGAGCAAATGGAGCTGGCGGTCGATGGGACAGCGCGAGCGGCGATTGACTAACAGGGCGAGCGCCAATCGACTAGCCGATGCGCTGCCAGATGAAGACATA
>CAZVKB010000100.1:5106-10841 GCA_964627505.1 uncultured Actinomycetes bacterium | reverse complement strand
AACGCGGCGGCATCTACTGGTCGGCGACCACCGGCGCCCACGACGTCTACGGCGACATCTACGCCCGATACGCCTCACTCTCACCGCAAAACCTCACCGGCATCGGCCTACCCACCTCGGGGGAATATTCGATTCCGGGAGGTCGGGCGAACAATTTCGTCAACGGACGAATCGCATGGACGCCGGCTCTCGGCGCACAGGTGTATATCGCCTGATACGGAAGTCCCCGCCTGCAGAGCACGGGTCAGTGCCGGGTCCGAATTCGGGGCCTGGCTCGCCAAAATTGTGTGATCTCATCCGCTGCTTGAGGTTTTCTTTACAGTACCGGTGGTGGGAAATTTGCGTGTAATACTGCTTTCGCGACAGATCGCCCTGCTTGCCAGGCGGTTGGGAGTGCGGACATACATAACTATGAATGGGTGGTAGTAGTTCGATGCTTGATGCTGCGCGGCCGGTTGCGCCGTTCGACTATTTGGATGACGAAGGCTCTCGCACCACCAACAGTAGCTGGAGCCATTGGCGTAAGGTGTCCATCTTTGCTCCGCTGTTAATGGCAGCGTCAGTGCTACTGGTGATCGGTGGGGCCTCACCCGCGAGCGCAAACTCGCCCGCCCCACCCAACCCTGGTGAAGTTCAGCAACTCGGTCTCGAACCGAACCCGGTGGATTGCCCAGCGGGCGCGTCCCCTGCCGGGACGATACCGTCAGGTCTTAGCGCGAACGCGTTGTGCTGGGGTGCGGTTAACAACGCTCCAACTGTGCAAGCTGCGTCGGCTATCCGCTACGCCTTCAGCAAGTTGGGGGCGCCTTACAGCCAGTCCAATCGTTTTTCAGTCAATCCACCGGTTTTCGACTGTTCCAGTTTTGTAGCTCGCGCATACGATTCTGCGGATGCCGCCATCGTGAAGAATGGCCAGGCTTCGACGTGGATCTCGAGGTTCGGCTGGACGGGTGCCTACGTGCCCGGCAACTACGTTGGCTCCAATCTTTTCCGAATCGCCGAGCAGGACTTACGAGCAGGTGACGTCATCATCTACTTCGCCGGTGATTCGCCCGCTAACTCCGCCGGCAACGCCGGTCATGCGCAGATCTACATCGGCAACGGGCGCATAATTGAGTCCAGCGGACCGGTCGGAGTTGATGACTTCTACAGCAATCCGGCGGACGTGAGTCGAAGCTTCAACAACGTTTGGTACTTCCGGTATGCAGGCACCCCCAAAGAACCCACAATCGATATCAAGCACAAGGAGCTTGGTGGGGTGGACGGTGTGGCGGGCCCGGCGATCGGTCCTATCGCATATGACGCGCGGGGTTTCTGGTGGCAAGAATTCCGAAACGCCACTATCTACCTTTCCCCCAGCACCGGTGTGACTGAGGTGCACGGTGCTATTCGGGAGCGCTACAAGGCTCTCGGAGGGCCAAGCTCGGTCGTGGGTCTTCCGATTAGTGACGAAACGACTGGCGGACCACCCGGTTCTCGGCGCAATGTGTTCCAGAATGGTGCCATCTACTGGTCGCCAAACACTGGTGCGCAGGAGATTTACGGGTTGATTTGGAACCGCTATCGAAATGTTGGGGCGGCGACTTCGCCGCTAGGTCTACCGATCACAGGAGAAGAATCCGGAGGAGTGAGCGGAGCACGGCGTTCACTGTTCCAAAATGGCGCTGTGTATTGGTCAGCGAGTACCGGTGCCGGTGAAGTGTACGGGCAAATCTGGCAACGCTACAAAGAGCTAGGTATGGCAGTTTCGCCTCTGGGGTTACCGACCTCTGGCGAAACGTCCGGCCCGCTGGCCGGGTCACGCTTGAACAGTTTCCAACGCGGCGGCATCTACTGGTCAGCGACCACCGGCGCCCACGACATCTACGGCGCCATCTACGCCAGATACGCATCGCTTTCCCCGCAGAACCTTGCTGGCATCGGCTTACCCACCTCCGGGGAAAAACCCGGGCCCTTCCCCGGCAGCCGCATGAACACCTTCCAACGCGGCGGCATCTACTGGTCAGCGACCACCGGCGCCCACGACGTCTACGGCGAAATCCATCGGCGGTATGCATCGCTGTCGCCGCAGAACCTCGCTGGCATCGGCTTACCCACCACCGGGGAAAAGGACGGACCGCTGGCCGGATCACGCATGAACAGTTTCCAACGCGGCGGCATCTACTGGTCAGCAACCACCGGCGCCCACGACATCTACGGCGATATCGCCGGACGCTACATGAACCTCTCTCCCACCAACCTCGCCGGCATCGGCCTACCCACCTCCGGGGAAACCAACGGTCCCCTACCCGGCAGCCGCATGAACAGTTTCCAACGCGGCGGCATCTACTGGTCAGCGACCACCGGCGCCCACGACGTCTACGGCGAAATCCATCGACGGTATGGGACATTGTCGGATTCATCACGAGCGCGTCTTGGTCTGCCGGTTTCCGGGGAGCAGTCCGGTGGCTCAACGGGTTCACGTCGGAACGTGTTTCAGAACGGTTCCATTTACTGGTCCCCGAACACCGGTGCGCACGAAATAACGGGTGAGTTATGGGCAAAGTATCAGTCCATGGGAGGGGCCTCCTCATTCCTCGGTCTACCGGTGGCTAGCGTCAAATCGGCTGGCCCCGCAGAGTCGCTGATGAGCACGCTGCAAGGAGGGGCGATCTTCTGGTCAGCCGCGACCGGTGCGAATGAAGTACATGGCGCAATCTGGGCACAATACTCGGCAATGGGAGCGGGCACTTCGGCGCTCGGGTTACCCACGAGCGACGAGATCGCCGGTCCGCAACAAGGTTCGCGCCTGAACAATTTCCAGCGTGGGCGAATCGTTTGGAGTCCAGTTACCGGAACTGCAGTCTACTGACGTCGCCACCGGCACCCCCTCTGAGTTGCTGTGGCAGAACTGTGTTGGGCACGTGCGAGCACACTGGGCTGAGACCAAGCCACTGTGGCCAGACGTTGATGGTCAGGCTTGTTCAGACGCCAAGATCAGGGGCAGTGCGTCAGCCAGCGCATACTCCCAATCTCTAATCGGTGGAATGCCCACAGATTCCCATTTCGCGTGACCGAGCACACTGTAGGCCGGGCGAGGTGCGGGACGTGGGAATCTGTCGGTGGTGGTGGGGTGAACACGTTGAGGGTCGTACCCGGCCAGTTGGAATATTTGCCGAGCAAACTCGTACCACGTCGTCGCGCCGCTGGAGGTCCCGTGAAAAACACCTGCAGGTGCGCCACTGCAAACAAGGGCTTCGATTTGTGCAGCCAGATCACGGCTCCACGTCGGCTGTCCATACTGATCGGCAACCACATCGACCGTGTCGCGCTCGCGGGCCAGTCGCAGCATAGTTTTCACAAAGTTCGACCCGTGTGCGCTGTACAGCCAGGCAGTGCGCACGACGTAGCCATTCTGCGGCAGTTTCCTGAGCACTTCCTCCTCGCCGACGGCCTTGGTCCGGCCGTAGGCTGAACTCGCGCACGTGGGGGTTTCCTCTTGATATGGCGACCGTGCGCTGCCATCGAATACGTAGTCTGTGCTGACCTGCACAAATCTGACCCCCGGCATGCCGATGAGAGCCTCCGCGATCACCCCGGGTCCGACACCATTGACGCGCAGGGCGAGAGATTCGTTCGTCTCAGCATCATCAACTGCTGTGAAAGCAGCCGCATTTACCACAACATCCGGCATGTGGGACACAAGCGCCGCCACCACTGATGCCGTTTCGGTGATGTCAACCTGCGGTAGGTCCATGCCGATCACTTCGTGACCGGCAATCGGCAGGATCTCCAGCAGATCCTGGCCCAGTTGACCGTTTGCACCGAATACTAGCCAGCGCATGGCATTCACCTCGCCGAAGCGGCAGCAGCCTTCAGCGGACGCCACCAATCTTCATTTGTTCGGTACCAATCAATAGTTTCTGCCAAGCCCTGGGAAAAAGGCACGCGCGGGGCGTATCCGAGTTCGGCCGAGATCTTGGAGATGTCCACCGAATAGCGCAAGTCGTGACCTTTCCGGTCCGCTACCCGCTTGATCATGTCCGTACCCGCCCCCATCGCATCAAGGATCAAGTTGGTGAGTTCCACATTTGTGAGTTCGGTTCCACCGCCGATGTTGTAGATCTCGCCGGCCCGACCACCGGCAAGCACCATCTGGATCCCTTCGCAGTGATCGTCGACATGTAACCAGTCACGGACGTTAGTCCCCGAGCCGTACAACGGCACGGGGATCCCATCCATCAGGTTGGTGACAAATAGCGGAATCACCTTTTCGGGAAATTGGTAGGGGCCGTAGTTGTTGGAACAGCGCGTGATCCGCACATCCATCCCGAACGTTTGATGGTAAGCGCGCGCTAGCAGGTCAGAAGAGGCCTTTGACGCCGAGTAGGGCGAGTTGGGCGCCAGCGGCCAATCTTCAGGCCATGATCCTTCGCTAATCGATCCGTACACTTCGTCTGTGGATACGTGCACAAAACGGTCGACGTCAGCATTCAAAGCTGCCTGCAGTAGTTGCTGAGTGCCTAACACGTTTGTCAACACAAAATCGGCAGCACCGGTGATCGAACGGTCTACGTGGGACTCAGCTGCGAAGTGGACAACGGCATCAAACCCGGGCATCAATTCAGCAAGCAGACCCGTATCGCAGATATCGCCCCTCACAAAGTGAAACCGGGGCGAGTCAGCCACCGGCGCGAGGTTGTCGATGTTGCCGGCATATGTAACTTTGTCGAGCACGGTGACATCGGCGTCGGTGAATTCTGGGTAGGAACCCGTCAGCATCCGGCGCACGAAATTCGATCCGATGAAGCCTGCTGCACCTGTCACGAGAATGCGCACGTTAACTTCCTGCTCTTACGGGGATACCAGCAGTACCAGATTCTAACGGCAAATGCCTCGCCATCACGGATGGGCGGGAGACGACACGATCAGGTCTTACGTACCTCCACACCGTTCGAGTCCGTCGGCAAATTCGGCCAAATGGGTGAATATGCATAGTCGTCATCTTGTCCTGTTCACAAACGAGTGGCTTGTGTCGCTACTTCCTCACTTGCTGGCGTTTGGGGGATCTGCGATGTGGCGAATTGTCCTGCTCCCGGGCGCTACGACGGCGATGGCCAGGCTGAGCCGATACCGAGCGGTACACCAGGACCATCCACTCCACGGCACCACGACGCTTCTCGCCGCAGAGGACATCGCCACCAGTCATGACACTGCCGCGGCGGGTTCACCTCGGAGACAGACCTCAACACCAAGATCCGCCGATTCATCACCGGCTGGAAAGACCGCAAACACCATTACATCTGGACCAAAAACCACGAAAAAGTCCCCAGGAAGGCCAACCACCAACCAACTTCGGACCCGCGACGCTGGAGCGTTTTTGGGTAGGCTCACGCCGGTTTCGTTCGTGCTCAAAGAGACTTCACGGAGGCAGTTTCATATGTCAAGACACACCGGGCATATGTCAGGTCGCACCTGGCTGGTTTACCTAGTTTCAGCTGCGCTGACCCTTACATTCTTCGCAAGTGGACTGTGGCCTCAGATCGCTTCTCCTGCGAGCGCACAAGTGATCATGACAGGCACTGCGGCCGATTCCATCAACGCGAAATGGCTCGCGCTTGCCGGCACAAAGGGTGTATTGGGACCCGCAGTCAGCGACGTCCAAACATTCGCGGTAGCCGGTGCCCAAGTTCGCTATTTCCAAAACGGTGCCATCATCTGGTCAGCCGGCACCGGAGCCCACGACGTGTACGGCG
>CAZVKB010000100.1:0-5006 GCA_964627505.1 uncultured Actinomycetes bacterium | reverse complement strand
CAAAACGGTGCCATCATCTGGTCAGCCGGCACCGGAGCCCACGACGTGTACGGCGAAATCTTCCGCCGATACACCGCACTCCCCACCTACAGCCGCTCCCAGATCGGGCTCCCCATCTCCGGCGAAACCGACGGATTCAGCTCCGGATCACGGATGAACCGATTCCAAAACGGTGCCATCATCTGGTCAGCCGGCACCGGAGCCCACGACGTGTACGGCGCGATCATGGCGAGATACACGTCGTTGGGAAATGCCGTAGCCACACTCGGTTTACCCACGTCAGGCGAGAAGTCTGCCTTCGGGGGACGCATGAACACCTTCACGGGTGGCCACATCACTTGGAATGCTGGTACTGGGCAAACGACCGTCACATACTATTCCAACCTGCGCCATCCCAGGACTGGTCAGCCCTTCTACCCTAACGTGATCCGGTGGGCGCCCACCGCATCACATGTTCTGGCCGACACAAATATCGACTTGGCATACTTGCCGGGAGTCTTGGCACAGGTGCAGCAGGAGTCAGCCGGCAACCCGAATGCCGTGAACGATTGGGATAGTAACTGGCGGGCCGGAATCGCATCCTTTGGACTACTCCAAACCATCGCTCCCACATATCAAAGTTACGCTCCCCCGGGCCAACGCGGCGAAGTGCAGTACGTTTATGTCAAGGGAATTCGGCAGCAGTACGTACCACAAATGACGATGCCCTACAACAATCTATACGCGGGCGTGAAGTACGCAACTGCGCGATATGGGTTGGGCCGACTACAAGAGTGGAACGCGGGAATCAACAAAGCTTACTCCGTGGAGCAGGCCGAAATAGCCGCAAATTCCTGAGAGCAATAACTCGAGTCAACCGGCATTTCAGATGGGCACATACCCTGGCATAGTTGCCGCGTCGATGTCCGTGAAGGTACCGAATACGCTATATATTACTCGACCCTAATTAGACTTGCTATCGTACTGACTGCGACGACTAATTTCAGGAAGCTACTATGAAGTTGAATTCCGAAAATGCAAGTAGATACATCGCAATCACCAGTGCAGCAAAGGTAGCGACAAACCAATTGCGCACGCTTCCCATCGCAGCGATCGCGACGGCTGCAGCTGGAATAGCAAGGAGCCCGTAGCGGGTCGGAACCGGGAAGGACTGATGTAGCGCTAACTGCCCTACCAACACAATCAGAGCGGAAACGGTCGAAACAGCCACAAACGACCAGGCCGAAGCTAGCCAGACCGAACCTCTGGGAGCCATTAATAGTCCAGCGCCCACTCCCGCGAACAGCACAAGACTAATCGGAGTCACAATGCTAGCCATCTGCGTTACTCCAAGAACGGGAGCAATACTAAGATCTGTTAGGAATGGGTTGAGCCCGGAAATAACAGCGCCAAGCGCTGACATAAGATCCCACGGATTAGTTTCAGATATTGCCAGATAGTTGTTCATTGGGATGGGACTCGGCTCACTGGACCCCGCTTTTGCCGGCAGGACGGTCACCACGAGGTAGGCCGTCGCGACCACAGCAGCTGCGACAAACTCTGGTAGCGCCATGCGTAACCGACGCAATAGCGTCAGTTCAGCCGCTCGTTTTGGGTAACGCAGCAAGGCGAACACTACTGGGATTACTGTCAACGCGGCGAAATTTGGCTTCACCAGTACCAAGAGACTTAGCGTTAGTATCAAAAGCGGCAGATAATACTTGAGCGCTAACTGTTTTCCGGAAATTACTATCCACAGCACTAAAGTTCCCGCAAGTATTGACCAGGAATCCGGATTCACCATACTGCCCATCGCCATAACCGGAGGCGACAAGCCAACAATCAGGCCGAGCCCAGTGCCGATGATTGCCGAGCGACTAACTATGACGGTGAATGCTGAAAGCAGTGCACATCCAAAGGCGAGTCCAAAGAGATTCGCCATTCTCGCCGCGTCTAGATAATCCCAATCCGGAAAGACCTTGAGTAATCCCCGGGCTAAAACGCCGGTGACTGCATAGTAGATGGAAGGCCGTCCGGCCGCCGTGTTGTAACCAAGTTCCTGAAACTGTTCCGGCCGTAAATCAAGTGCGTCGCAGGATGGCATGACCAATTCCGCACGAATTCCGCGGCAAGTTTGCAGACGCAGAACTTCCGCCGTTATTCGCTCATCCGTTGGTAAGAATAGTCGGCCATAGCCTGCTTTATAGGTGGAATCCACATGTTGTAGTTCATCGATCGGGGAAAACTCTGGCTGTCGCTGCTGCACTTCACCACCCAATACAAGGATCGTGGCAAATGAGATCAGGAATGCAGCTAGCACCCCAAAAATTCGTCGCCGATCGCCGCTATTGGACAAACTGAACGTGAGTTTATCTTCGGCCACTTAATTCCCCTCGGGTCTTCTAAAATTCATGCCACAGTGTCGGTCTTGGATTGCGCTGAGGCTTTGATCTGGTTGCAGGCAATCGGACGTGCCGGTCAGACTACTCCCTGCCGGTGAGTGCGGATTTCGCTGTGCTGAGTCCAGCCTATGACGTGGCGCCTAATCCCAAGTTCCTTGAGTGCAATCGAACCTGATGGGAGACGCCGAGTGTGTTTTTTGGCACGCGGTGGTCTACTCGATCTGGACGGCAATGTCACCTAGACCGTCGACATACCCGACTGTGGCGCTGTTCCAGCGCCCGATGCGCACCCGACCACACTTGCGGTCCGCGCTTCCACACATCAGCCACCACCACCTCGCCATCTGGCGTCCAGGACAACGTGTGGGTGCCGAGTGCGCCGTGCCCGAAGTCGTCCCCGGTGAGCCGACGGCGGACCGCTCCCGGTCCAGCCGGGGTGGTGGTCACGCGCGGATCCCACTCGATGATCGAGGTGGCAATGCCATAGTTGTCGCTGCAATCCTGCACACTGCGCAGCCCGCGCACAAGATCGGCGTTGCCGGCGGGTCGTGCCAGCGCGGCATCCCGAAAGCTCTGTTCAGCCACCGGTTCCCAGCCCACGCCCTCCTCGGCCTGCCAGGCGCGAAAACCAGCGAAGTAATCGTCCGGGGCGGTCGCAGTCAGGTACCACGTCCGCTCAGCGCTGCCCGATTCCGGCACCCCCACCGCCGGATCGATGATCCGCGGCGGCAGTGTCCGCAGGGATGCGGCCCACGGTGCACCCGGTGCGGTGAAGGTGTACATCGGCGCAGCCGGATCACAGGTCTCTGCTGAGGCAGTCCAGGTACCTTCGTGAAAGTGTGCCTGCGGGAACGAATAGTGATGCCGACTGCGCAGCACTGAGGTCCGGTTGACCACCTGCCCATCGGCGATGCGCAAGGCCACAATCTCCCCCAAGCCGCGCCACCGGTGCATTTCCTCAACAAAGATCCACAGCCGACCTTCGGCGTCGTGCACCGGAAAGGGGTCGGCCCAGAACCGGTCCCGCTCCGGCGGGTAGAGATACCTGCCCGTGGGCGGCGCACCGGCCAGCACGTCAGCCAAGGTGCAGTCCAGCACCACCAGCGCCCAAAGCCGCTCGTAGGTCAAACCGCGGCGCACCCGCGCGAGCTTCATGACAACTCCGGCGAGGACGTGGGGTCAGGAGGCGACGACGCCGTCGGCGGAGGTTGGTTGGTCAACGTCCGGGCGTTGGTGCGCGGGGCGCGCGCCCGCCCGGCGCCTGTTCGCAACAACTCGGCGTACAACGCGGTCAGGCGCGCAACCCACGTGGCTTCGCCGTATTGCTCCTCATACAACTCCCGGCACCGCGACCGCAGCGACTCGCCACCGCGGTAGGCCCAGGCCAGAGCTTCCAGAATGGAGTCGATGCGGACCGCGCGGGCATCCACCGCCAGACCGAACGCCACACCGCGCGTGATGAGTTCCGAGGCATGTGGACTGCTCGCCACAATCGCCACCGGGATTCCGGCCTCCAGCGCCTCCACCACCACCAGCGGCATCGCCGATTCCGGAGCCAAGCTGGTGAAGACCATTCCCGTGTAGGACGGCAGCATCCGGCGCAGTTCTGCGGCCGGCACTTGCCCCAGGAAGCGCACCGACCCCCCAGCCAGCGCCTCGAGTTCCCCGCGCTGCGGGCCGGTGCCGGCGATGTCCAGCCCGACCCCGTCGGGCCAGCCGCGCAGCAACTCCACAAAACCCTTCTCCGCGCGCAACCGTCCCACCGCGATCCAACGTTGCTCGGGCGGTTCGACCACTGCCTCGGCGTGAATCTGCCGCACTCCGTTGGGCAGCAGGTGCACTTTGTGGCGATCCACGCCGTATCGGGTGAACACATCGCGGGCATAGGCGGACAGCACGATTAGCGCGTCGGCCCTGTTCAGAAGCGGATTGACGGCCACACCTTGGGAATTGCGGGCAGCAATCGGGGTGGAGGCCAACGCGGAATTGCGATAGCAGCCATGTTCCACCGCCGACCACGGCCGACCGTCCGGACAATCCGTGCACACCCGACCATCCCGAAACAGCAACCCGTTGGCACACAGGGGCCGGAAATTATGCAGAGTGTGCACCACTGGCCCGCGCCACCGTGGCAACCATGTCAAACCGATGTTGGGCACCGTGTTGTGCACGTGCACCACGTCGGGCTCGAAACGGCGCAGGCGGTCGAAAGGGTTCGGGCCGCGATTGGTGAGCGTCCGCCACGCCGCGCGCACCTGATAGCCCGACAGTGCCTGCTCAGTATCCGTGCGCCGCCCAAGCAGCATCACATCGTGGCCGGCCGCGGAAAGTGCCTGAAACTGGGCGTCCACCACCACGTTTTCGCCGCTGGATTGGGCACTGGAGTAGTAGCTGTGCAGGAGTGCGATACGCATGGGCGCGAACTATCCGCTGCCCTCGACAATGGTCTTGCCGGCCTGTGCCGCCAATCCAGCCCGGTAGTCCAAGCAGGTCTGATAATCCGGCAGGATTCCCGCCCCGGCCGCTTCCGCGAGTGTGGGGGCCGCATCATCTTTCGCAGACAGGCTGCAATCCCCAAGGCTGAACGGCCAGGCGATGCCGATTTCGGGGTCGAACGGATACACC
>CAZVKB010000099.1:0-11051 GCA_964627505.1 uncultured Actinomycetes bacterium | reverse complement strand
CTGCTGCGTTCGCACTGGACTGTGCCGATGCTCAGCCCCATCCTGCGTCGGTTGAGATCGGCTGGCACGCGCGTGGTAGTGGATTCGCCGAGCCCGGTGGCCGCCGGGGTGCGCGAGATCACGGGTTCGCATCGCGCGGTGGGCGAAAAGCTGCTGCGCCTCGCGGTGGAGACCACGTGGACCCCGCTGGCGTGGCCGCTCGCAGATGTGATGGTGCAGTACGAGACCGAAGGCTGGCCCTGGCGGACCTTGGCCAGCAATCGGCGCATCACACTGACCAACGGTGTGGACGTCGCCGCCCGGCCGCTCGCCCCAGGCTGGGCCGAGCGCCGCACATTCCACCTGGTCGCAGCCGGAACGCTGGCGCAATGGCATGGCTACGACCGACTCATCGCGGCCCTGCCGAACCATCCCGAGGTGACACTCACGGTGGTCGGCGATGGACCCGAACTTGCAAACTTGTGGGCGTTGGTCGCCCAGCGTCAGCTGGCGTCGCGGGTGCGCTTTACCGGCACTCTGACCGGCGCGGCGTTCGACGACGTGATGGCGACCGCTGATGTGGGGGTGAGTTCACTCGGCGAACACCGCCGCGGGAGCTTCGCATTGTCACCGTTGAAGACCCGCGACTATCTGGCGCGCGGCTTGCCGGTGGTGTTTGCCGGCGCCGACCCGGATCTGCGCGCCGACCCCAACTTTGCCTATCGAGTGCCGGCCACGGATGCGCCGGTGGCCCTCGATGGGGTGACCACTTGGCTGGATCGGATTCGCCGTGATCGGCTCGTCTCGCCGGTGGAGATCAGGGCATTTGCCCAGACCCACCTCGACATGACGTTGCGAGCTGCAGCGATTCTCGCGGCCTGCAGCTGAGCCGCTGAGTCGTCCGGAACCTCGTATACCCGCGGCAATCGCCAGCCTCCTGAGTTGGCTCATTTGCTTAGTGCCTGGCTTTGTGGCCGAAGATGGCGTTGAGGATGGTTTGCTGCTCGGTGGGGATGGCTGGTGGGAAGGTCTGCTCGACTCTGTTGATGGCGATGGTGGCTGAGCGCAGGGGGCGTAGTTGGCGCAGCACGTTGCGGATCGCCAGTCCGGTGCGGGCTTGTACTTCGCGGGACACTGCCAGCGCGGCGAACACGATGGTCAGGTGCGCCTCGATCGCATCTTTGGTGCGGGCGAACATGGGCCGGGCACGCAGGTCGGTCTTGGACATCCGGAACGACTGTTCGACGTGCCACAGGTCGTGGTAGGAGGCGATGACCTCGCCTGGGTTCATGATCGCCGCGGGAATGTTGGTGACGTAACCTTTCAAACCGATCAGGGACCGCGCCCGGGCTAAAGAAGCTTCGTCGAGGGTTGGGGTGCCTTTGGCTGTGGTGACGAATCTGGGGGTGCGGGCTTCCTTCTGCCCGTCGACGACGGCGCGGGCGCGTTCCTCTTGCAGGTTCAATGTCCGGTTGTCGCGCACGGCACGTTTGGCCGAGTAGGCCCAGACCGCCCGCCACGAGCCTGGATGTGCCGCGGGGTCCCAGACGGGTTCGGCGCGCAGCAGCGGATTGTTCTCCGAGCGGCGTCCGGTTTTGGGGGTGAGGGTGTCAATGATCTGGCTGTCTGTGAACCAGTCCCCGTGCCAGCGAAAGTGTGAGGCCAGATCGAGGGGGGCTTTGGTCATGCGGGAGCCGACGATGAACCGCAGGCCCGCATCATCAAGCGCAGCCAGATTCGCCGCGGAAAGCATCCCGGCGTCGGCGACGATCACCATGTCGGCGATCCCGTGACGATCTTGGAAGCCTTCGACGATCGGCAGTAGGGTGGTGGTCTCGGCGCGGTTGCCTTCGAAACACCCGATCTCCAGCGGGAAACCCCGCCGGTCAACCAGCAGGCCGACGACGATCTGCGGATCCACCCGGCGCTCTTTCGAGTAGCCCACCTTGCGCAGTTGGTCTTCCTTCTCGGCCTCAAAATGGAGCGTTGTGACGTCGTACAAAACCAGGGATATGTCCCCGCTCGCGCTGGCGTGTTCAAAGCACAGCCTGGCGACGTCGTCACGGAACTCGCCTGTTACCACCCGATTCAAGGCGCGCTTCATCGTCGCGTAGCTGGCCGGCTTCTGGCCCAGATCGGTCAACACCCGGCCGCTGTCCAGCAGCGACGTCGGCTCCACCACCCGAGCCAGCACAAGGTCACGAAAGACCCGGTCACCAAGGGTGTCAAAACCCAGATCGGCATAGACCGCGCTCAGGGCACCGAACAGCACCCGCGAATCGGTGCCCACCACCCGACCGGGGCCATCACGGCGCACGGTCGGCGGACTTTCATCGGCATCGAAAAGAGTCGCCGTGCCCGGCGGTTTGAGTAGACCAGCCACCGGTGGTGCTGGCGTGGCCTGGACGTCCAGGACCAGCTGGGCAGGATCAGTCAACAGCGCCCTAGCCCGCTCCAGCAACACCCCCAACTCGGCCTCGGTATGCGCCGACCCCACGTGGGCAAGGATCCGTTGCCGGCCACCTGAATACTCCGCGATCTGCACCGCCGTCGCCCCCGACCTGGTCGGCACCTTCCTCACGAAAACCACCCCACGACCCTAGAACCCACCCGTTAGTGCGTGAAAACACCCCCAACCGCGAACATCACACCAGGTCAGCGCACTATCACCCGGCCCAACCCCAAACCATGAGCCAACTCAGGCCGAACCATGAGCCAACTCAGGCAGGTCAGCCAAGTTTCACCCCGCCAGACCCCGACACGTGAGCCAACTCAGGTTGAAGACCCGCGACTATCTGGCGCGCGGCTTGCCGGTGGTGTTTGCCGGCGCCGACCCGGATCTGCGCGCCGACCCCAACTTTGCCTATCGAGTGCCGGCCACGGATGCGCCGGTGGCCCTCGATGGGGTGACCACTTGGCTGGATCGGATTCGCCGTGATCGGCTCGTCTCGCCGGTGGAGATCAGGGCATTTGCCCAGACCCACCTCGACATGACGTTGCGAGCTGCAGCGATTCTCGCGGCCTGCAGCTGAGCCGCTGAGTCGTCCGGAACCTCGTATACCCGCGGCAATCGCCAGCCTACTCAGCTTAATGAGCTCGCCGAGGGCGATGTCGCACGGCGGCCATCACAAATCGGGGGTTGCCCCACAGATACCGCTTGCTCAAACGTCGCGGTTCCGACCCCAGGCGGTAGGCCCACTCCATCCCCGAACGCTGCATCCATACCGGCGCCTGCGGCTTGGTCTGGGCTAGGAAGTCGAATGCTGCCCCCACCGCCATGACCACCACCGGCACCTCCGATGCCAATCGCGCCACTTCCCAATCCTGTTTCGGCGTACCGAGGCCCACCCACACCACGGTCGCGCCAGAGGCGCGAATCCGCTGATCGCGCTCGGCCAACTCCGCCGTACTCAACGCCCGGAACGGTGGACTCTCCGCGCCGACCACCTGGGCAGCTGGCCACCGCCGCGCGATGGCCTGGGTGAGTAACTCGAGCGTCTCAAGCGAGCCGCCGAGCAGGTAGTGCCGCGGCCCGTCGGCGCCGGATGCGGCCAGCACACCGGTCATCACGTCTGGTCCATACACACGCTGCCACTGCCCCGCCAAGCCTGGGAAGTAGCGCCGACCGAACCAGGCCACGGGCATACCGTCGGTGAACACCACAGAATCAGGGCCCGTGAAGAGTCGTTGGTAGCCAGGGTCGGAATCGGCCAGCGCCACCGTGTAGGCGTTGGCGAAGTGCACCGGCACCCCGCCACCAACTTCACCTCCGCCGGGCCCGTCTTCGGCAACGCCGACACCACCTGCATCGCCATAGTCACCCACCTGCGCTGCCGACGCCACCACCGCAGCCACGGCATCCCCAAGCGGCGCTACCCGGAACCTCACCCCACCTACTGAGGCCGCGGGCAGACTCTGCAGATCTGTGGTCATCCGCGCGCCAGTGCGCCGTTGGCCAGGTACCACTCGTAGGTCTGCGCAATGCCGTCACGCAGCGGGATCTGGGCGCTCCAACCGGTGTCGTGCAGGCGGGTGACGTCGAGGAGTTTGCGCGGCGTCCCATCCGGCTTGGACCGATCCCACACCACCTCGCCGGCAAAACCGGTGACGTCAGCGATGATCCCGGCGAGTTCGGCGATCGACACGTCTTCCCCGACCCCGACGTTGATGGTCGTGGGGCTGTCGTAGTGCCGCAGCAGATGCACCGCGGCTGCGGCGAGGTCGTCAGTGTGCAGGAACTCCCGCCGCGGCGTCCCGGAACCCCACAGCGTTACCGAGTCACCAGTGATCGATGCCTCGTGGAACTTGCGGATCATCGCCGGCAGCACATGCGAACTGGCGAGGTCGAAGTTGTCACCGGGGCCGTACAGGTTGGTGGGCATGGCCGAAATCCAGTGCCGGCCGAACTGGCGCCGGTAGGATGCCACGGCGATGATCCCGGCGATCTTCGCGATGGCGTAAGCGTCGTTGGTGGGTTCAAGGTGGCCGGTGAGCAGGTAGTCCTCTTTGATGGGCTGCGGCGCGAGTTTGGGGTAAATGCACGACGAACCGAGGAACAGCAACCTGTCGACATCCGCAGCGTGCGCCGCCTCAAACAGGTTGGTCTGGATGCGCAGATTGTCGTTCAAGAAATCCACCGGCCGGGAGTCGTTGGCGAGGATGCCGCCCACCCGTGCGGCGGCATCTATCACGACAGCTGGCTTTGTCGTGGTGATGGCGTCCATCGTTGCGTCGCGGTCGGTGAGGTCCACCTCCGCCGAACGCCACCCAATCAGATTTTGGTGGCCCCGGTCGGCCAGATGCCGCCAGATCGACGACCCCACCAAGCCTGCGTGACCGGCGACGTAGATCGGGGTGTCCGTGGACAAATCCGCGGCGTATTTACCGGTCATCGCGAACTTTTCTCCTTCGGAACTTGCCCAGGGCTACTTCAGTCACCGCACGCATTCCACCAGCCGCATGTAAGTCTCTGGCATTTTGCCATTTCGTCGTGGTCCGAGCCCACACCAGTGCTGAGCCGGAAGCGAGCGCGCGACCAGGCGACCCATGCCACGTCACGGGTTTGGTGCCCACAAGGGTGAGCAGCGAGGCGGCCGCATCATTCCACGACATCCGCGAACGGACGAATGTGTAGCAATCCTCACCATGGGCCCTGAGCAACTCCGGCGAATCGGCGTACGCCGCGATTTGTGTCGCCATGAGGTCAAGGTTGGCAAACACCAGCGGGCTTACTTCCGGATGCGATCCGGTGTCCAACGCCAGCCCTGGTGTGCCCAAGGCCTCGGCCTCCACCAGCGGCAAATTGCAGCCTTCCCACTTGCTCAAAGTGACGAACACGTCGATGTCGCGCAAATAGCGCTCGCGCTCGCTATCGCTGGCATTGAGATGCACCTCAAACCCCTGGTCGCGCAGGAGTTGGGCATCCTGCTTAGTTCCACGTCCCATCACCTGCCAGCTAGCTTGCACTCCCCGCTCGGCCACAAGCCGACGCAGATCCGGTAACACATCATTGCCCTTGTATCTCGCTTCTCCTGCTCCTAGCCGCATGAGCAGCCCGATTTTCAGACCCGTGTTGGGGTCCCACGGCGGTAGCCATGGTTTGGCGCCCAGATCCGCGATGTGATCGACACCGTTGAAGATCACGTTGGCTTGCGGCCACTTGATGTCATGACGAATAAACTCGCTGATCGCCACAACATGATCCACATGTGGATAGACCAGTACGCGCTTGGAGCGAATGCGCTTGGCTCGCGCGGCACTGTCCAACTCGAACATTTCCGGCGGCGGCTCCCCGTGTTCATACGCCACTGTCATACCCTGCCCACGCAAGTGCGGTAGTACCTCGTGGTAGGGGCTGCCGTGGGCGATCACCACATCAGCTTTTACCCAGTCGAGGAGCACTTGGACATCCCCGGTTGCCGGCCCGATTCGGTGCACCTTGATATCACCGAATGAGCCATCGGACTCCATGCAACCAACTTCACATGTGACGCCGAGGGCCTCGAGCGGTTTGATCAACGCTGCCACTACCTCGGGAAGTCCGTGCCCCTTGAGCATCACTGGGGTCAACATGAGAATCTTCATGGGCAGATCACCGCAAGGTATGAACCCCACCGGCGGAGAAAGAGTCTCCGATCCCGGCTGCTTTCTTCGCCCCGAGTGCGGGTCGCGTTCTCCAAATGAACCACCGGACCGGCGTCTACCACACGAATCCCATACCCCAGTCGCCGAACAGCCAGACACAGATCAACATCTTGACATTCCGCCTCGTACCCTTCATCGAAGCCACCGACAGCTGCGAACAGATCTGCCCGCACCATCAGCGCTGCGCCCGTCGTCGCGAGGCTCGACCACGATAATCCTGGCCGGTGGGGGATGTGTGCCAGTGCACTCGGGTGATAGGGCAAACCCGTAAGTTCACCCGCGCGCAGGAAATCAATCCCCAGATGCTGCACACGATCGTCGGGGAAGTCTAAGCGCAAGCCCACGATGCCAACCCGCGTGGCATCGAGGACGGCATGACCAGATTCCACCTGTCGATCGCCCAACTCAAACTCGCGATACATCTGCAGAATGGGTTCAACGCTGTCCAGCAGGACGTCGTTGTTGAGGAACAGGATGTATTCGTGCACCGCGTCATCCCATACGCAGATGTTGTTGCAGGCCGAGAAGTGGTAGTCGAGATTCCGCACCACGGTAATCTCATCGCCCAACTGTTGATACGCAGCCAGGACCTGCGGATCGGTGGAACCGGTGTCGCCGACAATCACCTGCAGTCCCAAACCCAATCCCGCGAAACTCTGACGCCCCTGAGTCAGCACCTCCAACTGCGGCACAATCAACTCCGGCTTGTTGAGGTTAAGCACGACAACGGTGATTCCAGGTTGCGCGGCTAGCGTGTGCTGCCGCTGCATCACGGTGGCAGAGCGGGCCCGCTCCAAGGCGGAGGAATCCTCGTAGATCAATAAGCCATGAGACGCCACATTCTTCAAACTCATGTGCTCAACCTTGTGTACACCGCCGTTAACCCCATTCGTGATCCGCCTCAAAACTGCCAGCCTGTAACCAGTATTCAAGTAAACCTGCACTTGGTTCCGGGTTTTGCAGAATCGGATCAGGCACGTAGTGTCCGTCTCTGCGCAGTTTGACGTTGAGATAGGGGTCGTCAAGCAACTCCGCACCCCACTTGCGGCGCATGTACACGATTTCGCTCAATTCCACATTTTGTCGCCTGGTCGCCGACTCGTGGTGGATCAGGACCGCCCAGGGGGTATACACCACTGCGCGTTGTCGCCGGCGCAGCTCCAAACAAATATCAATGTCCCCATAAGCATTGGGCACAAAATCTTCATCCAATTGTCCGAGTGAGAGGAAAACTTCCTTAGAGATCATCAGGGCAGCCCCAGTGACGGCGATCGCCTCATGCACACAATCAACAAAGAAATGTTCCCGGTTGCCCGGTGCCCCCAATCCAGAGTGCGCGGCTATGTGTGGACCTGCTCCGACGACTCCACCATGCTGCACAGCGCCACTGGGGTAGAGCAGTTTGGCCCCGACTGCGCCCACGTCCGGGAACTGAGCGAACATCAACATCTGCTCGAGCCAGTCTGGGGTGAGCACTTCGACATCGTTGTTCAGCATGACGACGAAGTCGCCGGCAGCTTCCTGAACACCCGTATTGATCAACCTGGCGAAGTTAAAGTAGCCCGGGTCGCTGTAGACGCGGATTCTGGAGTCGCTGGCCTGAAGTCGTTCGTATTCCGCCCATACCGTCGGATCGGTGGTGCCATTGTCCACCAGGACGACCTCGAAATTGGGGTAGCTGCTTCGCTGCAGCACTGAGTTGATACAGGTGGTGAGCAGGTTCAGACCATTCTTCGTGGGTATGACGATAGAAATCAGCGGTAACTGTTCGGGGAGTACGAACTGGAGGCGCACTTTGCCGCCAACTCCATAGGACTTCGCCGTCGCCGGCAATCCGCGTCGGCTGCAGGAGTCCTGAGCTGCTTGCACCAAACCCTGCTGGGCTTGCTCCAGCGAGGCGGCGGTGAACGGCGCCGACTCACTACTTCGTGCGAGTTGACCAACACTGATGGGTAGATGGACGGGCAGCAGTTCGCTGTGGTCTGCCACCCGCAGCAGCAGATCCTGGACCTCGGCTCCGTCGAAGCCCTCCCGAAAGTCGCCGCACCGATTCGATGATGCGCTCTGAAATACCACAAGTTTGCTGGACGCTGAGTTTCCGACCGCAGTGAACCACGACCACCCGGACAAGAAAGTGGCATAACGATCAGCTGGTGTGTCACCTTCCACTCGCACATCGCTGAACAGCGCCGGCGGCAACGAATGTGTGGCGTGGTGTTCTTCATTAATCCTTTTGGCGAATTCGGCCAATGCATTGGGAAACAACACATCGCCCGGGTTGAGCACGGTGAACCAGGTGCCCTGGGCCAGGGCCAAACACTCATTGAATCCTGACGCCGCATCGGCTGACCCCGCAACAGTGACAGTTTGTAGCAAGCCTGGATGAGCTGAGGCAAAGTCTGCGATCACCTGTGCTGTGCGTTCCGGCAGTGACTCGGGAACTGCTAGGCACACATCTGTCGGCGGATACACTTGCATCCCCACGCTCGATAGCGTGCGACGCATTTCCTGCGGCGAGGCCTGGCCAACGTAGATCAGGATGCTGAAGTCCGGTTGCAGTTTCAGATGGGGCAGATGTGCCTGCAGATGTCGGAAGTAGCTGCGCAGCACCCTGACACCTTCCGGCGGCTCCGGCTCGGTGGACGCCGAATGGAAGGCGATATACCCCTCAAGACGTTCCGTTGCAGCAAGCAAGTGATCGGTAATCCTGCGCTGCGACCTAGCTAACTGCCGAACCCGGGCTGCCCACTTCGGTTTCTGCAATTGCCGCCCCGCGGCCGACTCGAGTCGCTGCCATACCGACACGTCGAGTTCGGTCGGACGCTCATCATGTGGCATGGCAACTCCCTGCGCTCCAAGTAAGTCCCCCGAGGCTGATCTGCAACAGACGCTACGTGGTCGTCTTTCGCTTCAACTTTCTCAGGGGCGCAGTTAATCGCCACGATCCGCTGTGTTCGACAGAATCCAAAGTGTCTTGCAGCCCTTGGCGCGCCGCATCCGCAGTAGCGCGGGCTGCCTCCGCCGCTAACACCTGGTTGTGCGCCTCTTGCCGAATGCGATCGGCTTCCGTCTGACTGACTTCCAAGGCCGCGCGATACGCCAACAACCACAGTTGCGGATTGCGATCCAAGTGAATGAAGGAGCCTGTGCCGGCGACCTCGCAGAAAGGTGGCAGATGATTCGCCTTCTCGAACACCACGATGCTGTCAAAGAATTGCATTGTGGAAACGGACGTGGTCCAGATGCTCAGGTCACGTTCTTTGGAAAAGTGATAAGCGTTGACGTCATCTACCCGCTGCTTGGCCCACTCCATGAAAGTCGTGTCAGCGTCTTGGAAAGGTGTCCAATAGGACGTGTGGGTATCTTCCACTATGTAGACACCACCGTCCTGCAACGACGGAAAGAGGAATTCGATCGAGCTGATTTGTTGCCGCATGGTGTGACCGCCGTCATCGATGATGACGTCAAACGGGCCATATTCAGCTACCACTTGAGCCAGAAAATCCGGATCGGTCTGGTCGCCCACAGCGACCTCAAAACGACCCGCACAGGCCAATTTCGAAGAAGGGTCGATGTCCATGCCAATGAGTTCGGCCTGGGCGCCGAGCAAGGCCCGCAACTGCTCTAAGCCGCCACCGTGGAACACTCCGATTTCCAGGACGCGCACCGGTCGTCCCACATATGGTGCGAGAACGCGGTGATAGACCTCGAAATAGTGAATCCACTTATCGAAAGGCAATCCAGCCTTGTTCGCAAGAAAGCGCGCATAAAGTGGGTTCTTGGCATACTCCTCCCAGCGGTCGCTGAGATAAAAGGCCGTGCGATAGCACTCGATCACTTCCGGATTCAGTCCGGAATCCGTGTCACTGGCGCGGAGAATATCGCCAAGCTCCTTGGCCTGCTCGGATGCAGCTGCGTCACTAGCCAGCAATAGTCCGATCTCCTCCGCCACATTCGGCTGGAGGTCGGGCAGTGCCAGGCTCAGGTCAATGAGCTCGGGTTTCCCCATCACAAGCGCCGCTAGAATTTCTCGCAGCCCAGCTCGAATTTCGGGAAGTGCGGTCACGGTGTCATTGGCACGGGCCAGGAGTTCCTCAGGTTGCTTAATGTGCGACCCAACAATGTCAACCATTTCGCGGTGTTCCCTTCGAATGTGTAGCGCCTTCAGCTACAGACCGTTCGTCATCATGGGCAGTTTCATGCGTGATCAAGGGTGGCACCCAACGACCCGGAAGCGATACCAGTCCGGGTTCACCAGCTGCGCTGCCACGAACAGTGACGTCAAAAACGCGGTCCAGCATCTCAACCTCAGCGCCATCCCGCAAAACTGCCGTGGACAGCAAATACGTGTCCGGGGCAAACGGCACGTAATCCATCGCGAAGTCGATGAATCCCGTCCCTGGAGCCACCCTCACGTCGCCGATGCGTCGAGAGTTTGGGCCGGCTACATTAATCGCATTTTGGGTGTACAGCCCCAGACCGAACACCACCTTGTCGGCAGTCACCCGCGACTCGAAGTGAATTCGGATGGTGCCCGGTTTGCCCGTGGTGAGGAAGGGAGCGGGTTCTCCCCCAGCCTGCAGCAGCTCGATGCGTTGCACACTTATATCGTGCGCTTCCCGTCCGGCGAGTGATCGTTTGTTGTCTTCAGGTACCCGCTCTTCTTCAGCCCGGTTGACCTCGCCGAGATACATGTCGACAATCGCCCGGCCAGTATCGATGGCCTGGACTTCGCCGTGGTCAAGCCACATTGCGTAGTCGCAGCGTTCGCTGACAATGCCCAGGCTGTGCGTGACGATCACCACGGTGGACCCGCGCATCCGCAACTCGTGGATGTAGTCGAAACATTTGCGCTGGAAATCCTCGTCACCGACCGCGATCACCTCATCGATCACGAGCACTTCGGGATCGACTTTCACGGCGATGGC
>CAZVKB010000098.1:8625-11261 GCA_964627505.1 uncultured Actinomycetes bacterium | reverse complement strand
GTGATCGTGCCGCCCTTCACGATCACCTCGTTGCCGCCCTCCAATGCCGATCGAATGGTGAACTATGATCCCGCCACAGGTTCGGTGACCGTGAATTACACAATTCCAGTAACTGGTGGAGTCGGATTACCGGCAGGCCAAGTTGTGACTCTTGCTGTGGGCGCGCAATTGAACGATCCCGCGCCAGCACCAGACGGCGGCCTCATTGGGATGCAGGCGGAAGTGATATCCACCAACCCGCCAGCCCAAGCTTCGACCGTCGCACCAGTTACGGTCAACACACCAACGGTGGGGATCAGTAAAAGCGCATCAACCGCCACCGTCGCTCCTGGCCAATCCTTCACGTATACCGTGTTTGTCGAGTGCACGACCGCTGCCGTGGGTTGCTCGAATGTCGTGGTCTCCGATGTGGTGCCACCGGAGTTCGATGTGACAGCTCTCCCACCGTCTACGGGAGCCAGATCAGTTGCCTACGATGCCGGGACACGACAGTTGCTCGTCACCTACTCTGACACCTGGCCAGCCGGTCAGTCGGACACTTTCGACATCGGGGTCGCCTTACCGGCCGACAGCACAGTCGACGATGGCATGCAGATTGCCAACACGGCAGCCGTGGCGGTTCTCGGCGCCCAAGGGCAGCAGTCCACCGCGGTGGTGACGACGAGCATTCCGGTCACAGGCAGTGTGTCGTTGACCAAAACAGTGGACGGCACTGCCTCTGGGGTCATGGCTGGAGCGGTCTTCCCCGTCACGGTGACATGTACCACCAACGATGGGATGCCGCTGTTTGAGACTGCCGTGAACATCACCGGCGGGCAGACCGTGCAAGTCGGATCAGATCTACCGATGGGAGCGCGCTGCTGGGCGACGGAAACGAACACCGTCGGTGCGACCTCGACAACAGTGACCAACGGGCCTGCGAATCCGGTAGAGGTGACACCCACTGGGCCAAATGCCGTCATCGGCATCACCAACACCTATGCGGCGGGAGGCGCTGGCGGCGGCCCCATTGCCGAGTCAGGCATCCGCATCGCCACGGCGATCACCGGGTCCGCTGCGCCGTTCGCCGAGGGTCCGTTCGTATTCCAAACCCAGTGTTCCGTGGCCGAGTACCGTTTGCCGCCGATCACCACACAGCTCACTACACAACAACTTGTGGGATTTGTGCAGCCGCTACCTGTCGGTGCTCAGTGTGATGTCACGCGTATCAGCCCACAGGCTGCCACTGTCTCTGTCACTGTTCCTGCTGCGCTGGAACCGCCCGCCCAAGTCAACTCCACACTCGAGATTCCAGGTGGAGTGCTCACGGTTGCCAAGGTGGTGACGGGGAGTCCGACGGTCGCCTCCTACCCGTTCACTGTCACCTGTGACCTGCCCTCCGGCATCGGTGTCGGCGCCAATTTCTCGCGCGGGTTCGAGCTCACCGCGGGACAAAGTTCCATCATGACACTGCCGCTGGGTAGTCAATGCCTGGTGTCTGAGACCGACGCCCGAGGTGCCGTATCCACCACCTATGCGCTGGGTTCAGGCGCAATCACACAACAGGTAGATGTACAAGGAGATGTGTCCATGACTGCTACCAACACCTACCCCGCTTCAGGAGGGGGCAGTGGCGACCCAAGTAGTGGAACAGGTAATGGCGGAGGCAGTGGTACGACGTCGACCTCAGCACGAGCACCCAGCACGCTACCCCGAACGGGTGGTGCACCAATGGGGCAGTTCGCGCTCATGGGTGTCGCGCTGCTCGCGCTTGGTGTGACGACGCGGACCCTAGCGCGCCGATAAAACCGGGAAATTCGGAACAGGCCTCCGACCCTGCATCTGCCGAGCCACCGGCAGCGGACCGTGCTTGCACATTCGGCCAGAAACCACCGCCGAACGAATCGACCGCACTTTCGCCGTGACCGAAGTGCTAGATTCGTTGACATGTCCACGTCTTTCGCGGACATGCGACACCGGGCCGAAGGAGAGTCGCGCTATGAACTACCAGAAGATCAACCACTACTGGCAATCCGCAACCTTGCTGCTCGCACCAATTCTGATCACCGTTCTCATCTGGTTCCGACCCGAAATGGAGCTCTACCAGTGGCTGATGTGGCTGCACTTGCCCTTGTTGATGTTGCATGAGTCCGAGGAGTACGTGCTCTCGCCGAGGAGCTTCAAAGAGTTCTTCAACCTCAACACGAAGTTCGGCTCAAAGACCGACCCGAACTTCCCGCTGGATGAGGGCTATGTCTTCCAGGTGAACATCTTGCTCGCCTGGCCGATGGTGATTCTGGGCGCTCTGCTGGCGACCGTGGCTCCGTGGATCGGTTTCGCGATGATCTGGTTCGAACTCATCATCAACAACGTCATGCACACGGTGCTCTTCCAAGGAAAGAAACTCTCCTACAACCCCGGTCTCATCACCAATTGCCTCCTGCTGTTGCCCTTTGGAACGTGGACGCTTTTGGTGGCTGTGGGGTTCTTCACGCCGCTGGACTGGGCGCTGTCCGTGGTGTTGGCGCTGATCATCGCCGGTTTGCTGGGAGCCAAAACCCGAGGACGACTGGCGAAGTTGCAGACTCCACGCGCACATGCAGTCGGTTAACCGTCACGTCAGCCTGCTCTTTCGGATGGGCGAGCGCTACCTCAAC
>CAZVKB010000098.1:0-8525 GCA_964627505.1 uncultured Actinomycetes bacterium | reverse complement strand
GGTCAATTGGCGGCCGGGCAGGTGGAAGCAGCGATTCTGTCGTGGTTGGCCGTGGTAACCCGCGGGGTCACGCCTCAAGATTTGGCGACAGTCGATGCCGTGATGAACGACTTCTACGCGAATGCCGTCGCGTACTTCGCCGAGGCCGATCTGGGGGTTGATGTTGAGGGCTAGCCCCGCACGCCATGAAGCACGGCGACTCCAGTACTCCAGCACAGGGGTGCTGGGGTCGCCGGTTCCGCGTCAGAGTTCCTGACGTGCGGCTAGCGCTGCGAAGTGCCCGCCCTTGCGTAACAACTCCTCCGGAGGCCCCTGCTCCACGATCCGCCCCTGGTCCACCACCAGCACCCGATCGGCCTTCTGCACCGTCGTCAGCCGATGCGCAATCGCCACCCGGGTCACGTTGAGTTCCAGCACCGTGCGCATCACAATCTCCTGCGTCACGTTGTCCAGCGCACTCGTAGCCTCGTCGAGCAGCATGATCCGCGGCTTGCTGGCCAGCGCGCGTGCAATCATCAGCCGCTGGCGCTGCCCGCCAGACATCGATGCCCCACCGATGCTGATCGGCGCATCCAATCCCCCGTCCCGCCCCCGTACCTCTGCCGCCAAACCGGACTGCTCGAGTACCCGCCACACTTCCGCATCCGACAATTGCAGCGGCCCGACCACACTGTCACGAAACGTCTCACCAAACGGCTGCGAAGACTGCAACACCGTCCCAAGTTGACGTCGAACAGCGGCGACGTCGAGTTCCTCCAGATCCTTGCCGTCAAACGCCACCACACCCGATTGCGGTCGCTCAAACCCGAGAATCAGCCTCAGCAACGTGCTCTTACCGCTGCCCGAGGTGCCCACGATTGCTACGAACTCCCCCGGCTCGATGCGCAGCGACAACCCATCAAGCAGTGCAGGCGCCTCCGGGTCGTACCCGAACACCACATCACTGAGCGTGATCTCCCCGCGCAACACTCCCGGCGAACGACCGACGGTCGGCCGCTCTAACGGCGTCTGCGCGATCGGCAACGTACGCGACAGTACTGGGCCGAGTTCAAATAACTTGACCACATTCGTGGAGAACGCCGTCGTGGCCAACGTCAATTGCAGCGACGCCGCGAACACCGCCATGAAGTCATCGGCGCTGATCGCCCCCCGGGACGCGACAACAGCCGCCACCAACACAAAACTCACCAGGGACGGACCGAATACCGCACCGAGATCCCCTTTGGTGGTCAACCGCAAGCGGGTTTGGAGCGCGGTGAGCGCCCGCGCCTGCAATGCAGCCAGCGCTAACAGCGCACGCCCCTCAGCGCCACGAGACCGAATCGGCACAATCGACTGGGTCATCGACAGCAACATCGCGTCCGCCTGACTCGCGGTCTCCAACTTGGCTCCCAGCGACGACCGAGCCCGCAACTGCGCCCGAATTGTTACCGCGACGATCACTGCGATCAGCGCGGTCATTCCCACACCAAGCCAGACATTCACATAGAGCAGGAAGAACAGATTCACCGCGCCGAAAGCCGACGTGAGCACCAACGACGGCACGCCGTCGTCGATGGCCGTGCGCGCCTCCTCCGCGGAAAGCGTCCGATTCAGGATGTCGCCTTGACTGCGCTGGCGAAAGAACTGCGCCGGCAGCCACAACAACCGCGCCATCGCACCCGAGGCCAACCGATTGTCCATGCTGTCCCGCGCACCAATGACCATCAGGTTGCGGGCAAAGAACAACACCGCGCCCGCCAACCCGGTGAGCGCGAACAACCCCAACAAAATCAGCGCCAGTGAGAGATCGCCGCTGGGCACGGCATAAGAAAACAGCGCCGACGTCACCACCGGCAGGGCCAGACCGGAGATGCCACCGAGGAGCGCAAATCCGATCAATGACCACACCGTGCGCTGGCGCGAGCCGAGCGACCATGTCGCCATCTCGCGCCACGTCGACACCATCGGCAGTCGTTCGCTGATGACCACCGCGTCGTCGTCGATGTCCTGGCGCGAGGATGCCGTGGCACTCAGGCGGCTGCCCGCGTCGACGATCGTCGCGCCGGACGAACTCGGCAACAGAGCTTGGCCCGGCTTCGGGAGCACAGCGGGACCCCACAGTCTCGACCACCACCGCTTGTCTCCCGCCAACGGAGAGTGCTCTGGTGCAGGCGAGATCATCAACCCGGAAGCCGCTGCTATGGCCTCGACCTGATCCAGATCCCGCTCAACCTCTGGATTCGCCGCTCGCACAGTCTGATGGGCAGCGGTCGCAGCGATCGAGAAGGCATCGGTCAGCGGGTCGCGGAACTGCGGCGCTCCCAGCGCGACACCTTCGTTGGCACGGTTCGATTCGGCGGCGGTCACCAGTCGCATGGACCGCTGGACGGCGTCGTCGGAATCAGCCATGGATCAACTCGCTGAAAAATCCGTGGTTCTTGATGTCCTCGTACGGTCCGCGCTGAACGATCTGACCACCCTCCACCACGAGGATTTCATCGGCGTCGCGGACAGTGCTCAGCCGATGCGCCACGATCAGACATGTGCACTGACGTCGACGCAGATTGGCATCCACCTGCGATTCGACCACAGGGTCCAGGGCGCTGGTGGCTTCATCGAGAATCAGCACGGTGGGATCGTTGACCAAGGCGCGGGCGAGCGACAGTCGCTGCATCTCGCCGCCACTGAAACCGCTGTCCTGATGGTGCACGACGGCCTGGTATCCACCCGGGCGCGCCTCGATCGTCTCCGCGATGCAGGCATCCGCAGCGGCTCGTCGCAGATCCGTCTCGGTCACTTGTTCGTCCCAGAGTGCGAGGTTGTCCCAGATGGTGCCGGGGAACAGCACCGATTGTTGGGGGACGTAGGCGACCGAAGCCGTGAGCCGACCGCGGGGCAGCGCCAGCCGTGCAGTGCCGTCCAACAGAACCTGACCTGCCCAGGGACGCAACTCCCCCACGAGCAACTTCGCGATTGTGCTCTTGCCACTGCCGCTGCGTCCTACAAGCGCCACCCGAGAACCGGCGGCGATCTTCACGTGGAGGTCGGAGAGCAGCGGCGGTGCGTCGCGGTCATAGCCAAACGTGATGCCACGCAACTCCACCGCACCGCGGAGTCGTGACGGGCTGCCGACCGCGTCGACAGCAGACGCAAGCGTGTTGACGTGTTCCCGGCCCGCCCCCTCGACCTCGCCCACCTGTTCCGCAAGCAGTTCCGGGTCCACCTGTTCGGCCAACACTTCGGTGGTCTGATTGGCGGCGCTCACGGTCAACTGCATCAGCACGCCAAAGTAGACGAGCATCGAGAAGGAGGTCAGCAACATGGCCGTGAACGACTGCGCAGCGACTAACAAACCCAACGAAATCGACCCTCGCGCGACCATCAGACTGCCCGCGGCCAGCACCAGACCCAACGACACAGTCACGGCGATCGCCGGAATCAAGGCCATCCACTGATTGGCTACGCCTAGTTTGCTCACAGCCCGCGCATAGCGCGCCCGCACCAACGACCATCGAGCGAAGGCATGCTGCTCCCAAGCAGCCGCTTTGATCGATTCCACAGAGTTGATCACCTCCCCAGTCACGCTGAACAACACTGCCCGACTGGCATCAACCTCGCGCTGCACCCGCGATCGCCATCGCAAAGCCACCCACGAAAACACCACCGTCACCATGATCACGAAAAGCGCCAGACCCCCCAGCGTCACATTCAGCACCAACAGCGCAGCGGCAAACGCCACCGCGTTGACCACATTGACCATCGCCAATGGCAGCATCATCCCACCGAAAACCGACATGCGTTGCCCGGCATTAGCGCGCGCAATGAGTTCCCCCGCACCGAGGCGTTGCAGCACCGGAATCGGCATCCGCAAAGCGTGCCAACTGAAGCTGACATAGTTGGTGCGGCTCAGCCGCAACACGAACCGACGCGCGGCCGCCTGTTGCAGCACCACGAGCGCGGTTGCCAGCAGGGTGGAACCGAGCAGTACCACCTGCACCGGCCACGCCCACTGCAGATCATGAGCCACCAGATAGCGATCGACGAAGACACGCATCACCAATGGCACGGCGATTGCTGGGACCAACGCAAAGAAAGCCGCCACAATCAGGTACGCCACCGCCGAACGACCCTGACCAAGCAACCAGCGCAGCGTCTGCGCCGAATTTCGATCGGGCACAAACTGCGTGGTGGGTTCCCCCCCAACCGTGAATCCGTAGGTCAGCAACTCTAGTTTCGCAGCCGCAGAGGTGCTCAAACCGGCCATGCTTGCCAGATCCCAGGCGATGTCTTGGCGATCCACATCGCGGCCATGCCGAACCAACGTCGCAGTCACCACGTCCGCTGGGGATTCCGGCGCAGTCGCCACCGACTGAGCCGGATCCGCCGCGGTCAACGCACCATCCAAGCGGCAACATTGCGTTCACGGACAATCACCGTGACATCCACGAGGGTGCTGGAATCGATCATCCGACGCGGACCGTCCCCGATGGTCCAGTCGTACCCGGTGAACGTGTCAGCCGGTTGCAGCTGGATGGTCACCTCCAGCACCGGCCCGGAGTCCAGCAGAAAGCCAATGAGGGAATCGTTGTCGCCGAGCAAGGTCGCCAGCCGCTCCGGGCTCACTGGCGCTGGCGATACCCGCTCCACCTGACCCTCAATGAACCCGAACTGGGCACTCGGCGACCCGCCGGGCGATACCAGTGCGCGCATGCCTGGCTCAATGACATCGGCTTCGGTCGCAGGCAGGAATGCGCGCACCAACGGCCGCGCGTCGGTAGGTTCGATCAATATGAGCGGCTCGCCCCGTTCACTGATCCGACCGGGCCGGGCCCGCACCTCGATCACGATCCCGGCCACCGGACTTGTCACCTCCGAAAGAGTTCCACTTTCATCGGTAACAGCGGCAACCGGATCACCGGGAAGAACGCGCGCACCTGGTTCAACATCCACCGAATCCACCACATAAGACGTGCGGGTTCCGACCTCCACGAATCCCTGACTCGGCAAAATCAACCCGCGTCCGCTGATGGTGTCCGGTGCTTGGCCAAACACTGCCCAACCAAGCATCGCCGCGATCAGCAAACCGATACCGACCAACCCGATCGCCATCGCGCGGGAAATCAGCGGTGTGTGCCCCTCGATCCCGGGGGCAACGACGGTGGTTTCGGTGTCGGGCACCTACGAATCATAATCTGACCGGCGGGTCTGGGGTGAGATGTGTGTGTGAGTTGGGTGGTGGCCAGCATGCGAGCGTGGGGCTGGCGAGGTGGGCTCGACAACCGGGCGAATCGCCCGTTGCCATCAACCGTCAACGCTACGGGTGCCCGTCACGCCCACCCCGAAAGCTGCCAACAGACTCTGCGTACAAATTCCCATGTCGTAACCGGTCACCAGCGTGTCGTGCTGGGCGTCGCTGAGGAAGGCGATTCGCACTTCCCCACCGGGCACAGTCAGCAAAGCGACATCGTGAGCCACGGAAAATAGCGTCCCGGTTTTGTGGGCGATCTCGATGTCGCTGGCCAATACCCCCAGCGGGATTCGGGAGTTCAGCGTGGATGCTGCCAGCGCGGCTGCAGTGATCGGAAAGCGCTGCTGATCGCACGCGGCGGCGAGCATGCGCAGGGCATCTACGGCGGTAGTGACCCCAATCAACGAGCCACCCGCAGCGCCCGGACGCAGTTCTACCTCGGTTGCGTTGCACCCGGATGACGCGACAGCAGTAACGACGGCAGGTAGTCCGACGGCGTTGAGCAACCAGCGCGCTGATGGCCCATCGCTACTGCTGATCATCAGCCGCAACATTTCGTGCGCGTCCACTGTGCGGTCGGGGTGCAAAGACCGAAGCACAGTGGGTTCCGACCATCCATCGAGCACAGATCCCACGGAGACATCCGCGTTGGGCAACAGGCCGTGACGATCAGCGGCCATCGCACTCTCTACGGCCATGGCCAACGGGAGCTTCAGCAGGCTGGCTGCTGGCCGCCGCACATCGCCAGCGACGTGGGCCGACCAGCGCAACTCACCGATCTCCACACACACCGCCACGGATCGACCCGGGTCCCGCGCGAACTGGTCCAGCGCTTGCCATGCGAGGGCGTCGCGATCGTGTGACGAGGTGGACTCGCTCGTGTCAGTGTTTGTTGACATGTGAACATCGTCGTGCCTGGAGATGGCCGAATCAACAGCCGCAGCGCAGACTTGGGCGATGGTGCAAACGCGTGCGTCAGCGACGTTCGACATGCACTCGTCAGCGTCTGCTGCCATGGCCGCACCGCGACGTTCAGATTTTGCCGATGCACGAGCGTGGTCGTTGCGAAATGTCGCCGGTTCGACTCTTGCAGATGTATGTGGGCGCTGGTCGGTGATCTACCTGCGCCCATCATGCGCTGTGTAGAGTTTCGGAATGAGTGTTGTCCAGCCTTCCCAGGTCACGGGCGCATTGGGCAATGATGCGTGGATGGCCCACGAACGCGCTGAGCAAGTGGAATGCGACCACCAGCGCTTCTTGCAGCCGGAAGAATTCCTGCTTCCATTCACTTCGACTAAAGGTCCCGGCTGATGTGTCATGTGGTAGGCCCGTGGATGACGCGATGATCCGGATCGGCGAGGTGAATCTCGGACTCATGGCCTTTGGCCTAGTGACAACTGGCGCGCTGACGATTGGTGTCCTGACGGCCCACCGGGTTCTGGAAGCGGAACGATACCAACGTCAGCGCACCGGCCCTCAGTCATCGCCGCAGGGCGACATCCTGCTGGTGCTGGGCGCGAGGGTGCTTCCCGAAGGTCCCAGTTTGGAACTTCGGGCGCGACTCAATCACGCAGTGCAGAGATGGCAGGCCGGCGCCGCGGACGGAATTGGTGTCACCGGCGGGATCGATGGCGAACTCGACGAGACTGAGATCATGGCCAACTATGTGATCTCGCGCGGGGTTCCGGCGAACGCGGTTCGGCGGATTGAACCTGGTGAGAACACACGCGCTTCCATGCGCGCAACGGCTGCTGCGGAACCCGGATCCACAGTGCTGGCGGTGAGTTCGCCGTACCACGCTCATCGGATGGTGGCCGAGGGTCGGCGATGCGGACTGAATGTGATCGCCGACTGTCCATCCGACACCCCGGATACCAGCAATCCGGACATTCGGCGCATCAGGTTGTTGAGCGAGTGGGTGGGCTGCCTCATGTACGCCGCACCACCACCGTTGCTGGTCGCATCCCGCAGGGTCGCAGTTCCGGCCCGGCGATGGCTGACTCGCGCGGCGGCCCGGTAGTACCGCCACAGCCGCCCCCACTCGCCGACGTAGGCATCCCCGAGCCCGCTCACCAGCCGTGAGCAAGTGCAAACTCTCATAGCCCTGGTATTCATCGCCGAGACGTGTACGGTGGTCCTCCACTGCCGAAGGGAATCCAATGCCGAAGAACACCATCTGCCTCTGGTTCAACGGTGACGCCGAAGCAGCCGCGACTTTCTACGCGGCCACCTTCCCAGACAGTCATGTTTTCGCCGTCAACCGGGCACCGACCGACTTTCCATCAGGCAGTGCCGGGGACGTACTCACAGTGGAATTCACCGTTGCCGGCATCCCCTGCCTGGGGCTCAATGGCGGACCAAATTTCCCGCAGACCGAAGCGTTTTCCTTCATGATCGCCACTGACGACCAAGCAGAGACCGACCGCTACTGGAATGCCATCGTGGGAAACGGCGGCCAAGAGAGCGCGTGCGGCTGGTGCAAGGATCGCTGGGGTGTGTCGTGGCAGATCACGCCGCGGGCGTTGACGGACGCCCTGGCGGCTGGCGGCGATGTGGCGCAACGCGCATTCACAGCCATGATGGACATGACCAAGATCGACGTCGCGACCATTGAACGTGCTGTTCGAGGCTGACGAGTCGCTGATTGCTGAGGCAAAGCGAGAGATGTCGCTCCGCGGTGAGCCAGGTACGGGCGCGGCAATTCCGGTGGACTTCCTTGATCATGGCAGTGTATCCACGGGTTTGGCCGCAACTGCGGCAGTCGCCCATGGGGAATTGTCGTTCCCGCGCACCGCCCGCATCATCTGCGACGGAACGGTCTACATCTGCTTCATACACTCCCGCGTAATCACGGATTGCGACCCAACCTAGTCTGGAGTCGTGGATCCCGCGCAGCAGTACACCGCCCCTACTGCAGATGTGCGTGCGGCAGTTGCGGACTTGATGGCTGCGGGTGTACCAGGCGATGGTGCGCAACCGCTGGTCGCTTATCACCTGGCACCCGGAAGCCCCTTCGGAGTCATCGCGCGGAACACCGAACTCGCCGTTTTCGCCGGTGACTTCCACGAAACCCAAGCGACGCTGTCCCACGAATACGCTCCCTACGAGGACATCAGCGGCTTCTTCGTCGTCATCGATACGACCACCGGAATGCCCGCGGGTTCGTCGCGCTACGTTGACGGTGGAGTGGGACTCAACCCCACTCTGCGCGATCTTGAGAACATCGGTACCCTGCCTGACGTCACCCGAGAGATGCGCGGCCTTCTGGAAGCCAACCCGCGCGCCTGGGACCTCA
>CAZVKB010000097.1:0-11325 GCA_964627505.1 uncultured Actinomycetes bacterium | reverse complement strand
AAGGTGCCCCAGCGGAAACGGTTGGCCGCCAACAACTCAGTCGTGCCCAGCACTCCGGCGGCCAGCACCACATCCCTGCAGGTAAGACTCGTCAACCCGGCCCGATCGCCCCGACCCAACGGGTCGCGGATCACCACCCGCCAACCGTGACTGCCGTCTGCGGTTCCGGCGGTGGTGGCGACCGCCTCCCCATCTGCGGTCAAGGGCATCAGGATCTCCGCCCGAGATTGCGGTCGGATCACCACCCCTAGTCGCTCAGCCGCGCGTAAATAGGTGCGATCCAAGGAGTGTTTCGCTCCATGCGGACATCCTGTGATGCACTGCCCGCACGCGATGCAGGCGTCGAAGTCGATTCCCTGCGGAGTAGCACCAAACGTCTCCGAGACGCCAAGCGCAGCAGCGGATTCCCGCAGCCATAAGTCTTGCGCCCCAAACTGCGGATTGGGCATCACCCCCAACATCTGGCTCGCGGTGGTGAAATGCGGACGCAACTGCTCCGACCAGTCCAAGCCTGTGGCTGTCCACCCAGACTCCGCGAACGCGACCGCCGCAGGCTCCAACAACACCGCGGCGTAGACGATCGACCCACCCCCGACTCCCACGCCGCTGACCACCACGACATCGCGGAGCACCGTCTGTCGGAAGTAGCCGCGCAGTCCGATCGCCGGCAGCCACAGCAGCGAACGGGTACTGCGCGCCCCCTGCTCCAGATCTGCCGGCGCAAGCCGACGGCCTTGCTCCAGCACGATGACGCGCCGTCCTGCCTGCGCGGCTCGCAAAGCCGCCACACTGCCGCCAAACCCGGAACCGATCACGATCACATCGGCATCAAAGCGCTCCATGTCAGCACGCTAGCCGTTGGTACCCGCGATGCAGGGCCGAGCCGGAAACCCTGGCGATGGGGGATGGTCCGGACCTCGTCGGCCCACGAGCACGCGCCTAATCAGACTCCCGATTCGGCGGCGGGGCCGGCTTGCCGAAGAGCCAGCCCTGGCCCCATTCCCACCCCTGGGCTGATAACAACGCGGCCTGCTCGGCAGTCTCCACACCTTCGGCGATGGTGCGCAGGTGCAATCCGGACGCCAGCCCGAAAAGGCCTTTCGTCAGCCGGGCTGTGGTGGAATCGTCCTGCGTGAGCGCAGCGGTGAAGCTTTGGTCCAGTTTCAGCCCCTGCACCGGCAGATCGCGCAGGTGTGCCAGAGACGAGTAACCCGTCCCAAAATCATCGACCCACCAGGTGATGCCGCGTGCGTGCAACGCGTGCATCGATTCCTGGATCGCCGGGGTGACGTCGAGTAGCGACGTCTCGGTGACTTCCAGGTACAAACGTTGCGGTGCCACCCCAGCAACCTCCAGCACGCGGCTGACTCGATCCACAAAATTGGGATTTGCCAACGTCGTGGCCGAACAGTTGACGGCCATGTGCAAGTGTTCCGGGAGCGTGGCGAGGATCTGCACTGAACGGGCGATCATCAGGTTGTCCAGCGGCTCCACCAAGCCAGTGGACTCGGCAATCGGGATAAACGTGGCTGGTGGCATCACGTGCCCGTCGCTGGTAACCCAGCGCGCCAGTGCCTCGTACCCCTGCACTTTCTTGTCCTGCAAGGAGACCAATGGTTGCAGCCAGGGTCGGATCGCGCGCGAGGTCAGAGCTGACTGCAATTCCCCCGCGGTGACAAGCCGATTGCGCACCGCGTTCGACAAGTTGACATCTAAGAAGCCACACTGCGACCGACCGCGTTGGCTCGCCTGCAACATGGCCGCCGTGGCACGCCTGAGCACAACTTGCGGATCGTCCACGGGCATTGTGCGGGCAATTCCGATGCTCACCGTGACGTCGACCGTTGTGCCGCCCACCGCTATTGGCCGATGGACCTGGTGAATGACTCGCTGCGCGAATTCGGTCGCGGTGCGCTCGGATTCGGAATGTGGCAACACAATCAGATACTCGTTGCCCGCCCCCCGAAACACCCAATCGCCGGTGCCCACAGATCCCCGCAGGGCGGCAGCCACCACGGCTAGGACCTGTTCGCCCGCCGATTCAGTGATGGCCTGGTAGATGTCATCCAGGCCGTCAATTCCCACACACAAAACCCAGAGTCGGTCGGTTGTGCTGCTTGCCAGGAGGGAAGCGATGCGCTCCACAGCCGCCTGCCGGTTGGGCAATCCGGTGAGGGGATCGTGACGTCTGGCGTAGGCGAGTTTGGAGCGGGTTTCCACCTCGCGACCAATATCGTGCAGCGTGATGGTCAAACCAGCTGGCAACCCTTCGATGTCCAGCACCGGGCGGATGTAGGCGCGCATCCAACGCCACGATCCGTGCTGGGTGCGGATCCGCACCTCGTGCAGCGAGCGTTGACCTGGCACCGCGAACTCCATCGGGGGCTCGACTGCCATGCCAGACGCTTCGTCCTCGTACAGGAAACTCCAACAGAGTTCGCCGACGATCTCGCTGGGCTGCCAGCCCAGCACATCTCGGACTGAGGGCGAAATCCAGGTGACGAGCCCAGCCGGATCAGTCCGCAACACGATGTCGAGGGAGTTTTCAGCAATTGCTCGGTAGTAGTCGGCCTGGGTGTCGGCGGGCAGACTCGGCTCGGCTGCAGTGACGTACTGGGCGGTGACGTCGCGCCAGGTGAACGACAACCCGTCTCCGATGCGCACGGCTTGGATGTCGAACCGGTGGGTGACACCGCCTCGCAGTTCATGATTGTAGGCGTAGCCATTCAGGCGCAGGGTCTCACCGGTTTCGACCACATCGACGTAAAGTCGAAAAAGTTCGGAGTCCCGATGTCCTGGTAGTAGTTCCAGCAGGCGAGAGCCTACGAGCTCATCGTGTGGCACATGGTTGAACTCGCACGCAGCTGAGTTCGCCTGGGTGAACACGAAGTCGATGATGGTTCCATGCTCATCCCGAACTGCGGACAACATCACGTACGGATCGAACAGTCCGTCCAGCAACTGCTGGTTCTCGGAAAAGTGTGAAGTCTGAGACGTATGTTGCCTAGGCCCCAGCATTCACTAAGAGTAACCAACTCAGGTCTACTCCTGCGGCCAGATGCAAACAATTCGTGTCCGACTTGAGCCGCCGTGGCTCACCGCCAGGCTGGGGCTTCGTCCAAAGTGGTGATACGCACCGTCGTGCGCGCCACCGGTTCGCCGCCGCAAGATTCCGGCGTGGCCGGACGTAGATGTGCGTGCACGGCGGTCACATCCCAGGCACGGCCATCCTGGTGGCGCACCTGCATCCGGCTAGGTCCGGCTGAAGCGGAACTCGGGATGGCGAACACATGCCCAAAGGAATCGCGTTCCAGCACGCTGAGGTCATCTGGCCCGACAATGTCGAAAGCCCGTCGCACCAATATTTCCGCTGCCTGCGCTGTGCGACTGAGCGCGGAGCGCCCGCGCAAACCGGGGACATACACTCGGCCCGCTCGGGCTTCAGCCATGATCTGTCGCACCGCTTCCGCCGTCACATGCCCATAGACGTACCCCCACGGCAGCAGCACCGCGGTGGCCGCGAACCGGTGGCCACCCAGGTGTGAACACTCCCACACGTCTACGTCGTCGATGCCCTCGAGAGCCTTGCGTCCGAGCAGTGCGCAACAGGCATCCCGGCGGCCGTTTGTACACACAAATAGCGTCGGTGTCGAAGACGGAAAGCCGAGGTTGGGCATAGTTCCAGCAGCGAAAGCTCGCACATCGAGCTCGGTCAACACATCCGTGTCAGTGATCCGGGCTTGGTGCATCTCAGTGGCACCGATGGCGGTGTGGGCCAACCAAACCCGGCGGGACGCTTCGTCGTTGCGGGCGTGAGCACCGGTGGGTCGGGCCAGAATCACCGAGGTGCCGCTGTCCTGCTTGGTTGCGCTGAGGTGCTCGCCAACGGTGCGTGGCAACGCGGAGTCCAGCAGCGCCTTGCGGCCATACGCTCCGTGTTGTTCGATCACGAGCCAGGACTGGGCGCGGGGGGCGGTCCCCGGCATCGGCTCAGGAATGACTCGGGCAGCTTGCGAACACGAACTCCCCGGCTGCAACACCCCACCCGTGGGCATCTCACTCATACCGACGCCACCGTGGAATTGCCGAGGTGCGTCAGCAGAGCCGGGATCGGTGCTCCGGAACCGTCCCGACGCTGGTCCGGCGCGGGCAACGCAACGGCACCGCCCGTGGGGTCGCAGCCAACCGGGGCCACGCCGACAGTCGCGAGCACCAGGGATTCCTCACCTGTGAGGAGACGGTGACACCGCACCCCCGCGGTGGCGCGACCCTTGCCGGGAAATGCCGAGAGCGGCGTGATTTTGGCGCTGACCGGTCGACCTGCGGAGTCACCAGCCACAGTAGCGACCCAATCGGTGTCGGCGGCGACAGCGAAGCCGACCACATGCGCGCCGCTGGTGAGTTTGACCCCGGCCATGCCGGCAGCCGCACGGCCCTGCGGGCGCACACTGGCGGCCGGGAAGTGCAGCAGTTGCCCGGCAGAGGTGATGAACACCAGCTCAGCCGAGTCTGGGCATGGGGCTGCTCCGACCAGTGCATCACCGGGTTTCAGTGTGATCACCGGCCACTCGTCGCGGTTGCTCGGGGAGTCGCTCAGGAAGCGCTTCACCACCCCGTCGCGAGTGGCAAGTGCCGCTGGTTGCTCGGCCAGCGGCAACAGGCCCACTACTGTCTCCCCGTCGTGCAAGTGCACGAAGTGGGCGATATCGGTACCGCCCACCAGCGACATCGTCCCGGCGGTTTCGGGCAATCCCGGCAACTCCACCACGGACAGCCGCACCACGCGGCCCTGTGATGTCGCGACCCCGACGTGACCGCGGGTGGTGGTGGTCACCACCGCCACGATCGCATCGTTGGCAGCTCGATCAGCCGGGGGGGCATCGGCAGACCCGACCGGCCCGACCTCGTCGGCCGTATCCAGTGGTCGGCGCGCGATCAAACCGGTGGCATCCAAAGCCACCAGGCACGGCGAGTCGGCGAACTCCAACGGCAGTTGCCCCGCCTGCGGAGTTTCCAGCGCCGCCTCCAACAACACGGTGCGCCGGGGGGTGGCATGCGCGGCGGCCACTTCGGCGAGTTCGTCGGAGACCGCAGTCGCGAGCACTTCGGGATCTTCCAGCAGCCGGGTGAGCCCGGCGATGGTCGCGCCGAGTTCGTCGCGTTCGGCCTCCAATTCCAGTCGCGAGAACTTGGTGAGGCGGCGCAGCGGCATCTCGAGAATGTAGTTGGCCTGCACTTCGGTGAGGTCGAAGATGTCGATCAACCGCACCCGAGCCATCGCGGTGTCGTCACTGCTGCGAATCACGGCGATGACTTCGTCGATGTCGAGGATGGCGATCAGCAAGCCGGCCACCAGATGCAGGCGCTCCTCAGCCTTCCGGCGGCGGAATTCGCTGCGTCGACGCACCACTGTCAGGCGATGCTCCAAGAACACCTCGAGCATGTCGCGCAGCCCCAATGTGCGCGGTACGCCTGCCACCAGCGCCACCGCGTTCACATTGAATTGCTCCTCCAGCGGCGTCAACCGATAGAGCTGGTTCAACAAGGCCTCGGGGTCAATGCCGGTCTTCACCTCGATCACCAGCCGCAGGCCTTGCTCGCCATCGGTGAGGTCGGTCAAGCCGGCGATCCCGGTGAGTTTTTTGCTGTTGTGCAGGTCTTTGATGCGCTGCATCACCCGTTCGACACCGACGTTGAAGGGCAACTCGGTGACGATGATGCCCCGGCGGCGCGGTGTGAGTTGCTCAATGGTGGCGCTGGCCCGCATCCGGAAACTGCCGCGGCCGGTGCGATACGCCTCCCGGACTCCGTCGAGGCCAACGATCCGGCCACCGGCAGGCAAGTCCGGTCCGGGGATGAAACGCATCAGATCGTCGGTGGTGGCCTGTGGGTGCGCGATGAGATGGCGGGCCGCGTGCACCACTTCACCAAGATTGTGCGGTGGAATATTGGTGGCCATTCCCACGGCGATACCGGTAGCTCCGTTGACCAGCAGCGCGGGGATCGCCGCGGGTAGCACCACCGGTTCCCGTTCCCGGCCGTCATAGTTGGCGGCGAAGTCCACAGTGTCTTCGTGCACGGTGGAGATCATGTCCAGCGCGGGCGGGGCCAGCCGACATTCCGTGTAGCGCATGGCTGCGGGGCCGTCATCGAGGCTGCCGAAGTTGCCGTGTCCGTCGATCAACGGCACGCGCAAGCTGAACGGCTGCGCCATCCGCACAAGCGCGTCGTAGATCGCGGATTCCCCGTGCGGGTGCAGGCGACCCATCACCTCACCCACCACTCGGGCGCTTTTGACGTGACCCCGATCCGGCCGCAGGCCCATCTCCCCGGCTTGGTAGAGAATCCGGCGTTGCACGGGCTTGAGACCATCGCGGGCATCGGGCAGCGCCCGGGCATAGATCACCGAGTAGGCGTACTCGAGGAAAGATCCGCGCATCTCCTCGCCCACATCGACGTCGAGGATCCGTTCGGGGGGCGGTGGAGACGTCGTAGATGTTCGCGACGGCATTCGCCCATTCTTACGCAGTCTCCTTTTCCGGCGCCCGATACCCCTGCTCGGACCCCAAGGTGACGGCAGCCAAACCCCGGCCGGGTGCGCGGGTGTGGCCAGCGGGTGCGGCGCGTGGACACCCGCTAGCCTGGGACAGGTGAGTGACCCGGCGTACCCCAGCGAGTGGGAAGCCGATGTGCTGCTCGGTGACGGCCGCCCATGTCATATCCGACCGATCACGCCTGCGGATGCACCGGCTCTGGAGCAATTCCACGCCGCGCTCTCCGCTGAGACCATCTACTTTCGGTATTTCGCGCCGTATCCCGAGCTCAGCGAGCGCGATCTCGAACGATTCACGCACGTCGACTATCAGGACCGGGTGGCGCTGATTGCCACCCAATCCGGAGCGATCGTGGGAGTGGGTCGATTCGACCGGATCGACGATCACACGGCCGAGGTGGCGTTCACGGTGCGCGACGACCACCAGGGTCGAGGGTTGGGCTCGGTACTGCTGGAACACGTCGCCGCGGCCGCGCGGGAGCGGGGGATCTCCCGCTTTGTGGCCGATGTCCTGCCGAGTAACCAACGCATGGTGGGGACTTTCACCAAGGCCGGCTATCGGGTGTCCCAACAGTTCGCCGACGGAGTGGTGGAGCTCGAGTTCGATTTGGCGCCCACTGATCAGGAAGAAGCCGTCACCCTGGCGCGCGAACACCGGGCGGAGGCGCGCTCGGTGGAGGCCTTGCTGTACCCGCACAAGGTGGCGGTGATCGGCGTGAGCCGCCGTCCTGGCTCGTTAGGTGAACTCGTCGTGCGCAACTTGCAGGCCAGCGGCTTCACGGGTTCGCTCTACGCCATCCACCCCGAGGTCAGCGAGGTGGCTGGGGTAGCCGCGTATCGTTCGGTGGCCGACGCACCGGGGCCGATCGACCTGGCGATCGTGACCGCGCCGATTGCTTCGGTGAGTGAGATCGTCGCTGACTGCGCAGCAGCCGAAGTGCGGGCGATCGAAGTGATCTCCTCGGGTTTTGCAGACCTCGACGGGGCGGGTGCCGAACGCACAAAAGCGTTGGTAGCCAAGGCGCGCGAGGCCGGCATGAGGGTGATCGGTCCAGAGGCGTTGGGCATCATCAACAACGATCCACGGGTACAACTCAATGCCAGCCTGGCCGACGTTGTGCCTGGTCGGGGACGAATCGGTTTCTTCTGTGAGTCCGGCACCCTGGGGGCTACCTTCCTGGAAGAAATGGCCATCCGACAACTCGGACTGTCGACGTTTGTCTCACCCGGAATGCGGGTGGATCTGTCCGGCAACGACCTACTGCAGTACTGGGAATCCGACGACGCCACCTCGGTGGTGTTGCTGTATTTGCAGGGCCTGGGGAACCCACGCAAGTTCTCCCGCATCGTGCGCCGGTTGTCGCGCCGCAAGCCGGTGTTGGCGGTGCTGTCCGGGCGGGGTTCCATGGCCGAACATGGGCTGCCCAATCGGGTGCTGCGCGCGCTGCTGCGCCAAAGCGGGGTGCTGCTGACCACCACAATCGGCGGGCTGCTGGACGCCTCGGCGTTGTTGGCGCTGCAACCATTGCCGCGTGGTCGGCGGGTGGCGGTGGTGAGCAACTCCACAGCGCTGCTCACCCACACCCGCGACCTGTTGGCGGACACCGAATTGACCGCCGTGCCGACTCCGTACCGGACCCCGTGGAATGCCGATGCCGCTGCAGTGGGGGAACGGCTCGCCGCGGCCCTTGCTGCCAGCGATGTCGACGCGGTGGTGGTGATTCATGTGCCGCCGGTGCGTTCCGACCTTTCCGAGGTGACGGCCACACTGCGCGGCATCGCGGAGGACTCCACCAAACCGGTGTTGGCGGTGCTGCCGCATGAAACCGGCCTGACGGGACGATCCTCGTTGGTGGTCAACCCCGGAGCCAGCGGCATGCCGGGACCGGGCAGCGTGCCGGTGTATGGCGAACCGGCGGCGGCGGTGGCCGCGCTGTCGTTGGCGGTGGCACACGCCGAATGGCTGGGGCTGCCGGTGGGCGAAGAGCCGGAACGATTGGGTATTGATGATGATCGGGCGCATGCGCTGATCGAGTCCCGGGTGGGACCGGCGGTGGCCAGCCTCTCGGACACCCCGCAGGGGAACGTGCCACTTGCCGAACAGACCGCCCCGGTGCCCCTCGTCGAATCTGACCTGATCGAACTTGGACAAGCCGAGACCATCGAACTCATGGCCGCCTACGGGCTGGAACTGTGGCCGAAGATTCATGTGCACAGTGAGGCAGAGGCAGTTGCCGCGGCCCAAGAGGTGGGGTACCCGGTGGTCTTGAAGGCGGGCGACGGTCGATTCGTGCATCGCCTCGACCTGGGCGGCATTCGGCTGAATATCGAAAGTGAGCGGGCTTTGCGGGCGGCGTACCTGTCGCTGGCGGCAGCCCACCCGGCCGAGGTGCGCGACACGTTGTGGTTGCAGGCAATGGCCCCGCCGGGGGTGGCCTGCATGGTGACCTCGGTCGAGGATCCCGCCTTCGGACCCATCCTCGGCTTTTCGGTCGGCGGTTTCGTCTCCGATCTGGTTTCGGATTGGGCATATGCCATGCCGCCCCTGACCGATGTGGCCGCCGATGCGCTGGCTCGGGCGCCCCGGTCGGCCGCGTTGCTGTTCGGCTATCGAGGTGCCGAACCAGTCAACGTGTCGGCAGTCGCAGCGGTGTTGATGCGCGTGGCGCAGATGGCGACGGATTGGCCGCAGATTCGGCGACTGGCCATCAATCCGATGCTGGCCACGCCGTCTGGATGCTACCTGTTGGGAGCCGACGTCACGCTGGAGCGGGTGACAGATCGGGCGGAAAGGCGACCGCGGCGCATGTGAAAGCTCCTCGACACCCGTGGCAGGATGGGTCCATGCGCACACCTGCCACTGAGGCGGCCCGCTTGCGGTCGGCGATCGAACGGGCCGGGTACTACCCGGATCTCGTGCTCGACACGCTCACCACGGCGCTGGGGGGTCAGCAGATCGCCAGTTTTCTCGTCCACCACGAAGCCACCTTCGACAATAAAGAGTTGCGCCGACACATCACGGTGCTGGTACTCACCAACAGTCGGCTCGTGGTGGCGCATGTGGACGAACATCCTCCGGACGACGAATCCCCCCAAGCATTCGGCTCTGCCTCCACCGAAGCCGTGCGGCTGGACCGGATCCAATCCGTGGTGGTCACCCGGGTCGTGCCCAATCCCGCGGAGTATCGCTCCGGGCCCGGACCCGTGGAAGTGGTGCTGACGATTGGATGGGGAGCCGTGAACCGCATCGATATGGAGCCTGCCCGCTGTTCGGATCCCACCTGCGAAGCCGACCACGGATACACGGGCACATCGGCAAACGATGACTTGACGCTGCGGATCTCGGCAGCCGACGGTGACGACGTGGTCAAACAGGCGTTGCTGTTCGCGGCCGCCCTGTCCCAGGCGACGGCCTGACTCGCGCAAATCGACCCAGCACGCATTTCGGCCCCACGCACGCATTTCGGCCCCACCCACGCAGGCAGATCCGCATTGCTACGGGGAGGGCGTCAGGAGGTGGGTTCGTCGCTGCGGGAGACCCCGAAGAGGATCTCGTCCCAGGTGGGTTCCCGCTTCTCTTCCCGCTGTCGGGCTGCTTTGCGTCGGGCCGCCCGCCGCGATAGGGGTTTCCCCCCAGGCCCGTTGGGCGCAGGGTTGGCGGGCAAGGGAGCCCGTCGGGCAGCTTCCGCAGCCTCTTGTTCGGCTCGGGCCCGCGCGGCCCGGGTGGACGGGTGCGCGGGATCCCAGTCCGGCAGATCGTCGGCCACATCGATCACGACGATGGATTCCGGTTCCGGTTCCGCGGGCTCGGTGGCGTTGGTCAGCCATCGGGCGGTGTCGTCCTCGGCGACCACCGAACGCGTGGCCGAATCGAAGGTAAACGTGCCAGTCTCATCGTTCATCGACACGCTGGCTTGATCGCTCCCGAAACGCACCACCACCGTCCACGCGCCATCGGTGCGCCGCCAGGCATCCCACTCCGGTTCGGCGGTGATGCCCCGACTCAGGAGGCGCTCAGTTACGGCGCTGAGCAGAGTGCCGCCAGAGGGCACCGGGCAAGCCTGCGCGCGCTGGGCGATGAACGAACGCTCCTGTAGCACGGGAACGGCAAAACTCTCCACCCGTTCCAGACTCATCCCGGCTTCGGCGGCGACTTCTTCCACTGTGGCACCCGCGCGCAGTCGTGACTGCACCTCTTTCGGGGTGACCGGCCCATCGACCGGCAATCGCATCTGCAGAGTGGGTTTGGTGGTCTGCGGGGTGATCGCGCGACGCAGGTCCGAATCCACCACAAGCGTGAATTCCTCCCCGTCAGCGTCCACGAGCACGATTCGCTGACCATCGCTGGCAACAGACATAAAAGACAGTTCCCGCATTACCTCTCCCGATCCAATGACGTGAGGTGATCCTGCCAGATCGCGGGCTAGGACCCGAGCAGGCGCGCGACGGCGGCGCTATCGAATAATCCCGATGGGTCCAGAGCAGCGCGCAGTTCGCGTGCTGCGGCCACCCCCGGATGGTCCCCCAGCGGCGACTGTGGCGTTTGGGGCAGGTAGCTGGCCAGGTGTGGGCGGGCATCGAAGGGCGCGAGGGCATCGGCGACAGCGCGAAAGTAGCGCTCGAAGGGAGCGGGCAGGCGCACTCGAGCGCTGATCAGAGCAGAGCGACGGTCCCGAAACGGCGAGAGCAAGCCTGTGTCCGCGTCGAGGGCACGCACGATCAGCGCGGTCGTGGTGGTTTGGGCGGCTCCACGCAGCGATTCCCGCAAAATC
>CAZVKB010000096.1:0-11333 GCA_964627505.1 uncultured Actinomycetes bacterium | reverse complement strand
CTCTGGCTGCGCCTCGGCGAACCAGCAAACCAACTCATCCGGCGTCGGCTGGTGCCAAGAGCCACAGCTGACCGCTGGGGATACTTATGCACGATTCGCAACCAACTCGCTCATGAGCGAAACCAAGACATCCCGTATGTTGAAGCGCAGCTGGAGGTCGAAAAGTCGCTCCCTGTGATCATCGGTGAAGTGAACTCGCTCCTGTTGTGACGCCATTGAATTCGCCAGCCTGACGAGTTGCCCTGTGCACAATTCTTGGGTTCTATCTGGAGAACCGACTAAACTCACGCTCATGGATACCGACTACGTCCCCATCTCGGACCTGCCGTGGGCGTCCGAAGGCGACATCCGCGACAACTGGGACCTACTGGTTAACCTCACATCGCAGTTCCATGTCACCAACCTTCGTTACGCCTCATCAAACCGAATCATCGTGACGTGTCCCAAGAACGGACAGGTTGCCCTTCCATTTCATTTCGCGGCAGCTGCTAGCCGGGCTATTCAACGGCAATTGCGGATCTACACTGACGAAGTCCTGGAGAACGAGCGCGTAAGCCAAGACTTATTGCACGCCCGCGCCCTCGCCTGATCGGATTCCCAAACCTGAATCTGGACAGCGGCCATGGATGAGGGCACCTGTGGACAACAGTTTCGGACGTTCCCGCCAGCGCGCCTACCGTGGTCAACATGACTTCAGAATCATCACTGTCCGTACCCAGAAGAGTTAACCGATTTCTGGTACCGCATCGACGTTACGTCGGCCGCGTTCATTTCCTCACACCGGTCAACGACCATCTCCAATGGTGAAGCCGGAAAGATCCCTCACCCGCGACGAGCTGCTCGAGGAGATGCTCTGGGCAATCGAAGCCATCAAGGAGGCAAATTCGCTAGGGAGCGCGGCTAGGTTGCAGCGCAACCCCCTCTACCGTTACGCGCTTGCGTTCCTCTGGCTACGCCTCGGCGAGCCGGCAAACCAACTCGTCTGCCGACGTCTGGTCTCCACGGTTATGGCGGATCGCTGGGAGTTCCTCTGCATGATGCGTAATCAACTCGCGCACGATCGCGACCAGGACATTGACTACCCGACACTGTGGCGGCAGGTCGCGAAATCATTCGACAGCATCTACGCAGATGTCCTCAATCTGAAAACCTGACCGATGACATGACTAACCCATGTCATGACCATCTGTGGTGACGCATGACTGTGGACAACTTCTTGGCCCTTCACCAATTCCCGTCTAAACTCATCGTCATGGATACCGAATATGTCCCATACCCCGAACGGCCTTGGGCAACCGAAGACGATATCCGCGAAAACTGGGACCTGCTAGTCAATCTCACCGAGCAGTTCCACGTAGCCAACCTGCGATACGCCTCCTCGAACCGAATCATCGTGACGTGGTTAAAAGACGATCCCGAATCGTTCCCGATCGAGTACGCGGTCGCCGCAAGCCGTGCCATCCAACGCCAACTTCGGATCTACACGGACGATGTGCTCACCAACCCCGGCGTCAGCCAAGATCTACTGCACGCCCGCGCCCTCGCCTGATCGGCTTCCCAAACCCGCATCTGGGCAGCGGCTATCGGTCACGGCACCTGGCCTGTGGACAACCCTTTCGGCCATTCCTGCCTTCACGCATAACGTGGGTGATATGGCTTCGGAATCATCAACGTCACCATCCACACCCAATTCTTTGGCAGCGCCTCGCTCTGCCGGGTCGGGAACGGAGAAACTCCGGTGGTAGGACCGGAGAAATCCCTCTCCCGCGACGAACTTCTGGAAGAGATGCTCTGGGCCATCAACGCGATCAAGGACCTGGCTGCTCAGGGCGGCGAACGACGGCTGCGCCAAGACCCACAATTCCGCTACGCAATGGCATTTCTATGGCTGCGCCTCGGCGAACCAGCAAACCAACTCATCCGGCGTCGACTGGTTGGAGACGCAATGGCTCTGCGCTGGCAATACCTCAGTGCCGCACGAAACCAGCTAGCCCACGAACGCAACCAGGATCTTGGATATCTATTGCTGTGGAGGCAGATCGAAGCCTCATCCGAAGTAACAGCTGTGGACGTCAGCACGCTCCTGTATTGAGCGGCTCATCCGCACGAACACTGCGAAAAGTCTCCTGTGGACAACCGATTGGCATGCCGCAAATACGCGCCTACACTCAACGTCATGGATACCGAATTTGTCCCGTACGCGGACTTGCCGTGGGCAACCGAGGACGATATCCGAGAGAACTGGGATCTGCTGGTGAACCTCACCACACAGTTCCACGTGACCAACCTGCGATACGCCTCATCCAACCGGATCATCGTCACGTGGCCACAAGACGATCCTGAATCGTTCCCGATTGAGTACGTGATTGCAGCGAGTCAAGCCATTCAAAAGCAGCTCCGGATCTACACCGACGAGGTGTTAGCCAACCCCGGTGTCAGCCAAGATCTACTGCACGCCCACGCCCTCGCCTGATCGGATTCTGACGCCATCACCTGGGCGGAGACCATGGCTGAGGGCACCTGTGGACAACAGTTTCGGTCGTTCCCGCCAGAGCGCCTACCGTGGTCAGCATGACTTCAGGATCAGCAGCACCGTCCAATCCCAAAGGACTCGATCGATCGCCGGGACCACCTCTGCGTACGGTCAGCCGCACTCACTGGGCAGCGTCTGCCAACGAGCAACCCTGGTGGTAGCGCCCGAAAGAACCCTCACCCGCGACGAACTTCTCGCAGAGATGCACTGGGCAATCGACGCCATAAGAGACCTGTCCTCTCGGGGCGGCGAACAAAGGTTGCAGCGAGACCCGCAATTTCGATACGCAATGGCGTTCCTCTGGCTGCGCCTCGGCGAACCAGCAAACCAACTCGTCCGGCGACGACTGGTGTCGAAGCGCAACGCAAACCGATGGCGATATCTGTGCATCATGCGTCACCAATTGGCACACGATCGCAACCAGGAAATTGAATATCTGTTGCTGTGGCGACAGGTTGAGGAACTGCTCGAAGGAACGGCCAACGACGTGAGATCGGAGCTCTAGCAGTCGGGAGAAATTCAGACCCCTCACGGGTATGCGCCTGTGGACAACCCCTTGGATGCCGTCAAATTCGGGCCTACACTCATGGTCATGGACAACGACTATGTCCCGTACCCGGACTTGCCCTGGGCAACCGAGGACGACATTCGCGAAAACTGGGAATTGCTCGTCGGGCTCACGTCCCAGTTCCATGTGACCAACCTGCGTTACGCCTCCTCCAACCGGATCATCGTGACATGGCTACAAGATGATCCGAAGTCGTTTCCGATCGAGTATGCCGTCGCTGTGAGTCACGCCCTCAATCGCCAAATTCGGATTTACACCGATGAGGTGCTTGCGAACCCTGGTGTCAGCCAAGACCTGCTGCACGCCCGCGCCCTGGCGTGAACGACGCCCTCGCCTGAACGGCGACGCTGCTTGACACCCGCACACCATATGTCGGGCAGATGAACCAGTAGCGTCACCGCTGATGCCGGGGACGGTCTACCGTGGAAGTATGAATCCGGCAACTGATTCACTCGACCGCGGCAGTTCTGGCTCCGCCCAGCCCCCCGATCGTGGCACAGCCCCCGCCCTCATCACGATGTCCGGCGTCAGCAAGTCCTACGGCTCTACTCTCGCGCTCGCTGATTTCGACATCACCGTTACCTCCGGGGAGATCATCGGTCTGCTGGGTGAGAACGGCGCCGGCAAGACCACCGCCATGCGCACGTTGTTGGGGTACCTGTTCGCCGACTCCGGTGAGGTTTCAGTGGGCGGCGGGTCGCCGCTGGACCCGGACATCCGCTCCCGCGTCGGGTACCTTCCCGGCGACTTTCGGCTCGGCTCGCGACAGAAAGTCCGGGACGTGCTCGCCGCCTACAATCGGCTGCGCGGCGGGCAATGCGGGCCGCGGATCGGCGCCCTCGCCGACGCCCTCGATCTAGAACTCGACCGGCGGTTTCTGCAACTGTCCAAAGGCAACCGGCAGAAGGTCGGCGTGGTGCAGGCACTCATGCACGATCCCGACGTGCTCGTGCTCGACGAACCCACCTCGGGGCTGGACCCCATCGCGCAGCGCACCGTGCTCACGCTTGTCGATGCCCGCCGTGACGCCGGGGCCGCGGTGCTGTTCAGTTCGCACATTTTGAGCGAAGTGGAAGACATCGCCGACTCCGTGGTGATCCTGCGGCAGGGGCGGATCGTGGCCGAGGGCACGACTGCTGAACTCTCGGCACGGGCGCTGCAGACGATCGATGTGGTGCTGGCGACGGCTCCTGATGAGCCTGTGCAGGCTGCGTTGGCGGGGCTGACCGACATTCAGGTGACCTCGTTAGAGGGCCACAAACTTTCACTATCCGTGGTGGGCAGTGCTGCGGAGGCGCTGCGGATTCTCGCCCCCCTCGGGATCGTGCGCATCGACACCGGACGCCACGATCTCGACGACGTCTTCTACGGCTACTACTCGGGAGGAGCGACATCATGACAACGGTGACTCCCCCGGATGCAGCGCTGCCGGCGGCATCCCAACCTGGGCCGCGGGTCGCACGTCCGGCGTCAACGTGGGCCGCGTGCGTGGAAGTGTTCCGGCAGACGTTCGGCGAACGTCGACGGTCGGTGTACGGGTACTCCATCGGCCTGGCGCTACTGATGCTGCTGATGGCGGCGGTGTACCCAAGCATCAAATCCACCGGTGAGGAACTCGACGCCTACGCCGAAACGCTGCCGGAGGGGATGCGGGATGCGTTCGGCCTGGCCAGCGACTCCATCTCCAGTCCGTCCGGGTACCTCATGAGCCAGTTGTACTCCAACATGTTTCCGGTGGTGCTGCTCGTGTTGGGGATTGCGGTAGCCGCGTGGACGATAGCGGGCGCGGAGGCTGAGGGCACGTTGGAACTGCTGCTGGCTAATCCGGTGCGCCGCGTGGTGGCGGCCACCGGGCGCGTGTCGGGACTGTGGCTGATCGTGGCCGTCGTGACCGTGATTTCCACTGCCGCGCTGCAGCTGGTGGCGATTCCCTTCGGGCTTGATGACGGGTTGCCGTGGTGGGCGATGTGGTCGGCCGGGGTGGCGATGTATGCGATGGTGATGCTGCACGCCAGCATCGCGTTCGCGGTGGGAGCGGCTACCGGGCGGCGGGCGTGGGCGATCACGGCGGCGGCAGTAGTCGTGGTCCTCGGATTCACTCTGCAGCTTGTGGCGTCTGCGGCGGACTCGCTGAACTGGATGCGCGAGATCTCGCCCTGGTACTGGTTGATCGACGCGCAGCCGCTGACCAATGCCCCCGGCTGGTTGGACACCGGCGTGCCGCTGGCCGTGAGCCTGGTGCTCACCGCGGTGGGCGTGGTGATGTTCAACCGCCGCGACCTGGCCGCGTAGGCGGCGCGGCGCGGGGTGTTCGGCAAGGACGCGGTGGCAGCCTCAGCGGGCCATCGGCGGTTTTGAGCAGGTGGCCAGCCCGTGATCCAGCATGGCGCGCAGTTTGGGTAGGTGCGTCGGCGCGACCTCGAGCAGGAGGTCGAATGCCGTGCTCACAAATTCCACCGGCAAGTCGCGCGCGGCCAGCACTGATTCAAACCACTGCACGTAGTCGTCGAGCAGAGTTGGGTCGTCGGCCAGCATGGCTGATCCTGCCGTCTGCAACGTGGACTGCAGATCGGCTCGGGTGGCTCGGACCGTGTCGCCGGAATCGCGCAGCCACGGCCAGGCGGCCAGCGAGATAGACATCGCCGATTCCACCAAGGTGGGGCCGTCCCGGCGAATCGCATGCATCTCGGACACGGTGTCGGCGTCGCCCACAGGTTCGCGTGGTGCGGGCCGTGGCTGGTCGAGCGCCTCGATCAGCGCATCTGCGCCATCTTCAAACGTGGGGCACCATAGGTCCGCGCCCACCGCGTGCGCCCAGCGGCCGTCGGGTCCGAAACCGCGGCCGCCGCAGATCACTGTCATGCCGAGTTCGCGCAAGGCGCTGGTGGTGGCCCACGAGCCCATCAGCGACAGCGGCATCGAGCAGGTGACGGCGACTGCGGCCGGTGGATCGAACTCGAACATCTCCACCAGCATGTCCGCGGGAATCGAGGGTCCGATGAAGGAGACTTCGCAGCCGCGTAGGCGCAAGATTTCCGACGCCATGCGGCCAGGGAGCACGTGCCACTCACCCTCGCTACATGCCACAACCGCTTGCCCGGTGGCACCTTCCCTGACGGCCCCCGGCGTGCGCATGGCCGTATCGGAGACCGCTTGTAGCGCGGCCTCAGTGATGGCAGAAGCACGGTGTTCCTGGGCCACGCTCCACTCACCGCTGGCCCAGCCCTCCCCGATCCGCGCCTGGGCTGCGGCCAAGACGTGCGTGATCACCGATTCGGGTGGTTCGCCTGCCGCGAGCGCTGCGAGTGCGACGCCGACTGCGGTTTGGCGGTCCCCGACGACCGTGGCGGCTAGGTAAGCTTCAAGGGTTGCGGCAATGTCGTGGGGTTGGGTTGTTGTGGTACTCAAAGTTGCTCACCTCCGCAGGTCAGGTCGGAACCTTCGCACCAGACTAAGTTGCGGCCGCCGGACTTCGCTCGGTACATGAGCGCATCAGCGCGGGCCAAGGCGGCGGGACCGGCGGTGGTGGCGCTGGCTGGTTCCGCGCCGGCGGCATTCGTTAGAACGGTTTCGGCGGCGGCCAGGCCGGCGCTGAAAGTTGTGCCATACGGCGCCTGGTGTTCCCACTCTTGTCGCATCCGACAGAGCTGCTCGTGGGCTTCGGGCAGTGTGGTTTCGGGGTAGATGATGACGAACTCTTCGCCGCCAAGGCGACCCAAAATGTCGAGGTTGCGCAGACGGCGGCGCAAAAAAGCGGCGAACGTGCTGAGCACTTCGTCGCCTGCGCTGTGACCGTAGGTGTCGTTGACGTGCTTGAAATGGTCGAGATCGAGTAGAGCTACGCAGTCCCCGGCCTCCATGCGGTGCAAGGCAAGTTCCAGTGAACGGCGATTCCACAGTCTGGTCAGCGGGTCACGCGTGGCGTCCTTGGTGAGCAGTTCTTCGCTCTGCTTGCGATGGGCGACTGCTCGGGCGTCGGCAAGCGCGGGGATCAGGTAGCGGGAAATGTGACGGCGCACATCCGGATCGTTGGTGGAAAGCAGGCGCGGGTCTCCGTCATCAATCGTGACGTTGATGGGCAGGGCTTCACCGTGATCGGCGTCGGCGGGCACGATGCTCGCGCCAAGGGCGTGGCAGAGGCGGTCGATGATGGCTTGGGCGGCCTGCGGATCGGTGGTTTTGAGCAGGGCGCGGGTGGCGCTGTAGGCCGCGCGCAGCGCCGCGGTATCGGATGGGGCCGTGGCTGCAGCATCCGCCGATGTGTTGTCGGTTGATGTATCGGAGCCAGCCACTAGTCGCTTCCTTCCGCTTCGCGCGTCTTCGCGAAGCTATTTGTTCGATGCTACACGCGGACGGGGATGCGCGGAATTGGGCGCGAGTGCGGGTGGTGAGGGTCACGCGTGGTCGAGGTGCCCGGAGTGGCGCGATGTGTCGGACGTTTGTGGCATTGTCAGGCCATGGCTTCCCTCACCCTTGGCGTTCTGGCCGATTCCCGCAAGACCGACGAGTTTCGTCTGCCCATTCATCCCGATCACTTTTCGCGAATTCCGGCGGCACTACGTGCTCAGATCACGGTCGAATCGGGCTATGGTGCCCGGTTTGGGGCCACTGATGCGCAACTAGCCGCGCTGGTAGGGGCGGTGTCGCCGCGCGCGGAGGTGTTGGCGGCTAGCGACATTGTGCTGCTGCCCAAGCCGGTGCTGGCGGATCTGACGGACTTGCGCGATGGCCATGTGTTGTGGGGGTGGCCGCATGTGGTGCAGGATCCGGCGTTCACGCAGGTGGCCATCGACAAGGGGCTGACTCTCATCGCCTGGGAGGCGATGAACCATTGGACCGCGCGCGGTGAGTTCTCTTCGCATGTCTTCTATCTCAATAACGAGATCGCCGGGTACGCGTCGGTACTGCACGCACTGACGCTGACGGGAAGTACGGGTCGTTATGGACGCGCGCTGTCAGCCGTGGTGCTCGGCTTCGGCAACACTGCGCGCGGCGCGGTGGAGGCGTTATCCGCGCTGGGGGTGCATGACATCACCGTGTTGGCCACGGCCGACGCCGATGTGGCGGCCACCGCCCTGGGGTCTGCGCCCGTCACTCGCGTGTACTCGATGGACGTCCAGCCGGGCGTTGTCAGAGTACGCACACAGGACGGCGATGTGGCGGCTGCAACGTTCTTGGCCAAGCACGACGTGATCGTCAATTGCGTGCTGCAGGACACCGACAGTCCAATGATGTTCGTCAGCGGTGAAGAACTGGCGATGTTCGCGCCGGGCAGTTTGATTGTGGATGTTTCGTGCGACACGGGGATGGCTTTCGACTTTGCGCGTTCGACGACGTTCGCGCACCCGGTGGTGACGGTGGGCGACAGGGTGACGTACTACGCGGTCGATCACAGCCCATCGTTTCTATGGAACAGTTCGACGTGGGTGATTAGTGAGGCGCTGCTGCCGTATGTGCCGATTGTGATGGCTGGGCCGGATGCGTGGCAGGCCGATGTGACGATCTCCCGGGCGATCGAAATTCGGGCTGGCATGGTGCAGAATCCGCGGATTCTGTCGTTTCAGGGGCGGGCGGCGGCGTTTCCTCACGCTTTGCTGTGATGGACACGTAGCCGTGATTGCCTGGCGCCTGTACGGGCTCATCCTGCTCGCCGGGGTGGTGGTGTGGGCGGTGTGGTGGGTGGCGCAGGCGGACGTGTCGCCGAAGGTCGTGGCGGTGGTGGCGGTGGTGGGGCTGACGCCGGTTGTGTATGTGGCATATCAGGAGTTTGCCTGGCAGCGCAACGAGTCGCGCTACACCAAGGCGGTGGCGCCGATCGCAGCAGAAGCAGTGGTGCGGTGCCAACGGTTCACCGAGGCGCTGTTGGATTTGGACAACTATTCCGGGCATGTGGTGTACACCGCCGATGGGCGGATCGACACGGTGGCGCATTTGGATCGGGATGTGTGCAACGACCTCGCTCGGCTGCCGCGGCAGGTGACGGCGGCCAGCGTGGATCAAGTGGCGGCAGTGCACGTGCTGGTGCATGAGGCTGAGCATGTGGCGGGGGTGATCACGGAGGCTGAGGCGGATTGCTACGCGATTCAACACACGCCGGAGGTGGCCGTGCGGTTGGGATACGGCGCAGAAGCGGGGCAGGAGTGGGCCTTGCGGTACTTGCGCGAGGTGTATCCGCGCATGTCTGAGACGTACCGCAACACAACGGCGTGCGCTCCCGGCGGCCAGTGGGATTTGCGGGTTGCAGGCTTCCGCTGGGGGTGACAGGGCCGCTTGGGGCGGGGGTGTTGGCCGCGACATCCTTACTCAAGGCAGAACTGCACATCTTCCCTGCGGTACTAGTCGCACCCCAGCGCCCTGGCGCGCTCGTTGATGCGTCGGGCGAGTGAGATATCCAAGTCGGTCACGCCGCCGGCGGAGTGTGTGCTCAGCACGAATAGGACGCGGATCCAGCGGATATCAATGTCAGGGTGGTGGTCGAGTTCCTCGGCCTCCTGCGCGGCCTGGACCACTAGTTGGATACCAGTGGGGAAATCCGGAGCAACGAATTCCCGCTGAATCGCAGTGGTTGAGCCGCCCCAGCCGGGCAGGTTGTCGAGTGCTGCGGCGAGTTCGTCGGCGGTCACAAGTGTCATGGGGTCAGTCAACCGGCACTGCGGCGCTGCGGCAACCCGTTGGGTGTCAGGTGAGCTGTCCATCGGCTACTTCGGTTCTCGCGGACAGATCAACTCCTGCCCCGGGCATGTGCCTAGTTGCCTGCCCGGGCCGAATTGATTTTGAGGTTGCTCATGGTCAATTCCTGATCAGGAGATCGTCCATGCCGGACAAGTTCCTCCATCCGGACAGGTGACCGTCAAAGTCACCACGCGCCAATCTGATGACAGAGTCGAGGAAAAGCCAACCGTCAGTAGTTTTTCCCCATTTACTGACGTCCTGGCATACAGACTGCGCGATTCTTCCGGGTAGGCAGTGTCACAGTAAATCTCTTGCTCCTGCGTCGTGAGCGTGCACACAGAAATCACAGGAGATGAGTTCAACTTGTTTTGAACGGACAGACTCACGAGTTGGTTTCTCCACTGGTACAGGCTCAGTTTGTAACCAACCTTCACGTCGTTCCACTTTGAGACTGTCCCGTCATATTGGGATTGCCCCGTCCAAGTTGCCCCTGCGGCCAATTCATCCGGCCCACTCCACACACTGTTTGAGTATGGGTAAACGGGGTTCCAGAGTTGATTGGTGTCGTTCTTTACCTGCATCTCGAGACTGGGCCCAGCAGCATAGGTTGGCGTTGCGTCGGGGGCAGGCTCCTCGGCAAGCCGCACTGGACTCTCACTCGCCGTACTTGTTGACGTGCTCTGAGCTGAACAGGCCGTTAGTGCAAGCACGGATCCAACTAGCAAACTGATTGAAACTGCTCTCCAAATCACTTGCTCTCTCCTTTTGACCGTTGTGCCACCTTGACCGTTGTGCCACCTTGCCAGCGACGCAAACCGCAAGGATGATGGCGACTCGCACTTCATTTCGGCCGTTCCCAGACTTCCCAATCCGGGAAGTGCTGTTGCACAGTCCCACCATACCATTTAATAGGACGCTGTCCATAATCGGCGGAATGCTCCTGCTTCCATCAAGGTGCTGGTCAGATGGAAGCAGACGATCGAGCTCATCTGCGGCCACCACACCAGTTCCAGACTTGGTCGAAAACCTATGAATCCAGCACGATCCTTGACATCAACTAGGACGTCAGGCGGGCGAACGATTGGTCTGCTCTGTGGCGACCGTGGGCAAGTAGTGGCTCGCTTAGCGCTGGACAGGATCGACGGGTTTCGCGATTAGCGCTGCACCCGGCTCACCCGCTGGCGAGCGCTGTGGTCCAGCGAGCCAACTTGTTGATCGCTATTCGGAAGGCCTCACCGGGTGACGCCAAAGACCCGCAGTGACGAAGTGACCTATCAGTGACTCGTAGCCGGCATTGTCGTCGATGGCGTGGCGGTCAACCGTGCAGCCGTAGACAGTTGCCCCTGCGCCCTACGGTGCCATGAATGATCAGGAGTGCGTCACGACGCCGTTGGCCGCAGTCGTGCGACCACCTTTTCCAGGGAGTCGTAGAACGCGTTGTAGCCATCGATCGTGGCTTGCACCTGTTCAGCGGTGAACTCACCGCGCGCCTGCGTAAGCGATAACTCGGTGCCGCCGTCGACAGTGTCAAGGGTCACGACGATCGGGACGCCAGGATCC
>CAZVKB010000095.1:10696-11405 GCA_964627505.1 uncultured Actinomycetes bacterium | reverse complement strand
GGCACGTGCCGAATGTGCTGCGCATGGCCGGTGTCGCCAACGTCATCGGCTCCTCGACCAACCCGACGCTGCCGTTCGGCCGTGACGCTGTGGCCGAACATTTCCACATGATCATGGCCAGTCACGGGTTGAAGGACGACCTGCCGTCGGACGTGGTGATGGCACGCGATCGAATCCGGGCTGCCACGATGGGAGCGGAGGACGTGCTGCACGACCTCGGCATCATCCCGATCACGTCCTCTGACGCGATGGGCATGGGCCGCGCCGGTGAGACCGTCCGGCGCACCTTCGCCCTGGCCGCAAAGATGAAGAGCGAGCGCGGTGCTGAACATGAGCGTCACGACAATGCCCGGGTGCTGCGCTATATGGCGAAGTTGACGATTAACCCAGCGATCGCGCACGGCCTCTCCCATGAGGTCGGCAGCATCGAGGTGGGCAAACTCGCCGACATCGTGTTGTGGGACCCGGCCCGGTTCGGGACATCGCCACGTCTGGTGCTCAAGGGTGGGTTCCCGGCGTATGGCGTCACCGGCGACCCCAACGCGGCCATCGAACCAACCCAGCCGACTGTGCTGGGGCCGCAGTTCGGCGGCTACGGCGGGGCCCCGGCGGAGCTTGCGGTGGCCTTCGTATCCGCAGCAGCGATCGGTGCCGGTGCCGACCGGCTCCCCACCCGGCGTCGCAGGGTAGCTGTCGCCGGCACCCGAGG
>CAZVKB010000095.1:0-10686 GCA_964627505.1 uncultured Actinomycetes bacterium | reverse complement strand
CCGCCAAGGCCCCGCGGCGAGGCCCGCCCCCTCCGGCACCCGCGGCATCGGCCTGGCGCAGATGTTGTTCAACCACAGGATCGCCGCGGTCCGGGTGGACACCCGCGACGGGGCGGTCACCGTCGATGGTGACCTCACCCATTCGGAACCTGCGACCACCGTGGCGTTGTCGCGGCTTTACCACCTGTAGAGGGTGGCGCCGCCGCTGGGTGCACCGTCCCTCCGTCTCGCTATAGGTCGAGCAGCAGGGCGATGACCTCTCTGATCTGGCGCAATGCAACCGGACCGATATTGCCGCGCTTCGAACCCAGCCTTGCGGCCGACACCGCACGAAGATGCTGACACTGCGCATAGGAGGGGTGCCCTACACCCGACGCCAGCCCGATGATTTCCACCTCGGATCCGAAGTGACGATTGGTCGATGTCAGCGGGACGACATGAACCACCGATGGCCCGCGATCCAACACCGCCTGAGCAGTCACGATTACTGCCGGTCGAGCGAATCCGGCTTCCCTCCCAGTCGGGACACCGAGGTCCAAATCGACGACATCACCTGAGATCAGCATCGAGCCAAGCCGCTTCTTCCTGTGTCGACTGCGCAGCGAGTTCTGCTCCGATGCGTCCCTGCTGCGCGTGCCGCACGGCATACCGCACCGCTTCCCCCATGCTCACGTCAAGTTCCAACGCAAGGGATTTCAGCTCGCGGTGGGTCTGGCTGTCGATGCGCACGCTAGTCGTCTGCATACATATCAGCATACGTTCACGCATGCAGCTCGTCCAGGCGTCCAGGGTGCGGTGGCGAGCTCATTGCTGGCATCGTCCCGATGGACGCGTACACCAAGGGGCGATCAAGCGGGTTGGCGGCCCAGCCCATCGTGCAACACTGGGAGCGTTTCCACTCCCCGTTGCTCAGGGCCGCTCGGGTCACGGTGTCGGCTCAGGATGCCGTCGGAATTGACGCGCATCTGAGTGCTGCAGGGAGCAGCTCTGGCACCATTACCGCACCCGGCGGAACACCGCAGCCGGTACGGCCACTACGTGAGCGGATTTCTGCTGCTATGGCCGCATGACAGACCTTCCGCACGTGACCCGATCCACGGCACCCTTCCTGTCGTTACCCAGCACTTTCGTGTGGGGGACTGCCACGACCTCCTCCCAAATCGACAGGGCGTGGAACTAAGACGGCAAAGGCGCATCCATCTGGGACACCTTCGCCCACACTGAGGGCAAGATCCCCCAAGGTGCCACTGGTGATGTCGCGTGCGATCACTACAACCGTTGGGAGGCTGACCGTGACCTCATGGCCAACGTCGGGGTCAATGCCTACCGGTTCTTCGCCGCCAAGCCAACGCCACGGTCACGGTCTATCTGCTGTTCCTCCTGCAAGACCGGATCGGTCTGGAGGCTGATACCGCCAGCGAGGCGCAGACTTTGCTGATTCTGATGTACGCATTGGGCTGCGCGGTCACTGCGATCACCGGTGTCATCACACTGCTGCGCGCGATAGCGATCTGGCCGATCAAGTCCGTTCGCTGTCGCCCGGAGACTACCCGGGTTCCCACTCGACTCCGAACACAAGCACGAGGATCAAGGCCAACACGACCGCCAACACGACCGCCACCACCACAACACCAACATTCAGCCATGTGTAACCCGCGCGACCCATCGGCTTTCGGACTTTCACACCGGCGGGTGGCGTACCCACCGCCGGCGCCAGCACCGCCAACCACCGTGATGCGTCAGTGGTGCTCACGTACGGGCCGGCCATGTTTACCACCAGCGGGCCACCGGGTGTCATGTTGATGCGGTGCCGCCGGTTGCCCTGCCACACCACCAACGTGGAGTCCCACTCAGTGAGACCAGGGGAGTGGAAACTGTCCAGCGGGCCGTCGAACAGGACTTCCCCATCGTCGGCCGTGAAGGTCAGTCGACTTGCCGGTCCGCCGATAGTCGCTGTCAGCATGCCGGGGCGCACCCCTAAGACGGACAGATTGGTGCGGTACGTGCCCTGAGCCGCGTAGGTCTGCCCGGCGGCTGCAACTGCTGCGTCGGTGACATCAGGAGCCTGACCCGTGGTGGCATCCCGCCACATTTGGCCATCCCACCGCAGCCACCGTGTGCCATCCCAGTGCAAGTTCGGATCACTCGTCGGCTCTGCCATGTCCCCGTTCTTCCCCCGACCCAGCTGCAAAATCGCCCAGAACCCGTGAAGTCGCCCGAATGCCGATGGGCGATTCGACGGTTTTCGGGCGATTGAAGCCACACCTCGATGCATCACTCACTCGGCGACCTGGGCGGCTCGGCGAGGTTTCAACTCACCAACGACCACCTAGTGTCGTGCGCCGAAAGTTCAGGGAAAACTTGCAGGCTTGGGTATGCCTCGAACGGGCCGCCCGAAAGCGGAACTGATGCTGACCACCACCACGACCACGCTCGTTCCGTGGTCCTGCAGCCACGCCCGGACTCGTTCCAGGGGCGCGGTAGCGCGATCGCCGGCTACCAGGAAAGCTCCAAGTGGCAGCAGGACTTCAACGGAACCGATGAGGTGACGGCATGCGGCTTCAGGTCGATCTCGGCAGTGAAGTTGTAGACCCGACACCCGTCGCCGGAGTGTTGTGCCTTGGTATGAGGAGCGTTGGCGTGGCCGGGTTCGGTCAGACAAGTACGCGGCGGAGCTCCGTGCGGCACGGTAGAATTCCGACGTGCACGAAACGTTGGCCGTTGATCCCGACATCGTCGCGCGCGTCTGCCGATCGCGAGGCGTGCGACGTTTGACCGTGTTCGGTTCGGCTGTCACCGATCGATTCGACGAGGACAACAGTGATATCGACCTCCTGGTCGAATTCGACGCAGGCATCCCCGATGCTTTCGATGCCTATTTTGGCCTAGCGGAAGATCTTGAGCGAATCTTCGGGCGGGAAGTGGATCTGTTGATGCTGACAGCCGCGACGAACCCGTACTTCAGGTCCCATGCCTACGCAGATGCGAAGGATTTGTATGCGGCCTGAGGCGCCACGAGGCCGGCGCCGATCGTGGCTGCGCCTTGCCAGTCTGGCACCTGGCTGGCGCGATGACCAACCCGATCACAGGCCCCGCACACCATTGATCAACAGCACCGCGCCGATGATGCTGACCACCACCACGACCACGCTCGTCCCGTGGTCCTGCAGCCACGCCCGGACTCGTTCCAGGGGTGCGGTGGCCCGATCGCCGGCTACAAGGAAAGCTCCAAGTGGCAGCAGGACCTCAACGGAACCGATGAGCAGAAATAGCAGAAACGCCACGAGTTCCTCACGCGCAGAGGATCCGGCCATTCCGATTGTGAGCCCTGCTGAGAGGCATAGGAGGACAACCTTTGGATTGATCGCGGACAAGCCGATGCCTAGCCCGGCTGCGCGCGCGGGCGAGAGCTCGGTGATGCCGGTGAGCCACTTGGGTGGCTCCTTCTGGGCATTGCGACGCAGCCACGTCATCAGGGCGTATATGAGCAGCATCGCACCAGCGATGATTCGTAGCCACGACAGCCAGACCGGCGCCTCTGCCTCGGCGTCGAGGCTATCGGCGAGCAGGATCGCGACTCCAGTCACCGCCGCCAATCCGCCCGTCCAACCGAACAGGAATGCCACTGTGGTGGCAATCGGACGGGCGCCGAGCAGGAGCAGGATCGCCGGAATCACCGCGATGGGTGACGCCAGAATCCCCAACGCCAGCGGCAGTGTGCCAAGCATGTGCCGGACGCTAGCGCAGGCTGGGCAGCTATGGGTCCCTGGATGCCGCGTCTGCCGCTCAACCGCGCGCTGCGAACACCACCCTGGGGCTATTCCTTGGTGGTCGATGCTGGCCGAACTGCCCGCTGGCGGTGACCTGCACCTTCAGCGTCCAACCAACGTGCGCAGCGGCGCCCCGGCCCACCCGGTCGCGCGACGGCTCGCCACGCGGGCCCACGGTCGTCCGAGCCAACGTGACCATTGCCCGATCATGCGCAACTCAGCGCCCAACCATGCCATTCGCGGTCCGGCTCCGGCCACACCCAACGGTGGTGTGCGGACGAGTGGTTGATAGGTGCCAACGGGAGCCATGTGCGCAGCCGCCGGGCGCGGGCCCACACCCAGTGCGTACTCGTAGGCCCCGAGCACGTCGAGCCCCGCCGCTTGGCACCCGGTCCAACTTCCCCAGATCCGGATGTTCAGGTCGATCAGCATCGGCTCGCCACGCTCACCGCGCACGATGTCCATCGCGAACGGTCCGCTGATCTCGAGTTGCGCGAGCACACTACGGGCATAGGCCCGCGCCTCTGGGTCTGCGAGCACTGTCAAGCCGTAGCCGAACGCGAACGGCCGGGCGGGATCGACTGTGATCTCGTAGGCCATGTCGTTCACCACCTCGCCGGCGGCCGCCACCCCTGCCACCACCACCGTGGCGCCGGGGCGAAACTCCTGTAGCAGCACATCGGCACCGCGCTCAAGCTGCGCAAACACTCCCGGCAGGTCCGCCGGGGACTCGACACGCTGGATCCCGTTGCCCCCGCCGGAGTCGCGCAACTTCACCAGCAGCGAGCCGGTGAAGTCCTCGGGCACCTCAGCGGGCGTCGCCCATGTGCTTGGCACGGCCACTCCGGCAGCGTGCAGCCATTGCGTGAGAGCCAGTTTGTCGATGATGTCTGCGTCCGGCGCTACCGCGCTCTTCGACCAGCCGCGCGCGCGGTCCAAACCGGTTCGCGACATCCAGGTGGCGATCGGCTCCATCGCCTGCACATCATCGGGCTCGGCAATGTCGAGCACCACTTTCCCGCGTTGGTTGAGTTCCCCACCGGGGGCCACCACGCCGGACACCCACTGGCTGGCCAATGATTCCCAGCGCCGCCGACTCGGATTGGCTGCGATGTCCTCGGCGGTGTCGGCCAGCATCCGAACAGTGCGATGCCCGCGGTGGGTCAACGCCGCCGCGAAATCCACCATGGCCTGCGAAAACTCGTCTTCGATCAGCACGATCGTCGCCATTGTCACGCCTCTCTGCAGCCGACGTCAAAGCTCGACTCGGTGAGCCTTCACAAGTCGCGTTGGCCAACCCGCAGCCGACCGGGCCACGCTGCTCATAGACTACGCAGGTGGTGTCCGGTCGAGTTCGTGTTGCGGTGGTAGGTCGGCCATGACCGACTCCCCGACCACCCCCACCCAGGACACCCCGGGCAAGAAGACCGCCGGCTACCGGTCCCGCACCGCATTGCTGTTCGCCATTTCCGAGATCATCGGCAAGTCGGCCTCCTTCGCCCTGTTCGCAGTGGCCTCCCGTGTGCTCGGTCCAGATGGCTTCGGCGAGTACTCCTGGGCAATGGCCGTGGGCGCGATTGTCGCGTCGGTGGGCATGTTCGGCTTCGATATGGCGTTGATCCAACTCGGCGAGCGCCACCGCACGAGGGTCGCGGATTACCTCACGTCCAGCTTGGTGCTGCGCATCGTGATCGGCGCCATCGGCGTGGGGGTGGTCTCGGTGATGCCGTTGAGCAACCCGCAGGCCCGCACGCTGCTGGTGGTAGTGACCGTGGCTCTGAGTTTGGAGAACCTCTCAACCGGGTTCCGAGCTGCTGCCTCCACTGTGGATCGGCAACGTGGACCGGCTGTGGTGATCATCATCCAACGCGTGACCACGGCCATCGTCTCGGTGTCGCTGTTGCTCGCCGGTTTCGGGGTGATCGGGATGAGCGTGGCACTGTTGGCCGGTACGGCTCTGGGCGTGGGTACGTTGTGGATCATTGCCATCCGGATCGGGATCGGTCCGAGTCCGCGTAAGTTGCACCGGGATTCCAGCATCGCCCTGGTGCGCAAGTCGATCCTGCCCGGTCTGGCTAACACCATGAACATGGGTACCACCCGGGTCGATCTGATCGCGCTGGAACGGCGGGGGGACGCCGCAGCCGTCGGCTACTTCGGTGCCGCGTTCAAATTGGTGGAGACCAGCCTGTTCATCTCCGACTCGCTGATCCGGTCGGCGCTGCCGGAGATGCTCTACGCGAAGACTCCGCAGCGGGTGGGGGAGATTGTCCGGACGGTGTTCGCCACCGATGCAGTGTTCTACTTCCCGGTGGCCGCAGCTTTGGTGTTGCGCGGCGGGGACATCATGGCCGTGGTGTTCGGCGCCGAGTTCGCCGCCGGGGGGTCGGCCGCCGCCGCACTCGCCGGTGCGTTGATCGCCTGGGTGGCGCTGAGCACACTCACAACCGCGCTGTTGGTGCGTCATCGCAGCCGCGATGTGGCGGCCTGCGCGGGGGCCACGTTGGCTGTCAAACTCGTGATCATCTGGCCGCTGGTGAATGCCTATGGAGCCGTGGGTGCGGGTCTCGCGGCCACAATCGCCTTCACGGTGCAGGCATCGCTGCTGTGGTGGCGGTTAAGCCACTACGGCGCCCGTCCACGCATGGGCACGTCGCTGCTGCCGCCGCTGCTGGCAAGTGCGGCGATGGCTCCGGCAGCCCTCATGCTCACCTCGTTCTGGTGGGCTGCGCTGGCCAGTGCTACCGTGTACGCAGTGGTGTGGTTGGCCCTGGCGCGATGGCTGGACCCGGGCAGCATCCGCCGCGTTACGGCGATCGTTGGAAAATAGCGGTGTTCGCACAGCAGAGGAGCGCTCAGCAGGTGGTACACGCAGACCCATCAATACCGGTGGTAGTGATGCTCAACCCCTACCAGACGTACGCCGAAGATTCGATCGCGCGCCTTTTCCGCGACTACGGGATCGCCACCGTGGCGTTGCATACCAATTGGCGCACCCGAGTGATCCTGGAAGGCCGCGTACCGATTCTGCGTTCCCGGGCGGTGGTGGCCCACTACATGGTGGGCAGCGATGGTGTGGCTGCCCTCGCCGACGTCCTTGGTCGCCGACACCGGGTGGTCGGTGTGGTGCCGCATGACGAGGGCGCGGTGGTGCCCCTGATGAAGCTGGCCACGTCCTTGGGGTTGGATTGGGCGCAACCGGAACTGATTGCGGCCCTCGGCAGTAAGGCGGAATTGAAGGCCCTCATCGCCCGCAACGATCCAGGCGTGCGCCTCAACGCATTCGCCTCGGTGGCCGATGTCCCAGATGTGCGGGCATGGCTCCGCGCCACCGGCATCGACCGGTTTGTGCTCAAACCCGCGGCCGGTTCGGGGAACCGGGATGTCGCGTTCTTCTGTGCCAAGGATTGCGACGAGTCCGACGACGTCGCAGTCGCCAGGTACTTCTCCGCGATGGACGAATCGGTGACCATCGAGGAATTCATCGATGGCGCGGAGTACTGGGTGAACGGGCAAGTGGATGCACACGGCGGGGTGCTGGTGACTGCGATCGGGCAGTATGACCGCCGCCCACTCAACGGGCGTCGAAACATCGAGGTGGGGGCACGCACGCTGGCATCGTCGCATCCGCATTTCGCAGCCCTCGCCGAGTACGCCGCGCGCATCGTGCGCGCCACCGGCGTGGTGCGTAGTCCGTTCCATCTGGAAGCCATGGTGGATGATCGAGGCCCGTGCCTGATCGAAGTCGGGATGCGCTGGTGCGGGGACATGTTGGTGTACGCGGACTCCTGGATGCACGGCGGAGACGTCGACCTCATAGACGCGGCGCTGCATGCGTATCTGTCGGCAGAGCCGTACCGCCCGATTCACCTGGATTGGCAGCGCGCCGATCGGCACCGGGTGCTACAGCTCAACGGCGTATCCGAGGAGCACCAGATTCTGGTGGACGTCCGTGGGGTTGAGACGGTGTCGGCGCGACCGGACTTCCTGTTCTGGATCAAACGCCCGACGGTGGGGGACTCGGTGATACCCACCGACAGCCTGGTGGTGAAGCCATGGGGGGTGGCGATGTGGGGTGCCGATGATGCTGCGCTGGATGCCTGTGATCGGGACGTGCGCGCGGCTCTGGATCTCGTGGGACACCACGACGAACCGCGACGAACGCGGCGATGGTATCGGCTCTGTTCTGGTCGGGCCAGGAAGTGGATGATGTCCCGGCCTCGGCTCTATCAAGCACGCGCGCTCTGGGAAGCCCGCTCCTAGGCAGCAGTCCGTGCAGCCCTGGTAGCGCCGGTAGTGTTGAGATGCTTGCGCTGGCCGTCACGTCGACTTACCAGCCTGGGCGTCGACTTACCAGCCAGGGTGTCGTACAAGCACCTCAGAGATTTGGCGGTTGAGTCGCCACTGGGCGGCTATGCGGCCAGGAGGTGGTAGAGGTCGTCGTCGGTTATTGTTCCAACTAGGCGGCCTTGGTAGCCGACGCGCACGTTGATGATGCCGATCTCGGCGGCGAGGTCAAGGATTTCCTGGCGGTGCGCCAAGACGTAGTCCTTGTCGGCCTCGGGCATGTCGACGGGCAGGAACTCTCGAGGCTCACTTCTTCAGCCACCGCAATGGTCTGGCGATCCCTACCATTTTCGAACACTGCGCGAAAGTGATTCGGCGCCGCGGGTCACGTGGGGACGCCTCGATGGCGGAGCCGCGGTGATTTCGGGGGATCGGCAGAGCGCAGAGGCATGGGAACTCGGCGCGGGAATGCTGGCTACTTTGGGCTGGTTGGGTAGCGCTGCCTACTGCCGTGCACTTGTTGCTGCATTGCGACCAGTGTGAGCAGATGGACTGTGGACGAGGGATGGGTGTGGGTGCAAGCGCGCCAGTTCTACCTGAAGGTCACCGCCGGCAACTTTCTGACAATCACGCGCCCCGAGCGACGCATTCGACAACTTGGTGCGCGCGCTGCTCGAGGTCGCGGGCGAGTTCACCCAACGCCACTCGGTCGACGGGGTTTGTTGCTTCCAGTGCCGCAACGCGAATGAATGCAGTAACTTTCATGTTCGCCCGTTCGGCGCAGGCGCGCAGTTCTGCCATCTCCTCGTCGGAGAACCGCACAGAGATTGTCACTGCGCGCTTCACCTTGGTAGGCACAGCATTGTGTTGGTCGAACTCCGAGAGGTCCTCCGATGTGTTGTAGCCGTCAGCGAGTTTGGCCTCGGCTTTCGACGTCATCATCACGCCTCCCATCCGGTGATCGGTCGTACGCCGTCACCCACGATCTCGACGATGACCACGACGCGCTTTCCGCCGTCAGTCATCGATGTGAACGGTCATCGATGTGAACGATGCCCAGTCCTGATGCCCTCGGTTCGGGGACATTCGATCTGCATTCCAAATCGCCTGTTCGATTTCTACGGAGGTGAGCCTCCTGGTTACGTGGTCGAGGTTGAACTCGTCCCACTCGATCAGCGATCATCACAGCCCCCTGATTGTGTTGCATGGAAGTCAAAAAGGCAACACGTTCGCTCGCTGTTGTTACCGCAACTTCTCGCCCGTTTCCGCGGCACCCCAATCAACATAAGCACAGATTTGGGGCGCAGGCCACCGGATCCCGCAGCGCGAAGTTCGCCCAGAAGTCGGTGTCCAACAACCTTGGTACACCCCAACGCAGCCGCAAGCGCTTCGACTTGGTTGGTGACGGCCGTCCCATTCCGGTTGCGCTGCTCACTGAACTGCGATGGCTGCTGTTACGGGGAACACCTTTGGAGGGCCAATTCGGCCATCTGAGCGCGACCAACGACCAAGGTGTTGGTCACGATTCCACCCTCCACAAGTCCTGGTATGCCCAGCCTTCGGGCATTCCCATCGACTGTGGTCTGACGCCGTTGATATCGGGCAGCGATTCGAGTGTCGATCGGAGAGTCGCGATCGGTTTGTGGGCTCCAATGTGTCGGAGGAGGTAGGCGATGAGGGCTGTCACTCCGTAAACCCGGTTCGCAGAGTTCACTGCGTGCATCAGAAGTGGGTCGGTCTTTCGTCCGTGAAGCATCGGCTTCATGCCGATTGAGCGATTCCAGAGTCGTCCGTGATGTGCGGCGATGTTCCTCACGATGTTGATGGATTTTAGCCATGAGTGGTACTCATCCGCGCGTGCACCGACGGTCGATGCGATTGCGACACGGTTTGAGTAAGGCGCGAAGTCGAACAGGTGCACCAATTGCCCAAACTGCATAATCTCGGTCACCACCCAAATTGGCAACCTCCCGTCGTATTTTCGTCGGAAGTGCACAACGAAGTCATCGTGCGATCGATCCTGCGCGCGAACCAGTTCAGTCCGCAACTTCTGGTAGGACTCTGGTCGCACAGAGGGATCCAGGAGTGTCGGGTCAAGGTGAATGAAGGGATCCACCTTCCCCAACTGGTACCCCATCTGTGTCCGAAGCGCCAGTTCGATCTGGCTAGCGGCTTCCCAGACTGCGCTTCTGAGACGCTCGTCAAAGCCGTACAACTTCACGACGTGAGCCATGGTCGCATCTTCGAAGAACTGGTCCTCTCGTCGGTCGGTATTGCCCAGACGCCGGAAGATGTACCAGTAACCGCTGAGTCGGTAGTAGCCGATCGTCTCGATCTCGTGCCGGAAGTCGCTCGCATCAGCCAAACCGCGTTTGGTGAGCAACCCAACCTGCTCATCAATGGACAACCAGGGTTTGTTGTACTCAGCCAAAGCCCCCACCTCTCAAACAAACGAGGACCGGCCCTGACCTGCATTGCAGGCGGGCCGGTCATGGTGTTACCACCATAGACGATCGCTCCGACAAAACTCAAGACCACGCGTTGACTCATCGCTAAGCCCAGATTCGAGGGTTACCCAACCCCAGAAACGACGCCGACAGTTAGTGGCATCTTTGACCGCCCGACGCGC
>CAZVKB010000094.1:0-11445 GCA_964627505.1 uncultured Actinomycetes bacterium | reverse complement strand
TGCGGCCATGGGCTGCCGGTGGAAATCCGCGCCATCACAGGGCCTTGGTGAGGTCGAGTTCGGTCACAGGCGCCAGCCCCTGCGTGCCCACGAGGTCCACGATCCGCTGGCCCAACGCAGTGGTGTCGGTGTAACCGGGGTATTTGCGGTGCGGATTCGCGGCTCGGTCCGCGGGATCCACCAAAGCTTTCACTGCCACGATGCAGGCGCTGGCTGGGGTGTCGCGAAAAGCATCCCCAAGCGCCCGTACCCAGGCAGCCGCGGCCGACTTGGCGCTGGCATATGCCGCATTCGACTGGGTCGGATGTGCCGCCGCGGTGCTCGTCACCATCACAAACCGGCCGCTGGCGGCTTCCGCCAACGGCTCACGGAATGCCACCGATGTTGTCTGCACTGTGGTGACGACACCGGGCAGCAGTGCCGCCCAGGCGGCGATCGCGTCGGCATCGACAGTGGTCGAACCGCGCCAGCCGCCCACTAGATGAATCACGGCATCGACTCGGCCCAGTCGTACGAGCAACGCATCGCGGAAATGCTCGACGGCCGCCAGGTCGGTGAGGTCAACGGAGGCACTTTCCGCAGTGCCGCCAGCAGACTGCACCGCTTGCGCGAGTCCGGCAGCCAGGTCCGCATCGCGGTCAACCACCACGATGTGCCAGTTGGTCGATTGATTGGCGACTGCGGCCAACGCCACGCCACGGCCGCCGATCCCGGCCCCGAGCACCAGCATGACGTGGGTGTGGCCGTGCGTGTGGCTCATAGGGTGGCTCCCGTAATGCCGCGGGTGGACTCGATGGTGTCGGCCAGGCTTTTGCGCAAGGCCTCGTAGAAGACGTTTAGCGGGAACTCGTCCGGCAGCACGGCATCCACGGCGGCTTTCGGTTCCGCGGGCAGCGCCGCCCCACCACGCGCCCACACCGATCCAGGGTTCGGTTCCACCAATCCGCTGACAAACTCGTGCGCCGCCAACCAATGCCCCATCCGGCTGCGGTCGATGCCATCGCGGTAGAGCCGTTCCACGGCTTCGCACAACTCCACCACGGACGGGTACACCCGCAGCCAGTCGACAGACAGTTTGTTATCCGTCCAGCGAATCACTCTGTTCTTGTGCAGCCACGCAAACAGGATCTGACCGCCGAGGCCGTCGTAGTTGCGCACCCGCTCCCCGGTGGTCGGGAAGCGGAAGAGCCGGTCGAACAAGATGGCGTAGCGCACATGCGGGGCGAGGGTGACGCCAGCGGCTTCGAGGTCGGCAGTCTCGCGGAACGTATTGAGGTCGCAGCGCAGTTCTTCCAACGCGTACATCCAATACGGCATCCGCTGCTTGATCATGAACGGGTCGAAGGGCAGGTCACCGTGGCTGTGGGTGCGGTCGTGCACGAGATCCCAGAGGATGAACGTCTGCTGGCAGAGTTGTTGGTCGTTGACGAGCATTTCCGCATCCGGGGGCAGCGGTAGTTTCACGATCTGTGCCGCGCGAGCGGTGACCTTGCGGAAACGGGCGGCTTCGCGATCGCAGAAAATCCCACCCCAGGTGAACACCGGGGTTTCGCGCACTGCCACAGTCTCGGGGAACAGCACCGCCGAGTGCGTGTCGTACCCTGCCGTGAAGGCCACAAATTCGATCGGTACGAAGGCGCCGTTGTCGTAGCCATCGGACTCCAACGCCGCAATCCACTCCGGCCAGACCGTGCGCACGATGACCGCTTCCACGTTGCGGAACAGGTTGCCGTTCTGGGTATACATCGGGAACACCACCAGGTGTTCCATTCCGTCTACGCGGGCCGATTCCGGAGCAAACAGCAGCAGCGAGTCGAGGAAATCCGGCACGCCCAAACCGTCGTCGAGCCACTTCTGAAAGTCCGCGACCACTGCGGCCAGTTGTTGCTGCTGATGCGGAAAGTGCACGGCCAGGTCGGTGATGGCCGCCATAATGGCCTCGACGGCAGGCCGCGCGGCGGTGACGTCAGCTTCCGCCACCGACCCGTCCTTGGCCTGTAGCGGCCGAAGTTGTTCCACGGCATCAGAGAGCGCCGCCCAGCCGACGAACCGATCCGCTGCAGCCTGCGCTGCAATGCGGTGACGCGCTGCGCTCGAGGCTGCGGTCCACGCCACCAGGTTGCGCCACAGCTGGGCGTGTCCGAGGTCGCCGATCGAGTCATCGCCGAACAGGTCCGAGTCGGCCACTACCACCACGCGACCAGCACCAGCCGGGACGGCCGCGATCAACCCGGCGTGTGCGGGGGAGGCCTGCGGACTGCTGACGGCGACCAACTCGCCGGGGCCATCCGCACCGGCGGCCGCTTCGGTCAGCGTGAGTACGCCGGCGCGGTAGAGACACGCCTGGCCGACCCCGGCCCAGAGGTCCCAGGCAGCCGACCGGCGGGGTTGCGCCAGCACCCAGGTGGACACGTCGTTGTAGCGCGCCACGGGGTCCTGCACCGTGGTGTTCGCGATCTCCACTCCGAAGCGAGCAGCAATGTCGGCCAACGAGTTGCCGTATTTGGCCTGCTCGGTCTCGGCCAGAATCACCAGCCCACCGCCATCGCGAACGAACTGCACGATCGCTTCGATTTCCACTCCGGTGTAGATCGGGGAGCCGATGCCAGTGGTCGATTCCCACTCATCAGAAGAACAATGAGGAAGCACCAGCACATCGACTTCTGCCAATGATTCCGGGGTAATCTCGCCGGCCACGTGCGCTTCGATCTGGAAACCGGCCGCCCGCAACTCGTCCGCCGCTCGTAGGTAGCCGGCATCCGCGGGATTCGCCGGGTTCATGATCGCAGCCGCCTCGGGCCGAATCGACCACGCCTGACGGTGGCTCTCATCAAACAGGATCCGGGCGATGGTGTACATGGTCGTCCTTTCGTTGCGCCCCATGATGCCACCAACGTGCTTCAGTGTCGGGCTGCGCGGCTACCGAGGTGCGCGACCACCGATTCCGGCCTGTCTGAGGGCGAAATCAGACCTTCAGCGCAGGTGAAGAAGTGAGATATGTCCGGTTTGGCGAAATTGCTGCCAGGAAATGCGTGCATCTGGTGGTCCAACCCGTCATACTCCCAACCATTCCGGCTGTTGTCTCCCCCAGATCAGGAGTTTTCACCATGACTGTCCGCACATCCACCTTCACCCGGCTGATCGTCGGCGCGGCAGCGGCCACTTCGGTGCTCGTGCTGAGCGCCTGCGGCGGTAGTTCCTCGTCGGACGCCAGTGGCGCCGCCTCTGCTACGGGTGCCGCACTGCCGAGCATCTCGGCTGATCCCGCGCTGGCCGCCCAGGTGCCGGATGCGATCAAGTCCAGCGGCAAACTGCAGATGGGCACGGATGCCTCCTACGCCCCGATGGAGTTCATCGCCGAAGATGGCACGACCATCGTGGGCGCGGACATCGACTTGGGCAACGCCATCGCCGCGCGGATGGGTCTGCAGGCCGAATGGGCCAACTCGTCCTTCGACTCGTTGATCGTGGGCGTGACCAACGGCAAGTTCAACAGCTCCATGTCGTCGTTCACCATCAACCCCGAGCGGCTGCAACAGGTGAACATGGTCAGCTACCTCAATGCCGGCACCGCGTGGGCCGTGGCCAAGGGCAACCCGGATAACGTCACACCGGACACCGCGTGCGGCAAGACTGTCGGCGTGCAGAAGGCGACCGTGCAGGTTGACGACATTGAGGCCCGCAACGCTGCCTGCACGGCTGCCGGTCAGCCCGCCATCGACATTCAGCAGTTCACCGCGCAGTCGGACGTCACCACCGCCCTGGCCAGCGGCAAGGTGTCGGCCATGCTGGCGGACAGCCCGGTGATTGCCTACGCCATCACGCAGACTGGCACTCTGGAGCAGGTGGGCGAGATTTACGACTCTGCGCCGTACGGAGTCGTGGTGCCGTTGAGCGAAACTGCTTTCGCCACCACTATTCAGGCGGCCATCCAGTCGCTGATCGCCGATGGCAGCTACGCGAAGATCCTGGAAGTCTGGGGTCTGCAGGACGGTGCCATCACCACGTCGGAACTCAACCCGGCGAGCTAGAAACCTTTTAACGGTCCCCGAGCCCGGGTAGGCGAGATGTCAGCAGACCAGCAATCCTCGGCGAGCCAAACCCACTCCGAACCCATCCAGGCGGTCCCGGTGCGACACCCGGGACGCTGGGTGGGGGTGGTGATCATCGCTGTCCTGGCAGCAATGTTCGTCCACAGTCTGCTGACCAACCCGAACTGGGGTTGGTCGCTGATTGGGGAGTGGATCTTCTCCCCGCCGATCCTCAAGGGTGTGGTGGTCACCCTCATCCTCACGTTCCTGGCCATGATCATCGGCCTGGTGCTGGGGGTGGTGCTCGCCATCATGCGACTCTCGCCCAACCCGGTGATGAGTGGTTCGGCGTGGGCGTTCGTCTGGGTGTTCCGCGGGACCCCGGTGTATGTGCAACTCTTCTTGTGGGGTTCGATCATCGCGCTCTACCAGACGATTTCGCTGGGCATACCGTTCGGTCCGGAACTTATCTCGTTCGACACCAAGACCCTGATTCCGGCCTTCGTGGCAGCGCTTCTGGGTCTGGGCCTCAACGAGGCCGCATATATGTCGGAAATCGTGCGGGCGGGCATCCTCAGTGTCGACGAAGGTCAGGAGGAAGCCGCGACAGCTTTGGGCATGAGCCGGATGCAGACGCTGCGACACATCGTGTTGCCGCAGGCAATGCGCGTGATCGTTCCGCCCACGGGCAACGAGACGATTTCGATGTTGAAGACCACATCACTGGTGATCGCCATCCCGCTCACCACCGAGTTGTTCTTCCAAGCCCAGGTGATCGGCAACCGGCTCTTCCAACCGTTCCCCATGGCTGTCATGGCAAGCATCTGGTACCTCGCGCTCACCTCGGTGCTGATGTTTGGCCAGTACTACTTGGAGCGCTACTACGCCAAGGGAGCGATGCGGGAGCTGCCGCCCACTCCGATCCAGAAGATCCGTGCCCGACTGGGCTGGGGGGCAGAGAAATGACCACGGCACAGCGCGATCCGGACGCCACCAACCCCAACCTGATGGTCGAGGCGGTGGAGGTGCACAAGTACTACGGACGCAATCAGGTTTTGCGCGGAGTCAATTTCGAGTTGCCGCCGGGGCAGGTGGCGTGCATCATCGGTCCCTCGGGTGGGGGTAAGTCCACCTTCCTGCGCTGCATCAATCACCTCGAGAAGATCGACTCCGGTCAACTATCCGTGGCCGGTGAACTCATCGGCTATCACCGACGCGGCTCGAAGTTGCATGAGATGAAGGATCGGGAAGTTGCCGCGCAACGACGGTCCATCGGCATGGTGTTTCAACGTTTCAACCTGTTTCCGCATATGACCGCCGCGGAGAACGTCATGGCGGGCCCGGTGGTGGTGCAGAAGCGCTCGAAATCGGAAATGAAGGAACGCGCGCTGGAGTTGCTCGGCAAAGTCGGCCTCGGCGACCGCGGTGATAGTTACCCGATGCAGCTTTCCGGTGGACAGCAGCAGCGCGTGGCGATTGCCCGCGCGTTGGCGATGGACCCGGAACTGATGCTGTTCGATGAGCCGACCTCGGCGTTGGACCCGGAACTCGTGGGAGATGTCCTCGACGTGATGAAGGACCTCGCGGCAAGTGGCATGTCGATGGTGGTGGTGACCCACGAGATCGGGTTCGCGCGTGAAGTCGGGGACACGCTGGCGTTCATCGATCAGGGGGTGGTGGGGGAGTTCGGACCGCCGCGGGAGTTGCTGTCCAACCCCTCGAGCCCCCGGTTGCGGGATTTCCTGGGCAAGGTGCTTTAGGTCGCGGTGGATGGACATTCCCCCACTCCTGGGTATGACGCTGCGGACCTGGCCCGTTTCGCCTCCGAGGTGGGCAAAGACCCATCCCGTCCTGCCTTTACCCGGGATCGGGCTCGGGTGTTGCACTCATGGGCTTTGCGACGGTTAGCTGACAAGACTCAGGTGCTGCTACCGGGCCGTTCGGACTTTCCTCGGACCAGGCTCACTCACACTTTGGAGGTGGCCCAGATCGCCCGCGAAATCGGGGCGGAACTCGGCTGCGATCCGGACCTGACGGAGACTGCCGGGCTGTGCCACGATCTCGGCCATCCCCCCTTCGGGCACAACGGTGAATCCGCACTCAACGAGATTGCCGTGGACATCGGGGGATTCGAAGGTAACGCGCAGAGCTTTCGCGTCCTCACTCGTCTGGAACCAAAAGTGATCACTGCCGACGGCACGTCGGCAGGACTGAACTTGACGCGGGCGGCGCTGGATTCGGTGATCAAATACCCGTGGTTTCGCACGGTGGGGCACGCCAAGTTCAATGTGTATGCCGATGACGCGGAGGTATTCGAGTGGGTGCGCGCCGAAGCGCCGGGACCGCGCCGATGTCTGGAAGCCCAGGTGATGGATTGGGCTGATGACGTGGCCTATTCCGTGCACGACATCGAGGATGCGCTGTACTCCGGATACCTCACGCCACAGACGCTGACCTCGGAAGCGGCGGCGGCACACGTGATTGACGTGGCCGCGAGTGAGTATGCCGGGCACCTTTCCGAAATGGAGTTGGGTCAGGCGCTGGAACGACTCAATGCGCTGACATTTCGGCCGAAATCATTCACCGGTTCCATGGCGGATCTCGCGGGGCTCAAAGCGATGACCAGCGGGTTGATTGGGCGTTTCAGCCAAGCCGCGGTCGCTGCCACGCGGGAGCCCTCCGGCACTCAGCGATTGCTGCGCTACCGGGCGGATTTGTGCGTGCCCACTGAGGTGCGCGCCGAGGTGGCAGTGTTGAAATCGTTCGCCTTCTACTACGTGTTCCACCGCCGCGGTGTGGAACAGGAGTATGCGGCGCAGCGACAGTTGCTGACCGAGACGGTCGAGATGCTGATGGCGCAGGGGGATGCAGCGTTGCACCCCACGTTTGCCGAGGCGTTTCGGGAGGCCGACGGGGACGACGCGGCGCGTTTGCGGGTGGTCGTCGACCAGTCGGCTTCGCTCACGGATGTCTCGGTTGTGCGCTGGCACGCCCGCCTGCGCAACCCGCCGACGTAGGATCAGCGGCATGGCTAAAATCCGCGCCGCAGATGTCGTCGAAGTGCGCGAGCGCGCGCGCCTCGACGAAGTGGTGCGGGATGTGGTGGCGCTCAAGCCGTCTGGGGGCGGGTCGTACAAAGGATTGTGTCCCTTTCACGACGAGCGGTCGCCCAGCTTTCAGGTGAGCCCGGCTAAGGGCTTGTGGTACTGCTTCGGCTGCGGCGAGGGTGGCGACACCATCGATTTCGTGCGCCGCATCGACAGCCTCACATTCGCCGAGGCCGTGGAGAAGTTGGCAGGTCGGTACGGCGTCGAGTTGCACTATGAAGAGGGCGGGGGCGCGCTGGGGCGGATGCAAGGAGAACGGACTCGTCTGGTGGCTGCCAATGTGGCCGCGGCGGAGTTCTTCGTGACCGCGTTGGCCACCCCGGCGGGGGTGATCGCGCGCGATTTCCTCAGCGGGCGAGGTTTCGATCAGGAGCTGATCGAGAAGTTTGGGGTGGGGTTCGCCCCGCAGAGTTGGGACGCGCTCGTTGGGCATTTGCGCGGCCGGGGGGTGGGCGATGAGGACATTCTGGCGGCCGGCTTGGCGGCGGTGCGAGATCGCGGACCGTATGATCGGTTTCGCGGTCGGGTGGTCTGGCCGATTAGAGATCTCGCTGGTGACGTGGTGGGGTTCGGCGCCCGCAAACTGCTGGCGGAGGATGGGGGTCCGAAGTACCTGAACACGCCGGAAACTCCGCTCTACAAGAAGTCACAGGTGCTTTTTGGCGTGGATGTCTCGCGGCGTGCGATCGCCACGAGTCAGCAGGCGGTGATTGTCGAGGGGTACACGGACGTAATGGCCTGTCACGCCGCTGGCGTCACCAACGCGGTCGCCACCTGCGGAACGGCATTTGGGGGTGGACATATCAAAGTGCTGCGGCGGTTGATGTTTGACGCGGACGCGCTCTCGGGGGAGATTGTCTTCACATTCGATGGCGATGCCGCGGGGCAGCGGGCGGCGATGCGCACGTTGGAAACGGAACAAGAATTTGTGGCACAGACGTTCGTCGCGGTGGAGCCCGGTGGGATGGACCCCTGCGACTTGCGGCTGACCAAAGGTGATGAGGCTGTGCGGGGGCTCGTAAGCAGCCGGGTACCGCTGGTGGAATTCGCGATGCGCAGCACGTTGGCCGAGGTTGATCTGAACTCGGCCGAGGGGCGGATCGCAGGGTTGCGAGCGACCGCGCCGATGATTTCTTCGATTCGAGACGAAGCCCTACGCGCGGAATACGCCACGCGGCTCGCTGGATGGATCGGGGTCGACCAAGACGCCGTGCGAGCGGCGAGTCGCGCGCCCGGCAAGGGCAAAGGCACAGGCAAGAGCACAGCGCAGTCGGAACGCGAGGCGCCACGGGCGGTGGCCCAGCGAACCGGCCAGTCACGGATACAGCCGGGTGGTCCGGTTGACCGGCGGCTAGAGGCCCAGGCACTCCAGGTGATGCTGCAATATCCATACGCGATAGCAGAATGGATCGACGTGACCGAACCGAGTGCCTTTGTGGTGCCAGCGGCCTTACCGGTCTTCGAGGCTATTCGGGCGGTGCCGGCGCCGGCGGACGAAAGCGGAGTGCGTGGTTGGTTGGAGGAGGTTTTGGCCGCAGCCCCTGATGACGAAGTTCGTTCCGGGATTCGACGTTGGGCGGTGTTGGGTTTGCCGCTCACTGCGGACACGGACATCGCCGCCTATGGTCAGGGGATAATGGCGCGTCTGCATGCTCTCGATGTGGAACGCCGAATTGTGCCGATGAAGGCCCGATTGGCGCGGATGGGTGCGCAGACGGATGCCGATGATGTGGCGGAACTGCTCGGACAGTTGATGGAACTTGAGAACTACCGTCGTGAGCTATATGACATGGCCAGTGGGGAGAACTGATGGCTGGCGGGATCTTGGGTAGGCGGGTGCCCGCCGAGGTGCGGGATGTCGTGCCGAAAGGCGCGCGAGTATTGGCGTGGGATCGGACCGACCCGGCTGGATTCGTGGTGGCCACGCGGGAGCGTTTCGTCTGCACAGTGCCGGACTTGGATGTGGCATGGGTGCAGGTGCTGGGGGCAGCGTGGGACGACCCCATCTTGGAACTTTCGCTGCTGCGAGACCAAGCGTCGGTGACATGGCGGTGCCATCTGGTGGATGCGCGGGTGTTGCCCCAAGTGGTGCGGGAGCGGATTATGCAGTCGCTGCTGGTGCAGCATTACGAAGTACTGGCAGATGGCCGGGGGGTGCGGTTCGTGGCCCGGCGCGATCCCGATAGCAACGAGTCATTCTGGCAGCGCGTGGTGGACCCTGGTGTAGACGTGACCCAGCCGGAGGTGGTCGAGCGCCTGGCCGCCTTGCAAGTGGAACTTTCGGCCACCTACGGCGTGTGATCCGACGCCGCCACGCTGAGTCGCCTCCCTCGCCGAGTCCACCCTCGCTGAGTCGCCTCCCTTACCGAGTCCACCCTCGCTGAGTCGCCTCCCTCGCCGCGTCGCCACCCTCGCCGAGTCGCCTCCCACGTTGAGTCACCTCCCATGCAAAGTCGCCCACAAACCGCAGAATCGCCCATTGGTCTTTGGGCGCAAACACGGTTTTCGGGCGATTCTGCAGGTGGGACGGGTGCGGTGCAGCAGACGCGGTGCAGGTGGGACGGGCGAGGTGCGTGGGGTAGTGGCGCAGGAGGCGTGGTGCGCGTGTGGCGCGTTTGCCGCGCTGGATCAGTGACCGGACGCGCGTTGCGCTCGACGGATCGCACGCTGCACCTTGGCCAGTACCCGCGTCGGTGCGGCGAGTTCCTCCCAAACGACCCTCACCACAACCCGTCCAGTCTCCTCGATGCGGTCGTGGCGGCGTTTCTCCTCCCAGTGAGCACGCTCGACGTCGCCGTTCATGCCGTATTTCATCCGACCGTCGAACTCAATCACGACTGGGTGCTCTCGCAGGTGTAGATCGACACGGCCTAGCAAAAGGCCCTGGTCGTCGAAGATTTCCACTTGCGAATCCACCTCGTAACCACCTTGCACAATGATGAGTCGAGTGCGCGTTTCGCCTGGACTTTCGGCCAGCGGATCCCCGAAAGCGGCGACACTGCGGGCGATGGCGATGCCGGCTCGACGCGGTAATTGCGACACCGCGGTGCGCAACTGCTCCATGGAGATCAACTCCGAATGCAGCGCGAAGTCGGCGATCACGAGCGCCGAATCCAACGGCAGCATGAGCGCGCAATCGACCACGGTTCGCAGCGGTGAGGTGACCGCGAGTTCGCCCTGGTGCACGATCTCGGCCCGGTTCAAAGGAGAGACATGAGTGTGGACGCGATTTCGGCGACCGCCCCGGATGCGGTGTTCGATCGCCGAAATGTGGACGTTATGAAGATCAACCGCCACCAGCGGAAAGCCGTAGAGCGCAGCCGCGCTGATGTGGCTCAGTGCTACCTCCGAACTGTGCTGCAGGAAGGCTGCTCGAGCGAGATTGAGGTGCGAAGCGAGTTCTTCGAGCGGTGGCACGGCAACGTAGGCGCCACGACGCACGGGCATGAGTCCACGCGTGATGGTGTCCAGATGGCGCTCAGACACACCGGATCTGCGCAAGTCGGTTGCCAGGATCACACCGTCGTGCGATGCGGCCGAGGCTGCGAGCGCGGACTGCCAACGATTCATGCCGCAAGTGTGCGCGTTTTTGGAGGTGGTGCGAAAAGTTATCCACAGGGTCAGTCGGGCAGGCCGGTTGGCGCCAGATCGGGGCGGACTGCGCCACGCGCCTGCCCCTCGCCCTCGCCCCGTCCCCACCTCCCACAGAATCGCCCATAAACCGTAAATTCGTCCATAGGCCATCGGGCGAAAACGCGGTTTTCGGACGATTCTAGGTGGGGGGCGTGCAAGTGGGTGTGAGCGTGGGGGCGTGAACGGGTGGTGCGGGATTGGCTGTGGCGGGTGAGAGGTTGGCCGCAGCAGATGAACGTTGGTGAACGCTGTCGTGCAGACATAGGCCGAAGGTGAAGCGTGGCTCCCGCGCCGGGATTCGAACCTGGAACCGTCCGATTAACAGTCGGATGCTCTGCCGTTGAGCTACGCGGGAATAGCGCGCCTAGGTTACCAGCGGTAGTTACCCCGTCGGCCGTGGGGCCCAAGCGGCATACTCTGGATGGCCTTCATCGGTACCTTGATGCCGGATGGCGGGAATGGGTACCGCTTGATGGAACGTGTGCGAGGTTGCAGGGGCAGCAGGAGCGGCAGGTTGCAGGAGACAGGAAGGAGCGCGGGTGATGGAGTGGGTGGTGAATCCTGAAACCCGAGTCAGGCCGGATTCGGTGGGTGGCTGCGCGGGCGGGACTTTCGTGATGGAGTCCGCCCCGGTAGCGTCGAGACTATGACGATTGTTGCGGAAACCGCAGACG
>CAZVKB010000093.1:8864-11490 GCA_964627505.1 uncultured Actinomycetes bacterium | reverse complement strand
GACTGTGCGGCACGGCCACGTCTGACGGGGCGACCCAAAACCACGTAAGACCACAACGGCCGAACCACGCCTCACACTGCTGGTGGGGGTTTCCACCAGCGGGTGCGCACGGGTGTGGGGATGAGCAGGCTGGTGTCGCGTCGGTGCTCCACCACGCCTCCCGCCACCAGAAGTCCCAATGCCAGCAGCGACACTGCCAATGCCGGCTTCAGCAATTGCCAGGTGCTGAATTCGATCACCTGCGCATCAGCCGGCAGGTCAAAGGCGATGGTGCCAGCGGTGGTCGGTACTCCACTGCGCCCCGCAACTTGCCAACTCGCCGACCACTCCTCGGGTATCACCACCCACCCCGGCGCACCGGCAGCCACATCCCATCTCGTCGGCGCCACCTTGTCCACGCCGCCGCTTTCCGCACTGGTCGGCCCACGTTCCCCCGGCGTTGTGCTGGGATCGAGGACGGCCTGCGTGCCGTCTGCCGCTGCACCTTCGAGGGCGAGTGCGGCTTGCCACTCGTCGAAGCTCAGCGACTGGGCTGACACCACCCGACCGGTGCCACGGGCGGCCACCTCATACACCGACATACCTGGACCAACATCAATGCGAGTGAGCCCCGGCTGCGAATCCACCCAGGCGTAGTCGCCGGAATCGGCGGTATCGGCCAGCACCACATGGGTGATACCCAAGGCCGCGATGCTGCGTCCGAAATCAGCGCCACCCCCGAGTGCCACCAGGCGGGTGACAAAAGCAGTGCGCAGCGAGGTTGAGTCCGTGGGCAGCCCGGGTAGTTCCACGGCATCGCTGGCTAGGGCCGGGGTCGAGAAGAACGCAGCAGCAGGGGTGGCAATCGTGCGCTCATCGGTGAAATTGAACGGTTGGTACGCGTGCCACGGCAAGAACAGCACGCTGCCGCCACTGTCGGCCACTATCGACTCGGCGCGGTACCACGACTCCGGATATTCGCTCGTGCGGACCGTGCCACCCAATCCCCAGATCAACGTCGGCGCCACGATCAGCGGTAGGCAAGCACAAGCGAATGCGGCTAGCAGCGACCATCGCGCCCGCGGAGTGGCAAGCACCGCGGGCACATCCTTGGCTGCCACTTGGGAATCATCTGCATTCGGAGTCTCGTCCCCCAGACCAAGGTTGCCGACACCTCGCTTGGCGATCGCCTCTATGGCCGAACCGAAGCCCACCGCATAACCCATCACCGCCAGCATCAACCACTTCTGCTGCTCGCGCATCGCTTCGAAGAGCGGCAGGTAGTCGAACAGGAAACGGTAGGCCGAACCGAAGGGTCCGTTCACGCCGGTGGCCAACACCAGTCCCACCATCGTCAACACCGCCAAAGGCAGACCGCGGAGCGGATCTTCGCGCACCCGGATCAGCAGACCAATCGCCACCAGCGCCACCACTGCCCCCAGCACGAAGAAGGCCCACTGTTGATCCGCCCATGGGTCCCAGCCAGGGGCTTCGGCCCGCCAGAATCCCCGGAGCGAAATCGCCGAGAAGAACGGCCCCCCGAAACCGCCCGCGGTCGCGTAGGCATTGAGGTCTGCGTCGGTGACGTCGAGAGTTTTGCTGCCAGCGAACCACACCACCAGCGCGTAGGCATAGACCAGCCCGGCCATGACAATGGTGATCAGCGAACGCACGGTGTCCTGCCAGGTCGGCTTCGGTAACAGCCAAATCGCCAGGATCACCATTCCACCCAGCCACGCGGCATGCGGGCTGATAGCCATCGCCAGCGCATACCAAAGCGCCGGGCGCACTGCGAACCACTTACCCTGCTTGCGCGCATGCACTGTCGCCGTGAATATCCACGGCAGCAGCGCCAGACACAGCAATACCGACACATGCCCGGCCCGCACCCGATCAACCACGAACGGGTTGCACAGGAACAGCAGAACTGCTGGGTACACCCGCCAACGGGAGCCACGGGTGGCGGCTGTGATCCCGCCCGCACCCAGCGGGAACGCCACCCAAATCACCAACCAGCCAGTTGCCGCAGGACCGACCAGTGCCCGCAATGCCTGCGTGACCAGGCGAAATGGCATGGCATCTAGTGCCGAGCCGCTGAGCCCATACACCCCCGGGGTGAGCGACTGGTGTGGCCCACTGACCCAATCCAACAACAGGAGATAGCCACCGCGGGTCCACGGCAACACCACCAACAGACCGATGACGGCACCGATGATGGTGGATTCCACCATCATCCGCCGGCCCCGGCGCGAGTAAATCATGTTCGTGGGGCGCTCCGCGGCCGGTGCGCAGCCTGCACAACCGCGGCCACCACTGGCGCGACTGGATCAGCGGTATCCCCCGACGTATCAACTACAAGTTCCGCACAGCGAGCGGGCTGTTCAGCCAGCAATGCCCGGAACTCACGCTGCTGGCGGGCCTGTTCGGACAATGTGCGTTCGGGCTTGCGCACGTGGATGAGTTCGGCAGGTGCGTCCGGCAACACGAGGACATCCGGTGGCGGCACCAGCTTCTGCACGAATGCCGCCGCTGGTGAGCCAGGCCACGGCGATTCCCGTAAGTCATAGACGTAGCGGTCACAGATCACCACCCGACGTTTCCGCACGGCCGGGGCAACGGTGGAGGCGTACCGCCACATGTACTCCAG
>CAZVKB010000093.1:0-8764 GCA_964627505.1 uncultured Actinomycetes bacterium | reverse complement strand
GACGTTTCCGCACGGCCGGGGCAACGGTGGAGGCGTACCGCCACATGTACTCCAGGGCGTAGAACCATGCGGCCACGCGACGCACAGTCGGGTAGGCCAACCTCGGTGGCTCGGGCTCTGGGTCTAGGTCGGGAACAGAGTTTGCGGCGGGCGCTGGGGCTACTGCGGGCACCGGGTCTGGTTCTACTTCAGGCGCCGGGACTGGGTCTGCTGCGGGCACCGCCGGTTCCTGCTTGATCCCCAGCACCTTGCGGGCCAGGCCGACACCCGGCAGATTGCCTCGGGCCATCCCGAAGTAAGCCGAATCGGTGGCCATCCCGAGGGTCTGCAACCGTTCGGCGAGTTGATCGGCGACGGTGGACTTCCCTGATCCGTCGGTACCGACAAGAGCCACGACAACTCCGCGGGTGCGCAATTTCAACGGTCCAGCCGATGAGCCGGCTGGCACGACACTCCAGCGCTGGGCCCACGCTGCCGCGATCCCGGCGGGGGCCAATGTGCGCCTCAGCAGCACCTTGCGGACCCGGGCGGGCAGCTCAGCCTCGGGCGCTGTCCCGTCCAGAACAGCGATGATGTCCGCGGCCAGCGGGCCCAGCTCCACCTCCCAGAGGGTGGCGGCGTATCTGCGCTGGGGTTCCGGCGCGGCGGTCCAGCGCCCTCGGGCGGCCGCCACGCGCGCCTCCGGCGGCAACTTCCCCCGCAGTAGGGGGCGAATCAGCAGATCCGCCGCACCCGCCGCACCGGCGAGCACTGGTCCCAGACCATCGTGATCGGACTCGACAGTCACCAGATCACCGGGGAACAGCAGGACCGGCCCGACTCGTAGATCACCCCGGGTGAAGTCCACCACGGCCAAATCCCCGTCGACCTCAAACGCCAAACTGAGATGCCGCAGCCGTCTCGGATCATCCGAACGTGCCACCACCGCGGGGTTGCGCACCGCCAGCACCCGTTGCACTGCCACTTCCTGGTCGGCATCGGGATGCCACCAGATGTCAAGATCAGCCGGTCCGCGATCCGATACCCACTTGGTGGGGGCGTCCGGCGGGCCCTGCCATGCCCAGCGCGCACCGCTGGCGTCCAGTGCGTCACGCAGGATCGAACGCAACGCCATGCGGGAATCGGCCATAGTCTCGGCATCCATAGCGTCAGCCTAGACGCCGTGATCTTGCCATCCACCGTCGTGAGGCACTCTGCCCACCACTTCCCGCGACGCAACTTCTCGAACAGGGGCACAATGGTCGCGTGGGACTTCGCAATGTCGGTCGACGGGTCTACGGAAAGTGGCGCGCCCGCCGCGCCCGCCTGGCCACCGAACGGCGTGCGCAACCGGTCACCGTGCTCGGTGATCCACCCGGGCCGCCGCCGCGCCGACGCTGGGCATACCTGGCTGTTTTCATCATCAGTTCCACGATTGTCAGCACCTGGTTTCGAGCTGGCACATTCATTTCGACCGGCGACATGGGGGCATTTATCCGCCGTGGCTGGACTCCGGAGATGGCATGGTCCTGGAACCACCAGGTCTCCGGTGCCGGTTCGGCCGCCCACACCATAGGCCGGGCGTTCGAGTTCGGACTGATCGAGCTCGTCGGATTCTTCGGCTTCGACGAGACAGTGGCGCAGTGGCTGTTCTACACCTGCATCTACGGCGGTGTGGGTTTAGGTGTGGCGTTCGCAACAGCCGCACTGGTCCGCAACAACGTGGCTGTGGTGATGGCCGGCAGTTACGCCGTGATGAGCGGATTCTTCCTCACCCGGCTACCGAATCCGTTGAACATCATTTCGGTGGCCACCGTGGCGTTCATGACCGGCTTGGCGCTGCGAGCTGCGCAAGGTCGGCGGGTACCGACGCCGCTGGCCGGGGTGGCGTTTCTGCCGGCGGCCTTCCTCGCCTTCAACCCGCCGATGTTTGTGGTGGCAGGCGCCTGGGCGGCTGTGGGTACCCAGTTGCTCGCGCTGACTCTGGTGGGGTGGGCTGGCGTGCGCCGCCTGGCTATCTGGCAGATCCTGGGCGGGCCGTGGGTGCTGCTGCTGAACGCGTGGTGGATGGTGCCATTCATACAGGCATATACCGGCGGCGGTGGGGCGGAGGCCAATGCGACGTTCACCGACCCCACCAACTGGTCCTGGTCGCAGGTGAACAACACCATCCCCAACATTCTCACCATGGTGGCCAATTGGGCCTGGTACAAACCGCAATACCTGCCGTTCGCCGCCCAACTCGACGAGCCCTGGTGGATCTGGGCCCGCTACATGTTGCCAGTCGTGGTGTTTCTGGCCCCACTGGTGGCGCTGCGTCGGCGGCGCCGCACCGCCTTCACCGGCCTGGCCCTTGTGGGGTTGTTCGTCTTTCTGGCCAAGGGGCTCAAAGAGCCGCTCAGCGAGATCAACATGTGGCTCTACCTCAACATGCCGATGTTCTGGCTGTTCCGGGAGCCGATGAGCAAACTCGGCCAGGTGCTGGTGACGTTGTATGCGATCGCCATCGCGCTGTTCGTGGAAGGGATGATCGAACGAGTACGCGCCGCCATGGCCCTGCGCGCCGAAGAACGGGCGAAGTCTGCCGCTTTGGCCAATGCCCCACCGCGGGGTTGGCAAAAGTGGCGTCCCAAAATCACCGGAAACCTGGCACCCATCGGGGGTGTGCTCGGGGCGGCTGCAGTCCTGCTCGCAATCATCTACCCACACCCCCTGGCCACTGGGAAAGTGATTCCAGACGAGCGGCCGCTGCAGCCTGCTGCGCACGTGCGCGTGCCGGAGTTCTGGCGCGACATGGCCGAGACCATCGACTCTGATCCGCGGCCGGGCCGAACGTTGGTGTTACCGCTGGACGACTACTACATGATGCCCACCACCTGGGGTTTCTTCGGCGTCGACAGCATCGCCAACCTGCTCATCCAGCATCCGGTGATCACGCCGAAACCCGACGGTTATTTCGGCGACACCCCTGGGTTCAAGTCCAATACCTTTGCCGTGGAGACAGCTCTGCTTACCGGGGACTTTGCTGCCGTGCCGGCGTTGCTGGACAGCATCGGCGCTTCCGATGTGATCGTGCGCCACGACCTGATCCGGGGGTTGCCGCAGCGGTCGTTCGCCGACTCGGAGGTGCTCTCAGCCGCGATGGCGAAAGTCCCTGGGATGACCCTGGAGGTGGACGGGCCGCTGCAGTTGTGGAAAGTGGGAACCGGCGAGAGTCCGACCGTGCGCCAGTACAACGACCTGCTCAGCGTGGGGTACAAACCCGAAGCGGCCTCGGCGGTGATTGGCAGCATGGGCACTGGAATCACGACTCTCGCGCAGCAAAAGCCCAAGGGTTCCACCCCGACGGTGGCCGCGACCATTGACACCTCCCCGTCTGTCACCAACGACACCATCGCCTGGCAGGTACCCGCAGTGGATGCCGGACCAGCAACTACCCCGGTGACAGTCACCGAACCAGGAGTGTTTCGGGTGACGCAACGGTCGCGGGCCGCGCCGGTGCTGGTGCCCAGCGTGGATGCTGCGGCCAGCCAACTGGTGCTCACCGACCCCACCTCGGTGGCGGTCGACGGCCAAACAGTCTCCTCCCGACCACCGCTGCTGCTGCCGGTGCCCCAGACGGACATCGTCGCGGTGCAAGCCGGTACCCGCACGGTCTCGCTCGACGAGTGGGGGATTCCGCCAGGCACCCGCAATTCGGCTCGTTCCGTCGCGGTCGGTTCCGCTACGCCGGTGACGGCCTACGCACCCGCGCCTGAGCCCGCAAAAATCACGCCCCCCTCAGATGTGTATGACTGCAACAACTATGAACCACGCCCCACCGCGGAACTCCAACTCACCAAAGGGCCGCTGCCCGAGGGCGACGGCGAGGGTATTCGGCTTTCGGCCATGGACCACGCGGCCTGCACCCGGCTGGTGGTCACCAACCCGGTACCCGGGCAGGTGATTCGAGTGCGGTTGGAGTATCGCCAGGTGGAGGGCAAGCGACCGCAAATCTGCGTGTGGCAGGTGGGCGTCGAGGGCTGCGAACGAGCTCCCCGGGCTGCGCTGGCCAACGAATGGACCCCGTACGAGCAATTCACCACTGTGGACGATTTGGCGGAGCAGGTGCAGATCATCTTGCACGCCGACGTCGGCGAGCGACTCGTGGGACGTACCACCACCGACTACCGCAATGTCACCATCGAGGCACTGGCGCCGGTGATGACCACCACCGCCTACCCCACGGAGGTACCACCGACCAGCGTGTCGCTGGCTGCCGGCGACCACGTAGTCAGTGTGGAAGGAGGACCCGCGGGCGACATCCTGGAGGAATTCGAGCCGCTGCAAGACTGCTTCCGCTACGACGACGCCTCCATCGATGAAGCGCAATTGGCGGCGGAGATCTCGGCCGATCCCAACAATCCCACCTTCGCGCTGATGGCCAAGGACCACATGGCCTGCCTGGGCGCCACGGCCGCGAACATGGGTGCGTCTTCGCTGTACGAGTTGTCGATGGAAGCGCGCTCAGTCAAATTGCGCAACCCGAAAATCTGCCTGTTCCTCAAGGGCCCTGACCTCTGCGCGAAGTTGCCCGTCGCCGGACCGTGGGATGGCTGGACCCCATATGAGGTATTCGTGAAGCCCGATCCGGCCACCGTGGAAACACGGTTGTACCTCTACGGCCTGCGAGACCTCGAGGGCGAAGAGCAGTCCCGCGTGGAGTACCGCGACGTGAAGTTGCGACCGGTGGCCAGTCCGGTGACTGTCACGCTCATCCGCGCTCCGAACGACGATCTCGCCGCCCTCGATGCGCCGCGGGCGTACGAACCCGAATGGAAGCGCAACAATCCGGCGTCGTTCTCGGTGAACTCGACCTCCGGCCCCGGGGTTCTGGCCCTGGCGGAGACATTCGCGCCTGGGTGGACGTTGAGCAAGGCCGAAACCGATCACATCGCCGTCGAGGGCTGGATGAATGCGTGGCGGGTGGGCGCAGAAGGAGTGACGGGCACCTTCATCTACCAACCGTCGATGATTTCCCGAAAAGCGCTGATGATCACACCGATCACAGTGGTGCTGGCGCTGCTATTCACCGCAAGCAGCATCCTGTGGACACGGCATTTGCGCCGCCAAGGCAATGATCCCAACTATCACTACGTGAGTATCTGGCGCCGATCGTGGCAGGTGATAATCGGGATGTACAGGAGGATTTTTCGACGGCGGAAGCAGGTCGCGACATGAGTGCCGAGGAGCCTGAACCCGCCGTAGCGGCGGGGGCGGATGCCGCCGGGGAAAGTGCCGAGACAGCCGGGGCCGCTGCGCCGGCCGAAGAGTCGACGCGCAAGCCCCGTAAGCGTCGGGCGATCCTGGCCGGCGTGCTCGCAATCCTCGTGGTGATCGCGGTGCTGGTGCTGCTCAAGGCCTGCGGGAAAGAAACCCCGGACGTGGTGAAAGCCGTGGCCGTGGGTGACATGGTGTGCGACCCCAGCGATCCGGGGGTGGGAAGCGCCGATGAGTGCAAAGCCCAGGAAGTCTCCGACGTGGCCGTGGCCCTAGCCCCGGACGCCTTCCTCGGGCTCGGCGACTACGTCTATGAGATTCCCAAGACCGACACCTATAACGAGGTGTACGCCCCGAGTTGGGGTCGGCTGCGCGACATCACGTTGCCGGCGCTGGGCAATCAGGAGTACAAAGTGCACGAGGCCAACACCTTCCGCACCTACTTCGGAGATCGCGCCGGCCCGGAGCAGGGCTATTGGTCGACGGAATTCGGGCGCTGGCATGTGGTGGTGCTCAACTCCAACTGCACCGTGGTGATCGGCGGCTGCAAACAAGATTCCCCGCAACAGAAGTGGCTGGCCGAAGACCTCGCGGCGAACTCGGCGAAGTGCACAGTCGTCCTCATGCATCACCCCCGGTGGTCTACCGGCCTGGGCGGACCGGACGGCCGACTCGACGATCTGTTTGCCACGATGGTGGACAACAAAGTGGAGTTGGTGCTGTCCAGTCACGAAGCTCACTACGAGCGGTTCGGCACCCTGAATGCCGCTGGCGCACCGAGCCCCACCGGCACCCGGCAGTTCGTGGTTGGAACCGGCGGGCAGGTGGTCTACGAGCCGGGCGAAGGGGACGCTCCGTGGCGCAACAAGGGCAACATGGTGGCCAGCGAGTTCCGCGACTTCACAGACCATGGGGTGCTGGAGTTGACGCTGCGCCCGGATGACTACTCGTGGCGGTTTCTGGGCCTGGAGTCACAGGTGATCGACAGCGGCGACGGCACCTGCAATTGACGTAGCAGGCAACTGCGCAACAAGCTGCCAACTGGCACAGCATCGAGCACGACAACTCGTAGGCTGCTGATATGAGTGCAAACTCGCAGCCGTTCAGTCATCCGTTCCTGCTGGTCAACACCGGTTCCGGCGGCGGCAAGACACAGCAGGCGATCGTCGAGGTCGCCCGCCAAGCGGGCCTGACCTGGCACGAGACGGCGCCGGGGGACGACTTCGACGCTGTCCTGGCCGCCGCAGTTTCCGACGGCGCCGACGTACTGATCGGTGCCGGCGGCGACGGCACATTGAGCACGGTGGCCGACACCGCGATGGCCCACGACCTGCCGATGATTGCCGTTCCTGCCGGCACCCGGAACCACTTCGCCCTGGACCTGGGGCTGGCTGTGGACGACCCGGTATCGGTACTGCGCAATGCACTGGCCAACCGGTTCGAACGTCGAGTAGACATCGGCCAGGTGAACGGCACGACGTTCCTGAACAACATCTCGATCGGGGTGTACGCGCAGGCCGTGGACGATCCGACCTACCGCTCCCATAAAGTACGCGCACTTGCTGCTGCGGCGGCACATGCGCTCTCCACCGGGGGCACCTCCCAGTCAGCGCACCTGACCATCGCGGTGCCGGGAACTGCCGTAGTAGATTCGCCCGCCGGCACTACGGCGCTGCTGATTTCCAACAATGCGTACGCCCCGCGTTTCGCGCCGGGTGCCCGGCTGCGGTCCCGCCTCGACGCTGGCGAAGTGTGGGTGTATGTGGGCGGCGGGCTGGATAACGCGGAGACTCTCATGGGCAATGTGGCCTCGATCGTGTCAGCCGAGGTACATCGCACACTGTTGCGGGCGGCATTCGGGGCAGCAGAGGTGAACGTGGCTGCGGATCGGGCCGACGTCCCGATTGCCATCGACGGAGAATTCCGTCCGGACGTCACCGCGCCGTTCGCGATCAAAAGTCGCGCGGGGGCGTTGCGGTTGATCGTCGGAGATGATCCCAGTGCCACAGACATTGGCGTGACATTGCAGTGGTAGCGCCGCACGTTTCCAGACCTGCAATCTCCCACTCCGGCCTAGGCGTGGACACCACCCGCTGAGCCAGCGCGCATCCCTTCCCCAGCGATCCCAGCCACCCAGCGACTGCCATACCCCGCTAACTTCACGCACCTGCGCGAATCGCCAGTGCAAGGCTAGTCGCTAGTGCTCACCCCGCTCTGTGAGTCCGCACCATCGTGCCGAGCCTTCGCCACTTTGCCGGCGGTTCGCAGGGTTTGTGCGACATCGCCATGAACAGCGAGGTTTCCGTTGTGCGTCACCTGACTGCGGACGTCGGCCCACAGGGTTCCACCTACCGCGCGCCAACGATGGCAGAAGGCGTAGTCCTCCGACAGGTAGGTGCCAGTCTCTGGATCCACAAGTTGATCGAAGAAGGTCCAACCACTGGGATCCCAGTCCTGCCAATTCCCACCCTGTTCGTAGTGAGTCACCTCGTCGGAGCCGGCAAGTCGAACGAAGACCTCACGCCGGGCCAGCATCATGGCCCCGCCCACGAACCTCGCCGGGACGAAGTCGCCAACGGGCCTCACCCCTCCAGCATCTGATGAGGGCCGGACGAACGACACCGCATACAGGTGACCTAGTGACTCCATCTCCTCTGGCGTGAGGCTACCCACCTGGTCGAGGGCCGCCCGCACCTTCTGCCATCGGACCTCCCGCAGCGGCACACACGCCCCCACCAGATCATGTCCGCTGTCCACCAACCGCTGCGGCACCTCGGGCTCAAAGCCCAGGTCAGAATCCACCATGAGCAGATGCGTGTACTGCTCGGAGTGCACCATCTGACTGCCGAAGATGTTCCGGGATCGCGTCACCAGTCCGTCCTCGCGTGTACGAACGTCCACAAGCCATCCGAGGTCGGCGCAGAGCCGGCTGAAGGCAACAACTGACTGCAGGTAGGCGGGCGTGACTCCGGACTGGGCGACAGGGGTGCCCAGCAAGATGCTCACACTCGAGGCCGCTGTCACAAGTTCCTCATTTCGGCTCGCGTCTCTGATGCAGGCAACCGCAGGACATTAGTACAGGGGCATGGGCAGAACCCCACCCGATACCTCATCCAAGTCCTGCTCTTCGAGCACACCCGCGTCTTTGCCCTCTGGTGGCGACTCGGAGTCATCTTGGGACTGCGACTGTGCACCGACGACTTCCATCTTGGTCCCCAGTACAGATCGGCTAATTCAAGGTGAAGTTAAAATCGGAGTACCCATTGGCGGCATCGCCGCCGCTGACCTCGTTGAGTAACTCCTCCGACAACGGACCTGCCGCTTGCGACTCCGCATCCTTCTCTGGGTCATTCTTTGTTTCCACCATAATTTGACCCTACTCTCCCAAGCCAAGATTCACTACAGCCGTCGCCAGCCACGGCAAGGAAACCATCACACCCGGTTCACGGGTCACTTGCTTGCACACCGAATTGCTAATTAAACGTTACGTTGACTGTGAGTGTCTTCCCACCGCTCACCGCATCCA
>CAZVKB010000092.1:0-11560 GCA_964627505.1 uncultured Actinomycetes bacterium | reverse complement strand
GCAGCTCTGGACCCCAGTTTCCTGTCCGAAACCATGCGCAATGTGAGTGCACGACGGGAGGGCGGCGGGATCGCCCACGCCCTCGTCGGCACCCTGGAGCAGGTGATCATCGCAGCGGCCATCGCGGTGCCCGTGGGCATCATGACGGCGGTGTACTTGGTGGAATACAGCCGCGGCGGGCGCCTGTCGAAGGCCATCAGTTTCTTCGTCGATGTGATGACCGGCATCCCGTCCATCATCGCCGGTCTGTTCATCTACACGTTCTGGGTGCTCACCCTGGGCTTTGAACGCTCCGGCTTCGCGGCCTCGCTGGCCTTGACGATCCTGATGGTGCCGGTGATCGTGCGTACCACCGAGGAGATGCTGCGGATCGTGCCCAACGATTTGCGCGAAGCCTCGCTGGCCTTGGGTGTGCCACCGTGGAAGACCATCACGAAAATCGTGATTCCCACCGCCCTGAGCGGCATCATCACCGGCGTGATGCTCGCCGTTGCCCGCGTCGCCGGGGAAACCGCCCCACTGCTGCTCACCACGTTTTTGTCCCAAAGCATGAACTGGAACCCCTTCTCCGGGGCGCAGGCGTCGCTGCCCACCTTCGTGTGGGACCAGATCGCCAGCGGCACCGACGCCGCGTTGGACCGCGCATGGGCTGGGGCGCTAGTTCTGATCCTGCTGGTGATGATTCTCTATCTTGGCGCGCGGATTGTTGCCCGTTTTGCCGCCCCGAAGTCCTAGAAGGAGCAACAATGAACCCCGAAGTCACCCCGACCGCCCCAGCACCAGCGGCCGCCCATCTCGGCGTCCGGGTAGGAGGCACAGTGAAGGCGCAAGACGTGTACGAACTCGGTGAGCATGCGCCGGCTAAACGCATGGACATGTCTGGCGTGAATATCTACTACGGGGATTTCCTCGCGGTCGCCGATGTGTCGTTGGTTGTGGAACCGCGCGCGGTCACTGCATTCATCGGGCCGTCCGGCTGCGGCAAGTCCACCGTGCTGCGTACCCTCAACCGTCTGCACGAGGTGATTCCGGGCGCCCGAGTGGAGGGTGCGGTCAATCTCGACGGGGTGAACATCTATGGCCCCGACATCGATCCGGTGAATGTGCGGCGCACGGTGGGCATGGTGTTCCAGCGGCCCAACCCGTTCCCCACGATGTCCATCTACGACAACGTGATCGCCGGCCTCAAACTGCAGATGGGGCGCAAAGTGCGTCGGGCCAACACCGACGACATTGTGGAGAAGTCGTTGCGCGGCGCCAACTTGTGGCACGAGGTGAAGGATCGGCTGAAGAAGCCGGGCGCCGGCTTGTCCGGTGGCCAGCAGCAGCGGCTGTGTATCGCCCGGGCGATCGCGGTGGAGCCCGAAGTGCTGCTCATGGACGAGCCCGCTTCTGCGCTCGACCCGATCTCCACGCTGGCGATCGAGGACCTTGTGCATGAACTCAAGCGGCAGTACACGATCGTAATCGTCACCCACAACATGCAGCAGGCCGCGCGCGTGTCGGATACGACGGCGTTCTTCAACCTCGCCGGCGTCGGCCAACCCGGCCGACTCGTGGAGTACGGACCCACGCAGCAGATCTTCGCCAGCCCGAAGGAGAAGCAGACCGAGGACTACATCTCAGGTCGATTCGGCTGATCGCGATTCCGCACCTTCGCTAACCTTGGCCGCCGGCGAGCAATTGAGAGGACGACACACGATGCCCCGACGGGTCACAATTCTGGGAGGTGGCAACGGCGGGCGCGCTGCTGCAGTGGAGTTCGCGCTCGGCGGTCATGACGTCACCATCTATGAGATCCCGGCGTTTGCGGCAACTCTCGATGGCATCGCAGCCAGCGGCACTATCACCGCCACCGGAGTGATCTCTGGGACCGCCCCGGTGCGGGTGGAACTCGACCTGGAGGCGGCCATCGCCGATGCCGAGGTGGTCCTTGCTGTGGTGCCGACCATGTTTCAACGCACGTTCGCAGACCTGCTCGCCCCGCATGTGCGCGACGGCATGAACCTGGTGCTGATGCCCGGCTCCATGGGTTCACTCGACGTCACCGAATACTGGCGCACCCACGGGGTCAGCGCTGATGTCACCGTTTCGGAGATCGCCGCGCTGCCCTATGCCACCCGGATCACCGGCCCAGATTCGCTGCACATCTTTGGGCGACGGCGGATCGTGTCGATCGGGGTGTTCCCGGCCGTGAAAGCCGATCACGTGATGCCGGCGATGTCGGACCTGTACCCCGGGATCCAGCAGATGGCCAATGTTCTGGAAGCCGGCCTGAACAACCCGAACCCGACTCTGCACTGTCTGGGGGTGCTGCTCTCCGCCAGCCGGATCGAGTACAGCCACGGCGAGTTCTACTACTACGAAGAGGGCATGACCCCAGCGGTCTGCCAGGCTATCGAGGCCATCGACGCCGAACGGCTGGCGATCGGTCGCGCGCTCGGGCTCGATGTGCTCAGCCTGATCGACACCTATCCGACGATGGGATACGGACCCAAGGGCGACACGTTCTGGCAAGTGATCCGGGGGGTGTCAGCCCTCAACGGGATCAAGGGCCCGTCCCAAATCGACAGCCGCTATCTCACCGAAGACGTCCCCATCGGCCTGACGATCTACTCTGAACTCGGCTACCAGCTGGGCGTGCCGACGCCGCTCATGGATTCGGTGATCACACTGACACAGGCGTTGCTCAACCGGGACTTCGCAGAGGAACGGCGCACGCTCGCGCGCTGCGGAATCGCCTGGATGACGGCGGATGCGCTGCGCGAGTACGTCACGACCGGGCAGCGCTAAGCGGGTCGGCCGCCAGTTCGACCGCGGCTAGCCGCCCAATCGCTTCCTGTAGCACCTCCGGTCGTTTGCAGAAGGTCCACCGCACCAACTCGTGTCCAACCGCGCCGCTGGTGAGCAGTTGCACGGGGATCGCCACGACCCCCGCAGTCCGACTGATGTGTTCGACAAACGCCACCCCGTCCGACCAGCCGAGGCCGCTGACATCGGTGGTCAGGAAGTACGAACCGCCCGCCGGTATCACCTGGAGACCGAGGTCGTTCAGGCCCGCCGTCAGCAGGTCCCGGTTGGCCTGCATCCGGGCGGCGAGGTCGGCGAAGTAGGAGTCCGGCAGCGCCAGGCCGACGGCGATCGCAGGTTGAAACGGCCCGCTGGACACGTACGACAGGTGCTGACGCACCACCCGGACGGCGGCGATGAGATCAGCCGGGCCGCTGCCCCAGCCCACTTTCCAACCGGTGAACGAGAACGTCTTGCCGCCGCTGCCCACGGTGACTGTGCGTGCGCGCATCCCCGGCAGAGTGGCGAAGGGCACATGCTGGTGGGGGGTAAAGACGATGTGCTCATATACCTCGTCGCTGAGCACGAGCAGATCGTGGCGTGCCACCACCTCAGCGAGCGCTGTGAGTTCGGCCAGGGTGAACACGGTTCCGGTGGGGTTGTGGGGGGTATTGAGCAGAATCATCCGGGTGCGGGGAGTGATTGCGGCCTCGATCGCAGCCAGATCCAGGGCAAATCCGGTCGCCGTGCGCGCCAGCGGTACCCCCACCGCCACCCCGGAGGCCAGCGCGATCCCAGCCCCGTAGACGTCGAACCACGGTTCCGGCACGATCACTTCATCGCCGGGGTGCACCAACGCGAGCAGCGCCGCGGCGAGGACTTCACTGGCCCCGGTGCCGATCACCACCTCCGTGCCGGGGTCGTAGTGCAGACCGTAGAAACGCTGCTGGTGGTCGGCAACAGCCGCGAGCAACTCGGGAATCCCGTTGCGGGGTGGGTACTGGTTGCCGGAACCGTCAGTGATCGCGGCGATTGCGGCATCTTTGAGGACCTGCGGACCGTCGATGTCCGGGAAACCTTGCCCGAGGTTGACTGCCCCTAACTGGATGGCCGTGGCCGAATAGTGGCCGAACACGGACTCCGCATGCGGATGCATGCGCGCGATCAGGTGCGTCAGGTCAGTCACAGGCTCGAGGCTACTTGGTGCTGCCTTCGCGCAGGCCGCCTGAACCCGCCCGCAGCACTCGCCGCAGCACCGGCCGGGGCAGCACTGTGGTGAGTAGGCCGAGACCCTTGTAGACCAGGCCGGGGACGGCGATCGCTCGGCCCTCTTCGCACGCCAGCAGTCCGGACTCCGCAACCGCATCTGCGTTGAGCCACATCCACTCCGAGATGCCTGAGACGTCCATGTCGGCGCGCTCGTGGAACTCGGTGTGTGTGTAGCCCGGACACAGTGCGGTGACATGCACCCCGCGGTGGCGGTACTGCGCGGACAGGCTTTCGGAGAACACAGTGGCCCACGCCTTGGCAGCCGAGTAGGTGCCGGACGGGAGGAACGACGCCATGGACGACACCACCAGCACGCGGCCCCGGCCACGCTCCAACATCCCGGGCAAGGCGGCGTGGGTCAGCCGCATCGGGGCGGTCACGAGCACGTCGAGCATCGCCTGCTCGGCGGCCAGGTCGGAGTGCGCGAACGGCTCACGCACCCCGAATCCGGCGTTGTTGATCAGCCACTCCACCGGCGCGGCAGTGTCGGCCAAACGGGCCGCGACCCGGTCCACGTCGGAGCGGTTGGCCAAATCAGCGGGCATCGTCGCCACCGTGACCCCGAACTGACGGTGGATGCCGTTCGCCGTGTCGGCTAAGCGGTCGGCATTGCGCGCCACCAGGATCAGGTCGTGCCCATGCCCGGCGAGTTGCTGGGCCAGACTCAAGCCGATCCCGGCAGTCGCGCCGGTCACCAGGGCTGTGGCCACTGGTTAGCGGCCTTGGTTGGCGACTGCAGCTGCCGCGTCGGCTGCTGCGGTGGGGTCGAGATACTCCCCGCCCGGCACGATCGGCTTGAGGTTCTCGTCGAGCCGGTAGACCAGCGGGATGCCGGTGGGGATATTCAGCCCGGCGATGTCCTCATCGGAGATGTTGTCGAGGTGCTTGACGAGGGCGCGCAAACTGTTGCCGTGGGCCCCGATCATCACAGTACGGCCGTCGCGCAGATCCGGCACCACCGCGTCGTACCAGTACGGCAACATACGGGTGACCACGTCCGAGAGGCACTCGGTGGCCGGCCGCTCTTCAGGGGCGAGCCGGGCGTAGCGCACGTCGTAGGTTTGGGCGTAGGGGTCATCAGGGTCGATCGGCGGGGGCGGGGTGTCATACGAGCGCCGCCACAGCATGAACTGCTCCTCGCCGAACTCTGCCAGCGTTTCTTTCTTGTTCTTGCCCTGCAGCGCGCCGTAGTGGCGTTCGTTCAGCCGCCACGAGCGGCGCACCGGGATCCACATCCGCTCCGCGGTAGCCAGCGCGATGTTGGTGGTGCGGATCGCCCGCCGTAGCAGCGAGGTGTGCACGACGTCGGGCAGAATCCCGGAGTCGGCGAGCATCTGTCCCCCGCGGAACGCCTCGGCTTCCCCTTGGCTGGTGAGATCGACGTCCACCCAGCCGGTGAACAGGTTGAGGGCGTTCCATTCGCTTTGGCCGTGACGCAGCAGAATCAAGGTGTATTCAGTCATGGGGACAGTCTGCCCTGTGGCCGCTGGGGATTCCTGCCCGGTCGCTATTGCGGTGGGCTTTCGCGGGGCTCGGCCAGGTGCCGGAAGGCTTCCAGGTTGCGCGTGCTCTCCCCGCGATCGAGCCGCCAGCGCCATTCGGCGCGGATTGCCGAGCTGAACCCCAACTCCAGCAGGTGGTTGAAGACCTCGTCTGCGTTGGCAAGGACGCTGCCCATCAGTTGGTCCATGGCGTCGGTATTGAATCCGGCCGCTGGCAGGACCCCGACGAGGAAGATGTCGCCGAAAGGATCGATGGCGTAGCTCATGCCGAAGATGCGCCGATTGCGTTCGAGCAGCCAGCGATGCACGGCGGGCTCGTTCTCGTCTGGGTGGCGGATCACAAAAGCGTTGATCGTGATGCCCGCGGCGGCCACCGACGCCGACACAGTGGTGCGCAACTTCTGCTCTCCGGGCAGCACGATGACGAATTGGCCCGGTTGGGTCTCCTGCCATTCCACTTCGGCTTCGGCACACCACTGGCGGATGGCGGCGGCGGCATTGGCTGCTGCGGTGTCGGTCATGCCTGCGCCCGCAGGGGTTGGCAACGGCGGGCGTGCAGCGCCTCCCGGTAGGTGTCGATCAGTCCGGCGACGGTGGCATCCCAGCTGAGTTCGGACGCACGCCGCAGACTGCCTGCGCGCAGGTGTTGGGCCAACCGCGGTGAGGTGCGGACCTCCTCCAGCGCTGCGGCCCAGTCGGTGGGATTGTGTCCGGCCACCAGCACGCCGGATTCCCCGTGCGTCACCACAGTCCGCAAGCCGCCGACGTCGGCGGCCACGACGGGCGCGCCGCAGGCTTGGGCTTCGACGGCCACCAAGCCGAAAGTTTCCGAATGGCTCGGGACCGCCACGGCCGTGGCGGCCCGGAACAAGGCGACGAGTTGGCCCTTGGGCAGTGGCGGCAGAAAGGTCACATGCTCGGCGATCCCCAGGTTGTGGGCCAGAGCGGCCAAACGCTCGGGTTCCTCGCGCCCGTTGCCAGACGCCCCGCCGCAGATGACCACATGCAATGGCCGGGAACGGCGGTCCATCTGGGCGGCCGCGGCCAGCAACACATCGGGTGCTTTGAGGGGTTGCAGCCGTCCGACGAACACCAACAGGTCGACGTTCGGGTCCAGACCGAGTTGACGCCGGGCGGCTGTGCGGTCACCGGGGGTGAATTCGTCGAGGTCGACGCCCGGATGCACCACAGCAGTGCGCGCTGGATCAGCGTCATAGAGCGACACCAAGTCCCAGCGCTCGGCTTCAGTGTTGCTCACCAGCATGTCGGCGACGTCCACGACTTGCTGTTCGCCGATGATCCGGGCGCGCGGTTCGGGGGTGTCGCCGGGGCGCAGGTCGCGGTTCTTGGCCAGAGCGAGGGTGTGCATGGAGTGCACCAGCGGCACCCCCCACCGCTCGGAGCTGACCCACCCCACCTGGCCGGACAGCCAATAGTGGGAGTGCACGAGGTCAAACCAGCCCGCGGGTTTGGCGGATTCTGCGCGCAGGATGCCGGCGGTCATGGCGCACAGTTGGGCGGGCAGTTCTTCCTTGGCCAGACCGTTGCGAGGCCCGGCTGGCAGGTGGCGCACGAGGACCCCGTCGACCAGGTCGTGGGTATCGCCGTGGGCGTGGCCGGTGGCGCGGGTGAAGATCTCCACGTCCACACCGGCGGCCACGAGTCGGCGGCTGATCTCCCAGACATAGACGTTCATGCCCCCGGCATCCCCGGACCCCGGTTGCGCCAAGGGTGAGGTGTGCAGCGAAAGCATGGCGATGCGGGGCCGTTCGATGCCGCGTGGTTCGATGCCGCGAAGTCGGGTCACGGGCGATCGATGTCCTCGTAGGCCTCGCCGGTGACGATGTGCACGATGCGCTTGTTGATGGTGACGGCGTGGTCGGCGAACCGTTCGTAGAAGCGCGACACCAGGGTCAGGTCGATTGCGGCTTCCACGCCGTGCGTCCACGCCGGCGACAACATGATGTTGAACATTTCCCGGTGCAGCCGATTCATTTCGTCATCGGTGCTCATGGCGCGGTGGGCTTGTTCCACGTCGTGGGACGCCATGGCGGCTCCGGTCTGGTGCACGATCCGCTGTGCGACGGCGCCCATGTCGGAGACCACCCCGCGCAATTCCACCGGCACCACGGTGCCCGGGTAGCGAAGGCGGGTGGTTTTGGCGACGTGCACCGCGAGATCGCCCATACGTTCCAGCGACGTAGCGATCCGCAGGGCGGAGAGCAGTCGGCGCAACTCCCCGGCAACTGGCTGCTGCAGGGCCACGATTTGGGTGGCCCGTTCGTCGATGTCGGCCCGGATTCCATCGAGCCGGGAATCTTCGGCGATCACACTTTCGGCCTCTTGCAGATCGGCGTCGAGCAGGGCCTGGGTGGCGTGGTTCATGGCCCGTCCCACCAATCGGGTCATTTCGATTAGCAGGGTGTCGATCTCGTGCAGAGATTCGTGATAGGCCTCGCGCATCCTCCAAGGATAGGCCGGTGAACGAAAAGGGGCATGGGGGCTGGGGTAAGTACCGTCTCGGTGTAGGTGGCGTGTCCAGTCGGTGACAGTGGAATGAACAGCGCGATACCAGAGAAGGGGAGTCCTGCCCATTTTGGCTGTGGACGCCTACTGTAGGGACGTGGAAACTTTGGCTATCGTGCTGGTCGCGGCGCTCGGGCTGGTTGCCGGCGCCTCGCTGGTGGTGGCCTGGAGTGCCCGACGTGCCGCCGAAGCGAGCAAATCCCACGCCGCTCCCACCGACATCGACGACCCCAGTGCCACCACCCAGATTCTGGCCGTCTTGCCCGGGGCGAACCTCGTGGTCGAGGGCACCAGCGGCATGGTGCAGCGGGCTTCCGCAAAGGCAGTGAGTTTGGGTCTGGTGGTGTCCGACCGGCTGGCCAGCATCGAAATCCAGGCGCTCGTGGGGGAGGTGTACCGGGATGGCATCACGCGCGAACACGACGTGGTGATCCCCCGGCCGGCACTGGCTTCGGCAGCGTTGGAATTGCGGGTACGGGCCGCACCGCTGGGGGTGAACTCGGTGTTGGTGTTGGCCGAGGACCTTTCGGGCGCCCGCCGGGTGGACACCGTGCGCCGGGATTTTGTCGCAAATGTCAGCCATGAGTTGAAGACTCCGGTGGGTGCGCTCACGCTGCTGGCCGAAGCCGTCGCGGAAGCCGCCGAGGACCCGGAAGCTGTGCGGATGTTCGCCGGCCGCATGTCGGGCGAATGCCGCCGGTTGACCAACTTGGTGGGCGACCTGATTCATCTGTCCCGCTTGCAGGGTGACCAACCGCTGGAGAGTGCGCGGGTGGTGGATGTTGATGATGTGGTGCGCGAGGCGGTGGACAGCGTGCGGACGGCGGCCACCAAGGACGAGATTGATCTGGTGGTCGGCGGCGTCAACGGGCTGCGGGTGTTCGGGGTGGAAGATCAGTTGGTGACGGCGCTGCGTAATTTGCTGGCGAATGCCATTTCGTATTCACCGCCGCAGACCAAGGTGGCGGTGGGCGTGGTGGAGCGCGACGGCATCGTCAACGTCACCGTGACAGATCAGGGGATGGGGATTCCGGCGGCTGATCTGGAGCGGATTTTTGAACGTTTCTATCGAATCGACCCGGCCCGCTCGCGCATGACCGGCGGCACCGGGTTGGGGCTGGCGATCGTCAAACATGTCTGCAACAACCACGGTGGCGATGTCACTGTGTGGTCGGTGGAAGGCGAAGGCAGCACGTTCACGCTGCGGTTGCCGGCGTATCGGGAGAACAAGCGGGGCTCAGGGTCGGAGCCGGCCCCGGTGGCGCGCATGGACTTGGTCGACAACGTGACGGAGAGGAGAGGCTGACACTTGTTCAGGATTCTGGTGGTGGAGGACGAGGAATCGATCGCGGAAGCGCTGGGTTTCATGCTGCGCCGTGAGGGTTTCGACGTGACGCTGGCAGCCGATGGACCAGAGGGCTTGTCCACGTTTGAACGCGAGGGCGCTGATCTGGTGCTGCTCGATGTCATGCTGCCGGGGATGCCGGGAACAGAGGTGTGCAAGGCGATTCGGGCCACCTCGACGGTGCCGATCATCATGGTGACGGCCAAGGACAGCGAGATCGACAAGGTGGTCGGTCTGGAGTTGGGTGCAGACGACTATGTCACCAAGCCGTTCTCCACGCGGGAGTTGCTGGCTCGGATCAAAGCTGTGATGCGCCGGCAGGCGCCGGTTGCGGCGGAGTCGACGTCGGGCTCAGTGACTGTGGGACCGGTGCGGCTGGACTCCAGTCGGCACACCGTCACCGTGCGCGGGGAAATGGTGAAACTGCCGTTGAAGGAGTTCGACCTGCTGGAGTTGTTGATGCGCAACGCCGGCCGGGTGCTTACCCGCAAGCAGATCATCACGTCGGTGTGGGGCAGCGACTACGTTGGGGATACCAAGACGCTGGATGTGCACATCAAGCGTCTGCGGGCCAAGATTGAGGCTAATCCGGCGGCACCGGAAAACCTGGTGACGGTCCGGGGCATGGGCTACAAATTCGAAGACTGACAGGGGGATTCGTAAGACCTTTCGCTCATCCGGTTGCTGCTCGCTTCGATGCGCCCGTCTCAGGGCGCGACCAAGCCCTGATTCGACGCACCACGGGATGAGCGTAATCCTCATGACCGGCCATGTACGGGTCTCAGGCGCGGGCACTAGGCTGGAGGGGAAGCGTTGATAACACCTATGACAACACTTCCGGGCACTCGGTCGGCGCCCTCACCAGGGTCGATCGTGGGTATCGAGGAGAAAACTGATGATTGGAACACAGAAGAAGAGTCGGCACGTCGCACGGAAGATCGGGCACATCGTGGCCCACTTGGTCGATGACGTGCAGCCAGACAGGTACAGCGCATCGTCGCCCCGACGCCCAGATGGAACGCGGGTCGGAATATTCAACTTCAGCGGCCACTAGGGTCCCTCGTCAGCAACACTGATCTGCTCCGGCTGCGGTGACTCGTGGTTCTACCCCGGAATTGCTGCGGTGGCGGGTGGCGCACGTTGGGCCATGATTGGTGGTATGGATTCGACACCGTCATCCGCGGACTCGTCGCCGCAGGCCCGGGTGCGGGGTAGTGTCTCGAAGACTGCGCCGATGGGCTTGATTGCCCAGGGTCGGGAATTGGTGGCCGGGGGATTTCGCAACTTGCTCTCGGGTGAGGCGGACGGTCAACCGGACTGGGTTCGGCAGTTGGCCGACGGCACGGATGCGGGTTACTTCGGCCCGGGGTCTGCGACGTGGTCGGTGCATGGATCTTTGCCTACCCTTGTCGGCGGCGTGCGGGCGTTGTTGTTACAGACGCTTCATCCGGCGGCGTTGGCTGGCGTGATGCAGCACTCCCGATACGAAACGGATGCCCTGGGTCGCTTGATCGGGACCACCAAGTGGCTCACCGTCACAACTTTCGGTGACACTGCCATGGCTGATCGGGAGTCGGCTCGGGTGCGCGGAATGCACCGGCGTGTGCGCGGAGTGTATGAAGCTGGCGGGGTGAGCGTCCCGTATGCGGCGAGCGATCAGGATCTGCTGCGCTGGGTGCATGTGGCTTTCACTGATTCGTTTCTGGCGACGCACCGGATTTGGGGCGGGGAGATTCCCGGCGGGGAGGACGCTTATGTCGCGCAATGGGCGAAGGCCGGCGAACTGGTGGGCTTGCTCGATCCGCCCCGCAGCGTCCGCGAATTGGCTGAGCAGTTGGCGAGTTTCGATTCCGTGATCGTAGGTAGTGTGGCGACGGCGGAAACGGTGTCGTTTATTCGCAGACCGCCGCTGCCGGTACCCGCTCGGGCTCCTTATTCGGTGCTGTTCTCCGGTGCAGTCGCCTCGCTGCCGAGTAGCTACCGAACCAAGCTCGGGGTGCCCCAGATTCCGCTGCGAATTGTCAAACCGGCTGTGGCGGCGCTGCTGGCGTCACTGTCGGTGGTGCTTGGTCCGCAGTCGCCTTCGATGCGCAACGCGGCCGAACGGGCGCAGCGGCTGGCGCAGGAG
>CAZVKB010000091.1:9511-11564 GCA_964627505.1 uncultured Actinomycetes bacterium | reverse complement strand
GTGAGCACCGACGACGCGGCTGTGGCAGCAGCGGAAACCCCGGCACCGCCACCACTGCTCCTGCGAGTAGTCCGGGGTGAGCCGACAGCTGAGGACATCGCGGCATTGGTGGCGGTGTTTGCCAGCATGGGCGGGGCAGCCGGCGAAGACAACGCACCCCCCGAAGAGTGGTCGCAACCCGCGCGGTTGCACCGCACGCCGATCTTCCCCGGCGACTCCCGTACCTGGTGGGCGTCGGGTTTGCCCAGGTAACTTTGGCGTGATCGTCGGGCGTCAGCAGACCCACAGCCGTCGGCGCAATCGCCTGGCAAAGTTGCGACAAATTCTCGCCCTTCACGCTGCGTGATCATGGCGTGACGGATACATTCATCGGCAGACCATGAACATCTGCAAGAAGGTATGAACGATGAAGAAGTTGCTACTCGCAGGGTTAGCTCTCACTCTCACGGCGTGCGGGGCACAGGCGGGCTCCGGAGAGTCATCCGCACCGGCGCTCCAGACCGGCCCACCTGCGGCTGCAGCCGAGTGCAACTTCCAAGGCACGATCGACGAGTTCTACACCCTGCCCGCCGGCGAGCCCACCGCCCCGCTGGGCACGATCGTGCGTTGTCAAGTGAATAACGACATCCCCAGTATGGATGGTGTCGGAACTGCCTACCGTGTGCTCTATGTCACCGAGGACCCCAACAACTCTGCGAATACCTACCAGGTAGGTGACGCGACGACGCGACGCTTGTCCTCCGGCGTGATCTTCGTGCCGCTCGGAGACGCTCCCAGCGACGGCCGCAAGATCGTGGCCTGGGATCACGGAACCATGGGGATGGGCCCGGATTGTGCACCATCACGGACCACGAACACCACGCTTGGATTCCAGGAGATGCAACCGATCACCGCGGACGCGACCCCATCCACCTCACCTGGCTTCATCTTGAACATGCTGAACAACGGCTGGGTGGTGACAGCCACCGATTACGCCGGATTCGGCACCACGGTGCCGGACGGTCAACCCGCGCAGAAGCCACTGCAGTACCTGGTCGGAGCACCCGAGGCGTTCGACACGATGAATGCAGTGCGTGCCGCCCGCAGCCTGCCGGTGGCCCAAGCTGGCGACACCTATGGTGTGTATGGGCAATCCCAAGGCGGCCACGCGGCTCTGTTCACCGCTCAGTTTGCCAAGGCATATGCACCCGAGTTGAACATCGTTGGCGCGTTCGCCTCTGATCCAGCGGCCGAAATGCAGGCACTGGTGGCGGGACAATGGAACCGCCTCATTGCGTGGGTTCTTGGCCCGGAAGTGATGGTGGCCTGGCCGACTGCGGCGCCCGGACTCAATCCGCAGGAAGTCATGACTGACGCAGCCGACAAGAGGTACGGGCAGATGGCGCAGTTGTGTGTCACTGACGCGACCGTGCCCTCAGGCATTCAGTCGCTCGAGGGCAATCCGTTCTTCAACGAGACCATTTTGACGAATCCGGAATGGCAAAGCATGCTGACCACCCAAACGCCGACCTTTGACCCTTCAGTGCCGGTTGCCGTGGGTCAAACCACCAATGACAAAGTGGTATTGGCTTCCACCACGGCCCTCCTGCAACAGTCCTGGTGTGACGCCGGCGCCAACTTGCGCATGCATTGGGTGGAGGGCCCCAACGCAACTGGGGACACCTTGGTCGACATCGGCAACGGATTCCAAGCCCACACCCAATCGGCCTTCTTTGACGCTCCGGCTGCGCTTGAGTGGCTGTCGGATCTCTTTGCCGGTGGCGACGGTAAAACCAGCTTGACCACCCCATGCACTGACCCGGCGCCCCAGCCCCTGTCGTAGCCGCTGGCCAGCCACTGTGGGTAGTCCTGGGGCGCTGCCGGCTGCTTGTGAGCCCGGCAGGCGGCTGGGACATCGTGACCCAACGTCCTTCCGCGGGCTGACCCGGTCACGACCAGGCGCGAACCTCTGAAGCCGTGCGAACGCTGGTGGCTGGGCGTTCAGCACAACCCGTGCCGCGGTGATGACCACCGCGGTTAGCCCTGCGGGGTACGAATGGGGGAGTGATCATTG
>CAZVKB010000091.1:0-9411 GCA_964627505.1 uncultured Actinomycetes bacterium | reverse complement strand
ATGCCTGCACCCGCCGCCAAGAGCAGCAGGATGACACCGGTCACGATCCGCCCGGACGTATTCACTGTGTTCTCATTCGCCGGGTCCAGCATGAACTGGTAGGCGCCGAAAGCGGTGGTCACGGGAACCATCCCACCGGTCGATTCCGGCGTGCTGTTCGCCGCATCAGCCTGCGACACCGTGATTGGCCCGGTCGGCGGTTCCACCATGGAGTACGGCAACGGCGACTGTGCCGCAGCCATCTCCAGACCAACTATCGAAGCCTTCACGTTGTCGGCCTTGGTTCCCAACTCGGTGAGCTCGGTTTTCACCTCGCCCACCGCCGCTGCCGCATCCGCTTTGACTGTGACGAGTTTGTCCTTGGCAGTCAACGCGAGTGTGACCACCTCGCTGAGGAAGCCACTGGCATCCGCGCTCAGCGCACCCATCCCGCCCTTGAGCATGCCGCCTCCGGAAACGATCGCCGGAATGGTGTTGCGCAGATTCGCTAGTTCCTTCAAACCACCGTCGATCGCGGCCTGAATCTCCGCCATTCCAGCCTTCAACTCGGCCAACGGCGGAGCCAGACTCGCCATCAACGCCTGCACCGAATACAACTGGTCCAATGGTCCGGTGAGCTTGTTGGCAACATCGCGCAGAACCTCGGCTTCTCCAGCGCCGATCACACCTGGCAGCAGCGGCAGAATCACCCTGATCAAGGTAGCGATCTTGGCGAACGGCCCGGCGATGCCAGCGTACGGTTCCAGGGCAGTCAAGCCGGCGGTGACTTTCGACTCCGCGTTCGAGATCGTCTGGATTGCGCTTGCGGTCTGTCTGATCTCATTCTGGTAGGCACTACACGGCTGCCCGCCCAGTTCCCCAGGTGTGGGGTTGGTGGGACTTTCGCATGCTCCCAGCGCGCTGTTCAGCAGAGCATTGGCCCCGGTGAGAGCGGTTTGGGCCGTCGTCAAAGCGCTGCTGGCGGATTTCAACCCGGTGTTGGCCGTGTTGATGGCTGCTTGCAGGGCGGCTGAATCAGTCTCCAGTACGAAAAGTGCTTCTTCCAAATCCTGCACCAATTGCTGGTTACCCGCGCCGTTCTCTTCCAACTCAGTGGCTTGGGCCCGCAAAGTTTGCTGCGACTGCTCAACCCGCGCGATGGCATCGGTCACTGCCGCATTCAGGCCACCGGCTTCAAACGTCGCACAGTTGAGTAGTGCCGGTGAGCAAATCTGCTCCAGCGCCGCCACCACGTCAGTGCCGCCGGTCTTCACTCCAGCGACCGTGTCTTGCAGCGCGGTCCCGATCACTCCACCGGACGCTTTGAGTCCACCGATCAGTTCCTTCGCACCGCTCAAGGCAGTACCGATGTCCTGACGAGTCGTGCCGCCACCGCCGAGCTTCGGCTTGGAGATGTTCAACCCGCCACCCGGCAATGCCAGTCCCAGACCGCTCGCCTGGGCTGCTGCATCTTCCCCTGGAGGCATGTACACCGGAGCCGCCTGGATCACCATCGGCGGAATCTCCCCATCCACCACATTCGCCGCCCAGCCGAAAGTGGCTGTGCCGTCTTTGCTCAGCGGCCGGAACGGCAAACCGATCCACATGATCTGATTGCCGCCGAGGCCGTCGGCACCTACCTGGCCCATCCCCGTGTTGAGGGACGTGAACCGCTGCGGCAGCGTCGTGGTTGCTTGCACCACAAACGGCTCGTCCGCCTGCACATCTTGCGTGATCTCTTCGCCGGAAACCGACTTGAACGTCGCTGGCATGGTCTTGGTCGTGTTGTTGGTGACTGTATATTCCGCGGTCACCACACCCGACTTGCCCACAAGGTCGTTTGCCTGGACTACTTCACCATCGAGGGTGAACTTTGTCGTCACGCTGAGTGCGGTAGGGGCATCCATGGGGTACAGCGCAATAGTGCGCCCTACATCGACACCATTGACGTCAGAAAAGGTGAAGGTCGCTGCGGAACCATCATTGGCTGGCTTCACAAAGCCGTCGAGCGACCGAAATAGCGTGTCGTCCATCGGCACCACAACGTCGCCGCTGCCAGTCCCCTGCGCCGTAACCTGCGTGGCCAACCACTTCAGTTCCCCGAACTGGCTGTTCGCTTGGGCGTCGGCGTCCATCCGAACCTGCAGACTCTGTCCCACACTGGCTTGCAACGGCCCGCTCGGCGAAGCCAGCGGCATCACCCCGCCGCTCTCGGCCGGAACCGAGGGTGAGGGCGACGGATTCGCCTCATCCGCCAGCGCCGGCGACACTCCGGAAGCTACCAGCGTAGTTGCTGCAGCCACCGCTGCCACCAACTTGAGTACCCCTCGCATCACGCACCAACCTTTTCGTCCACGGCAACTGGCTGAGTCTTGGTTTCTTCTTCGGCGTCTTCGTCCGCACCCGGTTCGGTGGTGGTGTCGTCGGCGGCCGCTTCGCTCTGATCGGCACTATCCGTGGGAGCCTGGTCGCTCTGCGCACCATCCTGTTCTGCTGCGGATGCGCCATCGGAAGGCTGCGTCGGCTCGCTGGGCACAGCGGGATGGGGATCATCTAGCAGATCGGGCAGCAACTCGGTGACCACGGCGAACACCAGGAAGGTCAGGGCCATCGGCACCATCATGATTCCGTACGCCACCGGCATCGAGAAGTTGATGCTCTGCGGATCGCTGAAGAAGAATGTGGTGTACACCGACTGGAACGCCGCCACCCCGCACACGGCGGCAACCAGGTACTGCACGCGCTTGGTCCACATCACCAACACACTGACGATCAGCAGGGGAATGGCTGCGCCGAGAAAGTAGCCGAAGTTGTTATCTGGCAACATGCCGGCACCGAGCACAAATCCCAGCATCCCTACCAGCGATCCGACGAAGATCCAAATGGCTTTTGCCCACACCGTTCCACCACGGATCAGAACGGCTGCGGCGCTGAGCACCATCACCGGAAAAGCCGCGCGCAGTGTGTCTGATCCGACGAAGCCCACAAGCAACAACTGCACCAACGCCACCACGAGCAGCGCCCCGGCAACGATCCACACTCGTTTCATCCCTCACACCTTCCAGATGTCAATTCAGTGCTATGTGCAGCGCCAACGAGTGCCGCCCTACTTTTGGAGCGCAATGGGACGTCAGGGTTCTATCCCAAGGCGATGCCACCCCCGCCTTCAGACGGACGCTGCCCAGACACTACTCATAGTGATGACAGGATGGCATGACGTGAGTTTTACATTATCCGAAAGTATGAGTTACATACGTGTTATTCGGATCATCCCTCGCAATTGCCGCCACCACTGGCCACACCCTTGTGGGGCAAATCAGCCTCCGCGACCGCTCCACGTTCAGCTCTGCCTAACCGGTCGGCCCACAATCAACGAGTTGCAGCCAAGTCACGCCAAGGTCTGCGCAAAGTCGGCGCAGCAGGGGCAACGACAAACCCATCACGTTGCTCGGATCGCCAGCAATGCCATCAATGAATGGCGCCGCATACCCCTCCAACGTGAAGCAACCGGCGACCCCCAGCGGCTCACCGGAAGTGACGTAGGCCCGAATCTCGGCATCGGAAGCGGCGGCGAAATCCACCCGCGTAGCGCGGGACGCACTGGCTTGTTGGCCTGTCGCCAGGTCGACCACGCAATGCCCGGTGTGCAACGTCAGACTGGATCCCTGCATGTCGATGAGTCGCGCGATCGCATCAGCCGGCCCATCCGGTTTCCCCAGCGTCTCCCCGCGGTGATCGACCATGGAGTCCGCCGCCACCACTACCGCCGTGTGGGCGACAAACTCTGGGAATTGGTCCGGTGGCGGTTGCCAGCCTGCCCGCAGCCTACGGGCGACCTCAGCGGCTTTCGCCTCCGCCAACGCCAGCACAAGCTCCCCCGCTGGCGCTCGCCCCGTCGCGTGGTGCTCATGGTGCCGCGCGGCCACTTGCGCTTCGTCGATTTCGCTCACCAAAACCACCGGGGTGATCCCGGCGGCATGCAGCAATTTCCGTCGTGAGCGCGACTGCGATCCCAGCACCAGGTGCCGGTGCGTCGTTGGCTGAACGTCCGCGGACTGCTCTGAATGCGCCACCGACCCACCTTATATTGGTGCCGCAACCCGCCATATATTCACGACGGTCCGCGGTACCCCGCATTCGTGGTTCGCAGGCACAATTCCGTCACTTGTGCACTGCCATGGTTGGGGGCGCCGGATTGGTCGTATCCCCAAGCCGCTGGACAGCGGGGCGTTCCCTAGACTCAGCAGAGACACCAATGGCGTTCGCCGCTGCTGGCACGTGACATCACCTTGCAGGAGCGGCGCTCGCCACCTGGGTGCCGGTGGCAGCCAGACCGACCGATCGAGGAGTTTTGACGTGCGTAAGGTGCTTATTGCAAACCGTGGCGAAATCGCCGTCCGAGTTGCCCGTGCCTGCAAGGATGCTGGGCTCGGCAGCGTGGCTGTCTACGCCGACCCTGACCGCGACGCGCTCCACGTGAAGCTGGCCGACGAAGCCTACGCACTCGGCGGCTCGACGCCCGCTGAAACCTACCTGGATGTGGCCAAACTGTTAGGTGCCGCCGCCGAGTCCGGTGCCGATGCTGTGCACCCCGGCTACGGTTTCCTCTCCGAGAACGCCGACTTTGCCCAAGCAGTGGTGGATGCTGGCCTGACCTGGATCGGCCCCCCGCCGGAGGCCATCCGCAAACTTGGCGACAAGGTCTCAGCCCGCAAGATCGCCCAGAAGGCCGGGGCGCCGCAGGTGGCAGGCACCCCGGGGCCCGTTTCCTCCGCTGACGAAGTAATCGAGTTCGCGCAGACCCACGGCCTGCCGATTGCCATCAAGGCGGCTTTCGGTGGCGGTGGCCGCGGCCTGAAGGTCGTGCGCAATATGGAGGACATCCCCGAGCTCTACGACTCTGCCGTCCGCGAAGCCGTCACCGCCTTCGGCCGCGGCGAATGCTTCGTGGAGAAGTTCCTCGACAAGCCGCGGCACGTGGAAACCCAAGTGCTGGCCGACCAGCACGGCAATGCCGTGGTGGTGTCCACCCGCGACTGTTCATTGCAGCGGCGCAACCAGAAGCTGGTGGAAGAGGCCCCTGCGCCGTTCCTCACCCAAGAACAGCACGACGAGCTCTACCGCGCCTCCAAGTCCATCGTGCTGGAGGCCGGGTACTACGGCGCCGGCACCTGCGAATTCCTTGTGGGTCTAGACGGCTCGATCTCCTTCCTTGAGGTCAACACCCGACTGCAGGTGGAACACCCTGTGAGTGAAGAGGTCTCTGGCCTAGACCTGGTGCGGGAGCAGTTCCGCATTGCCGACGGCGAAGAACTCGGCTTTGACGACCCCGAACTGCGCGGTCACTCCTTCGAGTTCCGGATCAACGGCGAAGACCCGGGGCGCGGTTTTTTGCCCGCCCCCGGCGCGCTCACGGTGTTTCGGCCGCCGTCCGGTCCCGGTGTGCGCCTGGACAGTGGCTTCGAGGTGGGCGATGTCATCGGCGGCAACTTCGACTCGCTGCTCGCCAAGCTGATCATCACTGGCAACACCCGTGAGCACGCCCTGGAGCGCGCGCGTCGGGCTCTGGACGAGTTTGAGATCGACGGCATGCCCACAGCGCTGACATTCCACCGGGTTGTGGTCCGTGACCCGGCGTTTGCCCCTGGTCCCGGCGAGCCATTCGCCGTCCACACCACGTGGATGGAGACCGAGTTTGACAACCAGATCAAGCCTTACTCGGGTGAGCCGGCGGACCTGGCAGAACCGGAAGCCCGGCAAGCTCTCACCGTTGAGGTCGGCGGCAAGCGGGTCGAGGTCACACTCCCGGAGGGATTCGCAGCAGCCGGACCGGCAACTGGCGGCAAAAAGGCTCCACGTCGCGCTGGTGGGAAGAAGAAGGCGGGCGCGGGTGGCGCTTCCGGCGACGATGTCACGGCGCCCATGCAGGGGACCGTGGTCAAGATTGCAGTCGAAGAGGGCCAAGTGGTAGCCGAGGGCGACCTTGTGGTCGTGCTTGAGGCGATGAAGATGGAGCAGCCGCTGAACGCCCATAAGGCGGGCACCGTTGCCAACATCACCGCCGAAGTGGGTACTACTGTCCCTGCCGGCACACCGCTGTTGGAAATCAAGGACTAGCGTGACCCAGCCGTCGGTCCACCTGTGCCATGTGTTGACCGGCGGGCTGCTGCGCCGGTGGCGATTGATGTTTACACTTAGCCTCTAGACCAACCTCTGGCCTTGGGAGGCCCTCATGACCGCCCTTCGACCTCTGGTGGCAATTCTGATTGCCGTCGCGGCAGCACTCGGCTTGGCTGCGCCAGCGTTCGCCAACACCACGTTCGACGACGTCGGTCGAGCTTTGCGCTCGGATCCGCTGTACGTCGATCCACAGGCGGAAATTTCGCTCAGCGCGGCCAGTCAGGCTGACATCCGCAGTGCGATCGATGGCGCCGGAACGCCGATCTTTGTCGCCGTTCTACCCACAGCCGCTTTGACCTCGGCCAACAACGACCCGAACGTTGCCCTCGACCGGCTCCGCAGCGCCACGGGCCGCCCCGGCACCTACGCAGTGCTCATCGGCACATCCAACTCGGACTTCGGTTTCCAAGCCCGTTCGACTGTGGGCACGGTCGGTGACTTGGCCAATGAGGCCTACCTGGAAAACCCCGGCGACCCGGCGGCCACCATCTTGTCGTTTGTGGATGCCGTCGCCGGACGTAGTGCCGCTGGGGACTTCACGAGCCCCGGTGCCGCGGGCGCCAGCCGTACTGGCAGTGCCGCCAACGTCTGGCCATTGCTGATCATTCTGGGCTTGGCCGGTGTCGCTGCCGGTGGCGCTGTGTGGATCACCCGGCGGCGGGCCAAACAGAAACTCGCCATCAGCACTGCCGCGGTGCGCAAGACGCTGGATGAGGACATCACCGCCTACGGCGAGGCGCTCGATGCACTGGACCCGGACCTCAGCGACCCTCGACTTGGCGATGAAGGTCGACAAGATCTCCAGGCGGCCCTCGATCACTACGAGCAGGCCAAATACGCCGCCGTCGCAATGACCAAACCCGACGATGCCGTGAACGTGACGAGCGCGCTGGATGAAGGTCGTTGGCGAGTGGCGTGTGTGGCGGCGCGGCTGGCTGGCGAACCGCTGCCTGAACATCGGCCGCCGTGCTTCTTCGACCCCAGACACGGTTTGAGCGTCTCGGATGTGCCGTTTGCCCCGCCCGGTGCTGCGGTGCGGGACGTCCCGGCTTGCCAAGCCTGTGCCACCGCGGTCGCAGACGGCTATGTGCCCAACACCCGTATGGTCGATGCTGACGGTGTCCCCACGCCGTACTACAACTCCGGTCCAGCCTACGCCGGCTACACCAACGGCTACTACCGTTCCAACGCCGACCTCATGACCACGGTGTTCATGGCCACAATGGTGGGCAGCATGTTCATGCACTCGCCTACCGCGTACTACGTTGGCGACGGCGGTATGTCAGGTGGCGACGGTGGCAATTGGGGCGGCGGCGACTCTGGCGGCGGCTGGTTTGACGGCGGTGGGGGCGGTGGTTTCAGCGGCGGCGACTTCGGTGGCGGCGGCTGGTAGTCGCGTCCACGAGTTGCGTGAGCCGGGCAGGCGGCGTCAGACGTGCAGGCGGCGGGCAGCTTCGGCTAGTGACCCGCTGAGCGACGGGTACACCGTGAAGCTGTGCGCCACCTGATCAACGGTCAATCTTTGTTCCACCGCGATCGCCACGGCATGGATTAGTTCACTGGCTCCCGGGGCCACCACTACGCCGCCGACGATGATGCGCGTACCGCGGCGGGCGAATAGCTTGACAAAGCCATCGGTGAAGTTCGCCATTTTGGCCCGGGGATTGGTCGCCAACGGCAACATCACTGTGTCGGCATTGATCCGCCCACTGTCCACATCTGCCTGACTCAGGCCCACTGTGGCGATCTCCGGGGTCGTGAAAATGTTGCTGGCTACGGTGTCCAGGTCCAGCGGTGCGACCGCGTCACCGAGTGCGTGCCACATGGCAATCCGGCCTTGCATAGCGGCGACTGAGGCCAACATCATCACCCCCGTGCAGTCACCGGCGGCGTACACACCGCGAGCCGTGGTGCGCGACACCCGATCGACCTCGACGAAACCGCCCCGGTCCACCCCGACCCCCGACTCCACCAAACCCAAGTGTTCCGTGTTCGGGATTGACCCCACGGCCATCAGACAGTGCGATCCCACCACCTGGGTGCCGTCTTCTAGCGTGACCACCACTTCCTCGCGCACTCGCTGCGCGGAGGCGGCCCGTGCCCGCGGCATCACGGTGATGCCGCGCCGGGCGAAGACGGCTTCCAGCACGGCAGCCGCATCCTGATCCCGACCTGGTAGCACCTGATCGCGCGAGGACACCAACGTCACGTCCGCACCCAGACCCCGGTAGGCCGAAGCAAACTCTGCACCCGTGACGCCTGAACCCACCACGATCAGATGCTCTGGAACACTGCCTAATCCCCACACCTGTTCCCACGTCAGAATCCGCTCCCCGTCCGGCGCGGCTGCTGCGAGCACCCGCGGCCGGGCGCCGGTGGCTAGCAAGATGGTGTCGGCGTCCAGGAGGTGCTCGCTGGCCCCTTCCCGCACCAGCACCTTCGACGGGCCCACCAACATCCCGCGTCCGTCGATGACCCGCACTCCGTCGCGCTCCAGACGCGCAATGATGTCCGTGCTTTGGGCGCGGGCGAGGTCGAGGATGCGCTGGTTCACCGCTCCCAAGTCCACGGACACATCGGTCCGGGCCAGCGGTCGTTCGTCCACCAGTACGCCGAGGCTGGCACTATCCACAGCTGCGCGGGCGGCATCCGCCACCGCCACCAGGGCCTTACTTGGCACGCAGTCGGTGAGCACCGCGGTGCCCCCCACCCCCAGCGACTCCACGACTGTCACCTCCGCCCCGAGTTGTGCAGCCACCAGTGCCGCTTCATAACCACCCGGACCGCCCCCGATAATCACCACTGTTTCCACAGCCACCATCTTGGCGCACGACATAGGATCGTTTCTCTCCCATACCATGTCGGTATGGCTTTGTATGCTGCCTACGGCGCCAATCTCGACCCCGCGGAAATGGCGCGTCGCGCGCCCACTTCACCGGCACAAGGCACCGGCTGGCTGGTGGGCTGGCGGTTGACGTTCGGCGGCGAGGGGCTGGGGTGGGAGGGTGCGTTGGCCACGGTGGTGGAAGACCCTGACCAGCAGGTGTTCGTCATGCTCTACGACGTCCCCCCATGGGATGAGGCTGCGTTGGACGAATGGGAGGGCACGGAACTGGGGGTCTACACCAAAGTGCGGGTCCGAGTGGAGACGCTTGAAGGCGCTGCCCTTGCCTGGCTGTACGTACTCAATGACTACGAGGGCGGGCTACCCACGGCGCCCTACTTGGGGATCATCGCCGACGCCGCAGAGGC
>CAZVKB010000090.1:0-11646 GCA_964627505.1 uncultured Actinomycetes bacterium | reverse complement strand
GCAGCGGGAGGTGTTTCCTTGGACTTCTGGATACCTTTACCATGGTCGGATGCGTCTGGTCTCCCTTGGTTTGCTCACCTGCACCGCTGTGCTCATGGCTGGGTGTGCCAGCCCGACGGACGCGGTGCTTTCCAGCGCGGAGGACCTGCGTGGACCGGAGTCAGCGGCCCCGGCGGCTTCCCCGCAGTCCCCGCGACCGACTCCCACCACCTCCCCCAGTGCCGCTGCGAGTGCGTCCCCGACCACCAGCGGCACACCCCGACCCAGCACCGATCCAGCACGAACTCCACGCGGGCCAGCGGTAGCGCTCAATCATGTGGACACCACCGAGAAGGTGGTATTCCTCACCATCGACGACGGCGCGGTGGCCGATCCCAAACTGCTCGCGTATCTGGAGGAGCAGAACATTCCGGTGACGATGTTCCTCACCACCAACGTTGCCAGCAGCAATTGGACCTACTGGCGGGACATGGAGGGGGTGGGCTCGGTTCAGAACCACACCATGAATCACCCGTACCTGAACAAGACCAGCCAGGCCGGTGCGGCCAAGGAAATCTGTGGGGCCAATGCGCTGCTGGCGCAAGAAACCGGCCAAACCCCGTGGATGCTACGTCCGCCGTATGGCGAATACAACTCCACCACTCGGGCTGCGGCCGGGGAGTGTGGCATCGACTACGTCGTGCATTGGAGCGTGAGTCTGCCGTCAGACAAACTCATCTACCAAGTGGGATCATCGTTACGCCCCGGCGACATCATCCTGACCCACTTCCGATGGGACCTGATGGACTATTTGCCAACCGTGATGGCCGATATCCACGCGCAGGGTTATCGCGTGGCCCGGCTTGAGGACTACCTGCCGCCGACCGCACCGGCCACCTCCTGAGCTCACATGGCTTCAGGTACCTGATCTGTGCGCGTGCGTGGTACTCGGCGTGTGGTGAGCACCGCCGCGATTGCCACCAGCGCACCTGCCACCAAGGTTGTGACGGTGATTGCGGTGGCGTAGGCGGCAGTGTCGGAAAAGAGATCCGGAGTAGTCGCTACGCGGTGATACACCAACGTGATCATGCTGCCCAGCAGGGCGATCCCCACCGCGCCGCCGAGCTCGAAGGAAGTCTCAGATACGCCGACGGCGGCACCTGCGCGTTCTGGTGGGGCTGAGAGCAGCACCAGCTCGGCAGCAGTGGTCAAGACCGAACCGAAACTGAAACCGAGCAAAACCAGCGGCACGACCAAGGCCCAGTACCCGTAGGGCTCGAGCAGGCCGATCCCAACCAAACCCAAGGCACTGGCCATGAGACCAGCAAGCAGCACCCACCTCGGCCCAAATCGGCGCAATAGGCGTCCGGTATTCGGAGCTACCACCATCGAAACCAACGACACCGGAATCAGCGCCAACCCAGCCTGTAGCGGGGAGTACCCCACCACGGTTTGCAGGTAAATGGACAGGAAGAACAGCGCACCGGTGGCCGCCAACACGACGAGAAACTGCGCCGAGACGGCGCCTGCGAACCCCGGGTTGGAGAAAAGGCGAAAGTCCACCAACGGCACTGGCAAATGCCGCTGCCGCCGGGAGAACAGTGCGAGCAGACCCAGCCCGAGCAGCAGCGCCAGCGCCGATGTGGGAGAGTCCAGGCCTCGGTCGGCGAGTTCGGTGATCCCGTACACCACACCCAAGATGCCGGCCGTGGACAGCACAACCGATGCAGGATCGATCACCTGTTGGCGGTCGCCCCGCGATTCCGGCAGCACCAGGCTGCCGACGATCACAATGAACAGCACGACCGGGACATTAATGAGGAAAACCGAACCCCAATAGAAGTGCTCCACGAGCGCCCCGGCCACCGTGGGGCCGATGGAGGCCCCAGCCGCGCCGGCGGCACTCCACAGCCCGATCGCCCGGGTGCGTTCGTGCTGGTCGGTGAACACGGTGCGGATCAAAGCCAGTGTGGGCGGCATCAGTCCGGCGCCGGCCAGCCCCTGCAGCGCCCGGGCAACGATCAGCCACTCCGCGCTTGGGGCAACTGCCGCGGCCACACTCATCGCGCCGAAGCCGGTGGCCGCCAAGATCAGCAGTCGCTTGCGCCCGATCCGGTCGCCCACATTGCCCATCGTCACCAGCACCCCGGCTAGGACGAATGAGTACACATCGCCGATCCAGAGCACTTGGGTGTAGGTCGGGTCCAGATCTGCTTTCAGCGCCGGTACTGCGATGCTCAGAACGGTGCCATCGATGGCCACCATGAAGACTGCGGCGCTGAGTACCGTAAGCGCAAAGATCTGCTTGCGCGTCACGTCCGAGCGCCCAGAAGGGTGTGGCACAGTGGCCACTCAGCGGAGAGGAGCCTGATGGTCGAGGTGGATCCGGCAACGTTTGAGGTGCTGGTGGCGGAGGCGATCGCCGAAGTCCCGGGCGAGCTCGCGGCGATGATGTCGAACGTGGAAATCCTGGTAGCCGACCGCAACCCGGCCGAACCTGAGTTACTCGGGTTGTATGAGGGCATCCCGCTCACGGAGCGCGGCGACGGGTACGCCGGAGTGCTCCCGGACCGGATCACCATTTACCGACTTCCCTTGCAAGAGATGTGTGACACCGTATTTGAACTCGCCGATGAGATCGCGGTGACGGTGGTGCACGAAATCGCCCATCATTTTGGTATCGACGATGCCCAACTGCACGACTGGGGCTGGGGTTGAGTTGGTCAACCGCGGCCGATTCCTCGCCTGCTCAGGCCCACTGCGAGAGCCAGAGCGCGGTGCCGATCTGTTCCTTGCGGCGCAGGTGAGCTGCGGCCTCGTCCACGTGGTGCTCTTCGTCCAACAGGATTTTTTCGGCCAAGATCCGGCTGCCTGGGTCGCCCGCGGCACTGCACAGAGCCACGAGTTCGCGATACCGGGTGACGGCGCGCTGCTCCATTTCGTAGTTGAGCGTGAACTGCGAGACCGGATCGTCCCCCACACCCACGTCAAGCAGGGTCATGCTGGGCACGCCTTCGAGGAATACGATCCGCTCGACGAGCACCCGCACATGCTCGGATTCGCCGGCAATCTCCGCGGTGTACTCCGCTGCCAACTTGGTGAGCCCGGCGTCGGCGGCGTTCTGAGCCGAGATCGTGTACTGATTGACAGCCGTGAGTTCGGCGGCGAGGGCACCGTTGAGGGCGGAAATGACATCGGCGGTGGTTGGCATGTGTAGTCCTTGGATTCAGCGGGTGATCAAACGGGGATGACAGCGGAAACGGGCTGCTCGAAGGGTAGCGGAGCAGTGGCATTCCGGTCGAGCAGGCGTTGGATCAACTGGTGACAACCGCCACAACCGCCACCCGCGCCGCAGGCGGCAGTGACTTCAGCCACCGACGTCGAACCGGCGGTGATGGCTGCGCGCACGCAGATGTCGTTCACTGCGGCACAGTGGCAGATGAGCACGTCGAGGGCCTCTCCATGTGGTTGGTAAGGGTATCCTAACCCGGAGCGTCGGCAACGTCTATCGGGTGCCGCCGGGGGATAATCGCGCACGTGAGGGAACTTGGGGTCGCGATGGCTGACGTTGCACCCGCGCCCGCGGAATTGAACCGTTGGCAGATCATCGAGCGCACAGTCGAAAACGTGGCGCTGGTCAACGTGTGGTGGGTGATCGGTTTCACAGCGATGGCCATCGGCTTGCTGGTGTGGGCATTTGTGGTGCGCCCAAAGTTGTGGCTGGTGCTGATTGTGCCGATGATCGTGGTGCTGACGTTGGCCGCGGGTGGTGCCGCGTTCAATCTGAAATTTCGCTACTTCGCCACCATGGGCGATCTGCTCGGCCTCGCCCCGTACGACCGCGGTGATGCCTCGCAATTACAGAATCCGCAGGGCAGATGGCCGAGGGGACTAGTGGTGGACGCCACCATCCCCGGCACCGCCAGCGGGGTCGGGACGTGGCCGGTCATGGTGTACCTGCCGCCGCAATACTTCTCGGAGCCAGACCAAACCTTCCCGGTGGTCTACATGCTGCATGGGGTGCCGGGGATCACTGTGCCGGGCCTCGCTGATGACGGTGGGCCCGTGGGGATGTTCGATGCAGGACATGTGGACGACGGCGCCCAAGCCGTTGCAGCCGCGAACCATCCGGTGGTGCTCGTGGTGCCGGTGGCATCGCCGCTGAACAAGGACACCGAGTGCGTGGATGGCACGCAGGGCAACTGGTACACCTACCTCACCGTCGATGTCCCAGCCTGGGTGGGTGGGTTATCCAGGCTCGCCCACGATGCCCCGCAGACGGCGATCAGTGGGATGTCGATGGGCGGTTATTGCGCGCAGATGCTCAGCTTGCGCAACCCCGATCAGTATCTGGTCGCCGGTAATATGTCCGGGGGCAATGCCGCGGAACTTCCCGGCGGGAATGACGCACTCTTTGGCAGCGGTCGTGGGGCGAGCGCCGCGATTACCTACGATTCGCTGCACATCATCAGCACGGAGCCGGCCTCGCATTCGGTGCGACTGTGGTTGGAGATCGGCGCGCAGGACGACGCGGCACTTGTGGCCGGGCAGAAAAAAGTCGCCGACGCTGCCGCCGCGGCGGGCATGACCGTCGTCACCCAAGTAGTGCCTGGGGGGCACTCCTATGAGGTCTGGCGACCAGCTTTCGCCAAGTGGCTGGAATGGACCGCACCGCAGCTGTATGGCGAACCTCCGGCAGCGGTGAGTCGCTAGCGTTCATTCGCGGGTGGAGTCATCCCCGTGCGCCGGTCCGGTGCGGTCGTCGCGCGGAGGTTGGGAGGTGTCATCGTCCTCGCCCGCGATGTCGTCCCACTCGCCGTAGTCGTAGTCGGCGTACTTGTCGTAATCGCCGTACTCGTCATCTTCGCGATCGTGGTGATCGTCGTGAGCATCGTCGGTAGCGGGCAAGCCAGACTGGCCCGAGGCGAGTTCTTGACGCAACGCATCGAGATCTGTGTGCGGTGCGTTGTACTTCAACCGCCGGGCAACCTTGGTCTGCTTCGCCTTGGCACGGCCGCGTCCCATGGACCGACCCCCTTGTGAGGTGATGGACTAAGCAATGATGCGGCTGAGCCTACCTGCTCCACCCCGGTCTCGTCACACGGGTGGTGGGCAAATACTTCAGGTTTGCACAAGTTGCGTTGTCATGACAGAATTCGCCGTCCGACTTGGTGGCCACTGTGGCTGCGATGTGTGGGCGATCCATCCCAGGAGCCTTGGAAGGGCCGAGATGAGCAGCGAGGCGACCCCTAGCCCGGCGACTGCCACAACGGCAACTCCGCTGGGGGACCTGATGACTCCCGCCGAGGTGGCGCAGGCGTTTGGCGTGGATCCGAAAACCGTGGCGCGGTGGGCACGTTCCGGGAAGTTGAGCCACATGCGCACGCTGGGCGGCCACCGGCGATATCTGCGCAGCGAAGTCGAAGCGCTGCTCAAACCACCGGGTGCGACCCCACCAGTGTGACCGCGCCACCGGTGCCGCCCTTGGCAGGCGCATCCCCGATTTCGGCGTCGACCCGAAGTCGCACATCCCCGGCCACCCACGCAGGAACGTGGTGATTGGCCAAAGTAGCCAGCGCCTGGTCCACGACCTCCGCGGACACGATCGCCACCATGCCCACACCCATGTTGAAGGTGTGTTCCACATCTGCGGCGTCGAGATTTCCCTCGTGCGAGATCAGGTCGAAGATGGGCGGCGGCGTCCAGGTATCTCGTCGAATGTCCGCGGCCAAGTGGGTAGGCAGCACGCGGGCGATGTTGGCAGCCAACCCCCCGCCCGTGATGTGCGCAAAGGCATGCAGATGTGTGCCCAGGTCAGCGGCGAGCGCCAGACAGTCGCGGGTGTAAATCCGGGTGGGTTCCAGGAGCTCTTCCCCAATGGTGCGCCCAAGCCACTCGCTGTGGCGGGTTACCGGCCAGCCGGTGTCCGCCAGCAGCACCTTGCGGGCCAGTGAATAGCCGTTGGAGTGCAGGCCTGAGGATGCCATCGCGACCACGACGTCGCCGGCGTGCACTCGGGCCGGCCCCAGCAAGGCATCCGCCTCCACCACACCTGTGCCGGCCCCGGCGATGTCGTACTCATTGGGACCCAGCAGTCCCGGATGCTCGGCGGTTTCGCCGCCCAGGAGTGCGCAACCGGCGATTTCGCAGCCGGCCGCAACTCCGGTGACGATGGCCGCAATGCGCTCGGGGACCACTTTCCCGCACGCGATGTAATCGGTGAGGAACAACGGCTGCGCACCGCAAACGACGATGTCGTCGACCACCATGGCCACGAGGTCGATCCCGATGGTGTGGTGGATGTCCATCGCCTGCGCAACCGCGACTTTGGTGCCGACGCCGTCCGTGGCCGTGGCCAGCAGCGGGCGGCGGTACGTCGCCAACGCGCTGGCGTCAAAAAGTCCCGCAAAGCCGCCGAGATCACCTTGCACCTCCGGGCGGGTGGCCCGCGCGACCGCGGCCCGCATGAGTTCCACGGCGCGCTCGCCCGCGGCCGTATCGACTCCGGCGGCAGAGTAGGCGTCGCTCATGGGTGGTTCAGTGCTCCCAAGCCGCCGACGCCGATCACCACGTCGGAGTTCTCCAGCAGGAATTTGTCCTGGTGTCGGTCGGCGGGAGGTTCGATGGGATAGACCCCGTCGAAACACGCCCGGCACAGGAGATCCGGCGGCACCGTGGTGGCTGCCGTGAGGCCCTCCAATGAGATGTAGCCCAGACTATCGGCTCCGATTGAGGCGCAGATTTCCTGCACGGTCATGCCGTTAGCGATGAGTTCGGCGCGGGAGGCAAAGTCGATGCCGTAGAAACAGGGCCAGCGCACCGGCGGCGAGGAGATTCGCACATGCACCTCGGCCGCTCCTGCCTCCCGGAGCATCCGGACGATGGCGCGTTGGGTGTTGCCGCGCACGATCGAATCGTCCACCACCACCAGCCGTTTGCCCCCGATCACTTCGCGCAACGGATTGAGTTTGAGGCGGATGCCTAGCTGCCGCAGTGTTTGCGAAGGGGAGATGAATGTGCGTCCGACATAGGCGTTTTTGACCAGGCCGTGGGCGAACGGGATGCCGGACTCTTGGGCGTAGCCCACCGCACCTGGGGCACCGCTCTCCGGTACGGGGATCACCAGGTCGGCTTCGGCTGGGTGTTCGCGGGCCAACTCGCGGCCGACATTCACCCGCACGGCGTGGACGCTGTGACCGGTGAGTTGGGAGTCCGGGCGGGCGAGGTAGACATACTCGAAAAGGCAGTGTTTGGGTTTGGCTGGGGCGAAGGTGCGCGACCGCACGCCGTCGGCGTCGATGGCAATCACTTCACCCGGTTCGACATCGCGGACGAAGGTGGCGCCCACAATGTCCAACGCGGCGGTTTCACTGGCCACCACCCAGCCGCTGCTCAGGCGGCCCAACACCAGCGGCCGGATCCCTTGCGGGTCGCGGGCTGCGTAGAGGGTGGTTTCATCGATGAAGACCAGGGAGAACGCCCCCTGTAATCGAGGCAATTCCGACACCGCAGCGTCGTCGAGGGCGGTGCCGGGGTGGGCTGCGAGCAGGGCGGTGATGAGTTCGGTGTCGCTCGTGGAGACGTCCTGGCCGCGGAAGGGCAGCTCACCAGCGGCATCGCGCAAGTCGGCCACGATGTCGGCGAGTTCGGCGGTATTGGTGAGGTTGCCGTTATGTCCCAGGGCGAGCAGGCCGGTGGCGGTGGCCCGGAAGGTGGGTTGGGCGTTGGCCCAGTTGCTCGAACCGGTGGTGGAGTAGCGGGCGTGGCCGATGGCGAGGTAGCCCGGCAGCGATTCGAGGGCGGACTCGTTGAACACCTGCGAGACCAGACCCATGTCTTTGTACACCAGGATGCGACGGCCGTCGGCCACCGCGATGCCGGCGGATTCTTGGCCGCGGTGCTGGAGGGCGTAGAGACCGAAGTAGGTGAGTTTTGCCACTTCCTCCCCGGGCGCCCATACCCCGAAAACGCCGCAGGCATCCTGCGGCCCCTTCTCACCGGGTAGGAGTTCGTGGGACAAGCGACCATCAGCGCGAGGCACGTAGGCGAGTCTAACCCGGTGTGGGCGAGGAATGTTCGGCGCGCGTCGGCTCAGGCGGGGAGGTGGTGGCGGGGAGGGCGGTCCACAGCGGGAAAAGGCCGCGCAAATCGCTGCGTTCGCCGGATGCGCGCAAGCGGCCATCGGCGCGGGCAGCCGGCCAGGTGGTGGTTCCCACCGCCAGTTCGATCAGGGTGCGGGCGGAGGTTTCGACCAGGGCGGGCGGGGTGCCGCGACGGTGCGTGGCCCCGGCCACGAGTTGGACGGCCGCGTAGGGCGGGATGCGCAACTCCACGCTGCGGCCAGGCGCCCGATCGGACAGCAATGCGAGCACGGCTTTTACCGCCGCCCGTTCGACGTCCCGCGAGATCGGTTCGTCAGCTGCGTATGTCGTCAGGCAGGCGCTGATGGACGTGGGCGGTACGTGCAGGGTGGAGGGCGTGCTTTCGGTCGGGTCGGCTGGCACGGTTCAGGCTCAGGCGAGGGCCGCGGGGATGGTGGTGTCCCGGGCGGTCTGCAATTCGTCGAACCCGAAGACGAGGTCTTCGCCGTAGATGTTGCCGATCACCAACACCTGCTCCTCACGTCCAAGCTCCGCTGCGAGCCCGGAGTCCACCACACCGATACGTGCAGCCGGGAAGTTGCGCGCAGCGCACATGGAGGTGAACCGCAATTCCTCCGAACGTGGCACGACCACGATCGCACGAGCGGCGGATTCGGAAAGCAGGAACACGAAGGGGTCCACACCGTCGGGGATCCACAGCCGCGCCCCGGTACCGCTACGCAGCGCCATTTCGATCAGGCCGATCGCCGCGCCGCCGTCGGATAGGTCGTGGGCTGCGTCCAGCATGCCGTCGCGGGAACCAGCGATCAAGATTTCGCCGAGGACCCGCTCCGCGTCCAGGTCTACTGCGGGGGGCAGGCCGCCGAGGTGTCCGTGTAGGTGCGCCCATTCCGAGCCACCGAATTCCTCCCGGGTGGTGCCGAGCAGGTAGATCAGCGCGCCATCGGTGTGCCAACTCATCGGGGTGCGTCGGGCGGTGTCGTCGAACACGCCGAGCACTCCGACCACCGGGGTGGGGTGGATCGCGGTGGCACCGGTTTGGTTGTAAAAGCTGACGTTGCCACCGGTGACGGGGGTGCCCATGTGCAGGCAGGCGTCAGCGAGGCCGCGCACCGCTTCGGCGAATTGCCACATCACCTCGGGGTCCTCTGGGGAGCCGAAGTTGAGGCAGTTGGTGACTGCCAGCGGGACGGCGCCGGTGGCGGCGACGTTGCGGTACGCCTCGGCGAAGGCGAGCTGGGCGCCGGCATACGGATCGAGTTTGGCGAAACGTCCGTTGCAGTCGGTGCTCAGGGCGACGCCGCGCCCGGTGACGTCGTCCACGCGGATTACCCCGGCGTCTTCGGGCTGCGCGAGCACAGTGTTGCCGCGCACATAACGGTCGTATTGGTCGGTGACCCACGTTTTCGAGGCGAGGTTGGGGGCGGCGACCAGATCCATGATCGCCGCGCGCAGCGCCCGCGGGTCGGTTGGCTTGGGGAGTCGGTCGGGGGTGTTGCGTTGGAGATCGTCGAGGTCGGCCGGGCGGGCCATCGGGCGGTTGTACACCGGGCCGTCGTGGGCCACGGTGCGCGGAGGGACATCGACGATCAGTTCGCCATGCCAGGTGATGCGCAGACGCTCGGTGTCGGTGACCTCGCCGATCACCGTGGCCGGAACGTCCCACTTCGCGCACACGGCCAGGAAGTCGTCCACCTTCTCGGGTCGGACCACCGCGCACATGCGCTCTTGCGACTCGCTCATGAGGATCTCTTCGGGCGAGAGGGTGGCGTCGCGCAGAGGTACGAGGTCGAGTTCCACGGCCATCCCGCCGTCGCCGTTGCTGGCCAGCTCGCTGGTGGCACACGAGATGCCGGCACCGCCGAGGTCCTGGATGCCTTCGACCAGGCCGGCGTGCAGCACCTCGAGAGTGCATTCGATGAGCAGTTTCTCCATAAATGGGTCGCCCACTTGCACGCTTGGGCGTTTGGCCGGGCCGGTTTCGTCGAACGTCTCCGAAGCCAGCACGCTGACCCCGCCGATGCCGTCGCCGCCGGTGCGGGCACCGTACAGAATCACCTTGTTCCCCAAGCCTTTGGCACTGGCGAGGTGGATGTCTTCGTGTTTCATCACGCCGAGGGCGAGGGCGTTGACGAGTGGGTTGCCGGCGTAGCAGGCGTCGAAGACGACTTCGCCACCGATGTTGGGCAAGCCGAGGCAGTTGCCGTAGCCGCCGACGCCGGCGACGATGCCCGGCAGCACCCTATGGGTGTCCGGGGCGTCGAGCGGGCCAAAGCGCAGGGGGTCCATGACGGCGATCGGGCGGGCGCCCATGGAGATGATGTCGCGCACGATGCCGCCGACGCCGGTGGCTGCACCCTGGTACGGCTCCACGAAGCTGGGATGGTTGTGCGATTCGACCTTGAACGTGACGGCCAGGCCATCGCCGATGTCCACGACGCCGGCGTTTTCGCCGATGCCCACGAGCAGTGCGTCGGTTTTGGGGGCTTTCTCGCCGAACTGCCGCAGGTGCACTTTGGAGGACTTGTAGGAGCAGTGCTCGCTCCACATCACCGAGTACATGGCGAGTTCGGAGTTGGTGGGGCGGCGGCCGAGGATCTCCACGATGCGGGCGTATTCGTCGCCCTTGAGTCCGAGCTCAGCCCAGGGTTGCGCGGCGTCGGGGCTGGCGGCGGCGCGGGTGACGGTGTCGACGTTCTCGGTCATGGTGGGAGTCTATTGGGGCCACAGGCAAAGCCCGCGCCCACGGGCGAGGCGACCCGGTTGCCAGGTCTGCCAGAGTCTGCGATTCTCCGCGCCCGCACCGGAGCGAATGGCGTGACGCAACGCGCAGCCGCGACCCGAAAACCCCGTGCGACCTGAGTACCCAAACGCATCCCGTATCTGGGTCGCATAGTGTGTTTCGAGTCGCACCTGGCTTGGACCACATGTGTCACTACCGCGCAGCAGCAGTCGCAAGACGGGGACGAGTCCGTGGCAACGAGGACTCCAGCCCTTACCACCTGTGGATGACGAAACCTGGCGCATGCGCAGATGTGCGATCCTGGCCGGGGCATCGCGGGGGCGGCGCCCTGGACGGAGCCGGAGGTGGGCGAATGTCCGGTTGGCAGTACGAGGTGGAGTGGGTCGCCGCGATGCGCGGCGGGGTGATCCTCACGAAGGACCTGGTCCGCCTCGGTCTCACGCAGCGGCAGAGTCAACAGGCCACAGCCGGCCTGCATCGGCTACGTCGAGGTGCCTACGCCTTGGACCTTCCCGACGATGTCACCGCCAGACATCATTTGCGTGCTCTGGCGGTGATCTTGGTGCACCGCACAGCAGTTGCGCTGAGTCACACATCCGCAGCCGCCTTCTACGGTCTCCCCGTTGTCGATGAGCAGCTGGACACGATCCACCTCACCGCCAGTGGCGAGGGGCTGCGTGCCGGCTCGCGCAACGGCATCTACTCGCACCGCGGCCCGCTACGGCCAGGGGACCTCAGCAGTATTGACTCGTGCCCAGTTACGTCACCGACGAGGACCGTGCTTGATTGCGGAAGATCGCTCCCCTTGGTTGAGTCGGTCTC
>CAZVKB010000089.1:0-12034 GCA_964627505.1 uncultured Actinomycetes bacterium | reverse complement strand
GGCGACAACGTCGGCGACTGCGCCGGCATGGCCGCCGACCTGTTCGAGTCCTACGCCGTCACCCTGGTCGCGGCGCTCATCCTGGGCAAGGCGGCCCTCGGCGAAATCGGCCTGGTCTTCCCGCTGGTCGTGCCCGCCATCGGTGTGGTCACTGCGGTGATCGGCATTTTCGCCGTGTCTCCCCGCAAGGGCGACCGCTCGGGTATGCAGGCAATCAACCGCGGCTTCTTCATTTCCGCAATCAGTTCCGCCGTGCTGGTCACAATCGCCACGTTCGTCTTCTTGCCCGCCCGGATCACCAGCGTCAAGGGCGTGGTGATCGAAAACCTCGGCATCGTGGGCAACGTCAACTCCTTCAACCCGCGGATCCTGGCGATCGGAGCGGTGCTGATCGGCATCGTGCTGGCCGCAGCCATCCAACAACTCACCGGCTACTTCACCGAAACCAACCGCAAGCCCGTCGATGAGGTCGCGCGCACCTCCCTTACCGGTCCGGCAACCGTCATCCTTTCGGGCATCTCAGTCGGTTTGGAGTCCGCGGTCTATTCCGCGTTGCTGATCGCCGCAGCGGTCTACGGGGCATTCTTGCTCGGTGCCGGTTCCATCACACTGTCGCTGTTCGCCGTGGCGCTGGCAGGCACCGGTCTGCTCACCACGGTCGGCGTGATCGTGGCCATGGACACCTTCGGTCCGGTCTCGGACAACGCCCAGGGGATCGCTGAAATGTCCGGCGACGTCCAAGGGGAAGGCGCAGCCGTCCTCACCAGCCTGGACGCCGTGGGCAACAGCACCAAGGCCATCACCAAGGGCATCGCGATAGCCACCGCCGTACTCGCAGCGACCGCACTGTTCGGCTCCTTCCAAGACGCTGTCAGGGGAGCCACCGGATCGGCAGTGGCGTTAGGCGACGCCACCGGTACCGCTCTGCTGGGCTTCGTGCAGAGCAGCGGTCAATACCTGGGCATCCTCGACATCTCCAACCCGCGCAACCTCGTCGGGTTGATTATCGGGGCGGCGGTCGTGTTCCTGTTCTCCAGCCTGGCCATCAACGCCGTCACCCGCGCAGCCGGGGCGATCATCTTCGAGGTGCGCCGGCAGTTCCGCGAGCACCCCGGGATCATGGAGGGCACCGAACGTCCCGAATACGGCCGCGTGGTCGACATCTGCACCCGAGACTCGCTGCGAGAACTGGCAACTCCGGGCCTCTTGGCAATCCTCACCCCGATTGCGGTCGGTTTCGGCCTCGGCGTGGGTGCGCTGGGTTCGTACCTCGCCGGCACCATCGCCACTGGCGTGCTGATGGCTGTGTTCCTGTCCAACTCCGGTGGGGCCTGGGACAACGCCAAGAAGTTCGTCGAAGACGGCCACTACGGTGGCAAGGGTTCTGAAGCCCACACCGCCACAGTGGTCGGCGACACGGTCGGTGACCCGTTCAAAGACACTGCCGGCCCGTCGATCAACCCATTGATCAAGGTGATGAACCTGGTGGCCCTGCTCGTGGCCCCGGCGGTGGTGGCGCTGTCCATCGGCGAATCCGCGAATGCCCCGCTGCGCATCGGTATCGCCATCGTGGCCGCAGCCATCGTGGTGGTCGCCGTGGTGATATCCAAGCGACGGCCTTCGGCTGCCGCCCAAGCTGAGGAGATGCAGTCTGCCGCCTGAGCACCTCCCCGCCGACCCGCGCACTTACCCAACCTGGAATGTGCGCGGGTCGCGGGCTGTCACGCAGGTGCGCACAGCCCTGCGAGCCGCTGGATTTTCCGAATCGCTGCTGCACAGCTTCACACCCTCGGCGCTGACGGCGTTCGACGCCGGTGCGCCACACGACCTGCGCCAAGAATGCGCCGCATCGAACCACCCGGCAGCCTCCCTGGTCGCTGTGCTGTACGCCGGCGCGACTATCGAGACAACCTCCGCCGCCACCGATTTCCCGTGGACTGCTGCCGCCGACATAGGCCTCGTGCACCTGCGTGACGGCCGCATTCACCCACGCTTGCGGCTCACCCCGGTGTCGCCGCCACCGCTGACCAGCGACGGCTTCGTGGTCTCCGATCATCTGCCGCCCGGCCCGCTGCCCGATGACCACGTCATGGCCCCCGGCGGCTCGTCCCGCACGCTGGCCCGCCTCACCCCCCGGCAACCGATCGACCGCGCGCTCGACCTCGGCTGCGGCAGCGGCTACCAAACCCTGCTGCTTGCCCAGCACGCCGCCCACGTCGTAGCCACCGATACCAACCCCCGCGCGTGCGCCGCTACCGCGCTCACCCTGGCGCTAAGTGCCGCGCCCCCAGCGCAGGTGCGCCAGACCTCGCTGTTCGACGGCATCACCGGCGACTTCGACCTGATCGTGTCCAGCCCGCCCTTCGTGATGGCGCCTAGCCGCGAGCACACCTACCGGGATTCGCCGTTCCCGGCCGACGGGTTGCTGCCCGCATTGCTCACCGGCGGCGCCGCCCGACTCCGGCCAGGGGGCTGGGCGGTGCTGCTGGGCTCGTGGCTGCACGTGCAGGCACAGGACTGGCCCCAGCGGGTGCAGCCGTGGTTGGCGGATCTACCCGACACAACCGCCTGGCTGGCCGAACGCGAACGACTGCCCGTGCCCGACTATGTCGATCTCTGGCTGCGCGATGCCCACCGAGCCGATGACCACGCGCAACGCACAGCCTGGCTGGCTTATCTCGAGGATCTCGGTGCCGCGGCAGTGGGCGTTGGCTGGGTGGCCCTGCACCGAACACACGCGGACCGACCGTCCCCACCGGTGCCATCGTGGTGTGAAGATGTGTCGACGGCCGCCGCCGTACCCTCCGGTGCCGACGTCCTAGCCGAGTTCGCCCAGCGCAGATACGTGCCCAACGCCGCTGCGATTCTGCATGGCCGACCCCGGCTCAACCCAGCCGCGCCCACCTGGCGCGGTCCGATCGGTGTCCCATCCGCGCTACATTGGTGGCTGGCTCACAGCGACGACTACCTCACGATGTCTGACGCCCTCAGCGACTGTGCCTCGGCTCTGTCGGAGGATCACGCCGATGTCCTGGTGGCGTGGCTCACGGGGGTCTGTGAACTTCGCGAAAAGGGGTTTGTCACGCTAGAGCCGCATTGACCGGCTGGCACAACCCTGCACCTGCCGTCTTTTTGCCTCGAGATCTAAGGAGTGTGCGCGTGTCCCCTGCCAGCGGTTTTCGCCTGGTGATCGTCGAATCACCAGCAAAAGCGAAGACGATCCAGCGTTACCTCGGCCCGGGCTACCGGGTGGAGGCATCGGTGGGTCACATTCGCGACTTGCCGCAGGGCAAAGCGCAGGTGCCGAAGAAGTACCGCGACGAACCCTGGGCGGAACTCGGGGTGGACGTCAACGGTGACTTCACCCCCATCTACGTGGTTTCCCCGGACAAGCGCAGCAAAGTCAGCGAACTGAAAAAGACGCTCGCCGGCGCCAGTGAACTCCTGCTTGCCACCGATGAGGACCGCGAAGGGGAAGCGATCGCCTGGCATCTGCAGCAAGTCCTGGCGCCGTCGGTGCCCGTGTCTCGGATGGTCTTCAACGAGATCACTCCGGAGGCCATCAAAGCCGCCGCCGCCCATCCGCGCGCCCTGGACGTCAACCTGGTCGACGCGCAAGAAACCCGGCGCGTGATCGACCGGCTGTTCGGTTACGAAATCTCACCCGTGCTGTGGATGAAAGTTCGTGGGCGGCTCTCAGCCGGCCGAGTGCAAAGTGTGGCGGTCCGGTTGCTGGTGCAGCGGGAACGGGAGCGGATCGCGTTTCGTTCCGCCGAATATTGGGACCTCGACGTCCGCGTGCTGCCCGGTGATTTCAGCGCCCGACTGGTGGCCCTCGACGGGGTGCGCATCGCCACCGGCAAAGACTTCGATGACACCGGCACCCTGCGCACCACCGATGTCGCGCGGCTCGATGCCCACGCTGCCAACCACCTGGCCGACACCCTGACGGGCCAGCGTGCGCGCGTGACCAGCGTCACCGAGAAGCCCTTCACCCAGCGCCCAGCCGCCCCTTTCACCACCTCCACCTTGCAGCAGGAAGCGAGCCGAAAACTGCGGTGGGGCGCCCAACGCACCATGCGGGTGGCGCAAGGGCTCTACGAACGCGGCTACATCACCTACATGCGCACCGACTCCGCCACGTTGTCGCAAACGGCGATCACCGCTGCCCGCGCCCAGGCGACCGAACTATTCGGCCAGCCCTACGTGCCGTCGGCGCCTCGGGTCTACAAGAGCAAATCGAAGAACGCGCAAGAGGCCCACGAAGCGATCCGACCCGCCGGGGACAACTTCCGCACCCCCGGGGAAGTCTCCGGCGAACTCACCGGTGACGACTTCGCCCTGTACGAGCTCGTGTGGCGGCGCACCGTGGCGTCGCAAATGACGGATGCGAAAAAATCCACCACGACCGTGCGCCTGAGCGCCGACACCACCGACGCCCGGCACACCGAATTCAGCGCCTCCGGCACCGTCGTGCTGTTCCCTGGCTTCCTGGCCGCCTACGAGGAAGGCACCGACGAGGAGAACGACGGTTCCCCCCGCGCTGCCCGACTGCCGGTGTTGGCCGAGGGCGACGTCGTCGATCTCGCAGACATCACCGCCGCCGGCCACGAAACCAAACCTCCCGCGCGCTACACCGAGGCCAGCTTGGTGAAAGCCCTGGAAGAACGCGGAATCGGCCGACCCTCCACGTATGCCAGCATCATCACCACCATTCAAGACCGGGGCTACGTGATGAAACGGGGTTCCGCGTTGATCCCCACCTGGCTGGGTTTTTCGGTGGTCCGCCTGCTCGAAGACAACTTCGGCGACCTGGTCAATTTCGACTTCACCGCCCGGATGGAAGAAGTCCTCGACCTTGTGGCCAACGGGCAGCAACCCCGGCTTGCCGTGCTGCGCCGTTTCTACTTCGGCGATAACGAGTTCCCGGGCCTGCATCACATGGTCAAAGACTGGGGCGACATCGACGCCCGCGAGAACGCAACGTTCCCAATCACCGACACCAACGCGGTGCTGCGGGTAGGTCGCTATGGCCCTTACCTCGATGTCGAAGGCCGAAGGGTGAACATCCCCGCTGACCTCGCACCCGATGAACTCACCGCAACTCGGGTCACCGAACTACTCGCGGTCGTCGATGAGCGCGAACTCGGCGTGAATCCCGCAACTGGGCGCGTGGTGTGGGCGAAGAACGGTCGCTACGGTCCTTATGTCACCGAAGCACTCACGCCCGAAGAGGCGGAACTCACCGGACGTAAGCGGATCAAAGCGCCCACCGCAAGCCTGCTGTCGTCGATGACAGTCGCGGATGTGACGTTGGACGATGCCCTGCGGCTGCTTTCGTTGCCCCGGGTGGTCGGAATGCACCCGGAGGACGGGGAGCCGATCACCGCGCAAAACGGCCGCTTCGGCCCGTACCTGACGCACGCGGGCGACTCCCGCTCGCTGCCCGATGAGGAGGCGATTTTTGCGATCGACCTCGACGGGGCGCTGGCACTATTCGCCCAACCCAAAGCACGGCGGGGCCGACAAGTGGATCCCGGTGTCGAAGTGGGCACGGATCCTGCCACGGGTGCCGAGATTGTGTTGAAGTCTGGCCGGTTTGGTCCGTATGTCACCGACGGCACCACAAATGCTTCCCTGCGCACCGCCGACGATCCCCAAACATTGACACTGCAACGCGCCAGTGAACTGCTCGCTGATCGCCGAGCAGCTGGTCCGGCCCAGAAGCGACCAGCAGCCAAAAAAGCGCCAACAAAGAAGGCCGCAGCCAAAAAGGCTCCGGCGAAGAAGACCGCTGCGAAGAAAGCTCCTACCAAAAAGGCACCTGCCAAGAAGGCCGCGCCGAAGCCGACACCGGTCCAACCGGTGACCGTGACCCAAGCTACCGGAACACCGGAACTCCTCTCTGCCACCACCGACTAACCCCGCCCACCCAATATGTCCACCACCGAAGCAGACGCGTTGTTCATCGTCTTTGAAGGCGGTGAAGGTGCGGGGAAGAGCACTCAGGCCGCCCTGCTGGCCGAGCAGTTACAGCTCGCCGGATACCGACCGGTGCGCACCCGGGAGCCAGGCGGTACACCGGTGGCTGAGGCCATCCGCGAATTGGTGCTCAATCCACCCGCACCAATGTCGGACCGCTGTGAGGCGCTGCTGTTCGCAGCCGCGCGGGCCGACCATGCTCACCAGTTCATCTACCCGCACCTGCAGGCCGGCGATGTTGTGATCTCGGACCGCTACCTCGACTCCTCGCTGGCCTACCAGGGCGCAGCGCGCGGCCTCGACGTGGCGGACATCGCCGACTTGAGCACATGGGCGACTGTCGATCTCGTGGCCGACCTCACCATCGTGTTGGATGTGGATCCCCGCGCCGGACTCGCCCGCGCCCAGGACGGCAACCGGATGGAATCCGAAGCCCTGGCTTTTCATGACACCGTGCGCAACGCTTTTCTCACCTTCGCTGCGCGGGAACCGACGCGCTATCTCGTGGTGGACGGCGCCGAATCGATCGCCACGATCGCCGCAGCCATCTGGGCAGAAGTGCGCCGCCGTTTACCCGAACCGAGGCCTATCCCGTGAGCGTGTGGGACTCCCTGGTCGGACAGGCACACGTGCGCGCCGTCCTCACGGACGCGGTGGCTGCGTCCCGGCGGGACACTCCGGATTCGGCGGCGATGACCCACGCCTGGTTGATCACTGGCCCGCCCGGGTCGGGCCGCTCAGTAGCCGCCACCTCGTTTGCGTTGGCGCTGGTGTGTCCCAATGGCGGTTGCGGGGAATGCCGCGTGTGTCGGGATGCTCTGGCCGGACGCCATAGCGACGTCACCATCGTGCGTCCCACCGGCGTCATCATCGGGGTGGACCAAACCAGGGAACTCGTAGGGCGGGTAGCTGTGAAACCGACCCGCAGCGACTGGAATGTGGTGGTCATCGAGGACGCCGACCGGCTCAACGAGCATGCCGACAACGCACTGTTGAAATCGCTTGAGGAACCACCCGAGCACGCCGTATGGATTCTGTGCGCACCCAGTGCCGATGACGTGCTACCCACGATTCGCTCGCGCTGTCGGGTGTTGCGGCTGCGATCGCCATCAGCGTCCGAAGTCGCAGCCCACCTGCTCACCAGCGAGTCCGTTGAGCCGGCGTTGGCTGCCTATGCAGCTCGGGCCGCCCAAGGACACATCGGGCGGGCACGGGCGTTGGCCCTGGACGAAGATGTCCGCACCACCCACCTGAATGTCCTGCGGATCCCGTTGAAACTCGGTTCGGTGGCCACCTGTATGGCGGTGGCCACCGACACTTTGGAGGCGGCGCGTGCCCGCGTCGATACCCAGGCAAGCGTGCTCGAGACCCGCGAGCGCGAAGCCCTGTTGGCGTCCTACGGCGAAGGTGGCAAAGGTGCGGGCAGCGCCCGGGCACGGGCATCCGCAGCGCTGAAAGACTTGGAACGCGAGCAGCGCAATCGCCGACGTCGCATGTTGCGCGATGAACTCGATCGGGTCCTGCTCGACCTATTGGGCCTCTACCGGGACGTACTGCTCATACTCAGCGGCTCCGACGTGCCCTTGATCAACGCCGAAATGGCCGCCGAACTAGGCACTCTGGCGAGTTCGCTCACCGCAGCGGGGGTGCTGCAGCGGATGGATGCCATTTCGCATGCCCGCGACGCCCTCGCCGCCGACGGTTCCGAAGACCTCGTGCTCACCACCGCTGTGCTGGCTTTGGCCCGGCCGCGGGCAGCCTCGGCGCGGGAGGCGACGGCGCTGACCTCTGGGCAATCCCGGAACGACGTCGTACCCTAGTGCCATGGGTTCATCCAACGACGTCGGTGATTCGCTGAGCCGTTGGATCAATCGCGGGCTGGAAGCCGTGGAGAGCGCGCGCCTGGAACGCCAGCGGCGCAACGACCCGGTGGAGATGGCCCGGGCTCGGCGCAACGCCGCGCTGGCCGAGCGGGCGCGGATGGAACGCGCTGAAGTCGAGCGCGGGCAACGTTATTCGGACTGGTTGCGTCGACTGCGGGTGCGGGCCACCAGCGGCACCTACGTGGCACTGGGTGCTGCTGGGTTGGGTGTGATCGACGTGGCCACACTGGGGGTGACCCCGGATGGTGTGATTCCCGCTGGACCAGGGCTATGGTTCCTCGCCTCGGCAGTATCAGGACTCATTGCCGTGCGCGCCAAGGCCCAACTGCGCACTGCTGAGCCACCCGCCCCCCTGCCATTGCCACCCGTGCCAGCGCCCGTGCTGCCCGCTGGCGCGGTGGGGGCAGAGGAAGCGCTCGCACTGGCGCGCGCTGAACACCAACTCGCAGCGATGATCCCGGCGGTGTGGCAATTGCATGAGGAAGCCGGTCGAGATCTTCAGGACACCATGGCCTCGGTGCAACCACGCATGGTGCGGTTGATCGAACGTCTGGAATTGGTGTCCACTGTGGATCCCCTGGCCGCACCGCAGGCTGCCCAGGCCGCCGAAACGTTGCGTCGGCGACTCGCGGAGGGCGTGCGTGCCTATGAGCATTTGATTGCCGCGACGTCCACCTTGCTCGCCGCCCCGGATCCCACGGGCCATGCCTCCGAAAGTCTAGAAGCCGCCACCCAAAACTTGGAGGCCTACGCCGCAGGCCTCTCGGCCGCCTCTGACGTTTTTGATCGGCCACCGGACTACTAAGTGACTTGCTGGGCACCACCGATCTCCTGCAGCCCGGCTGGTTTGCCCCTTCTCCGACCGACACGAACCCACACGTGTAGTTTTCCGAGCCCCGAAACGTAAGGTGTATGGGTGCGCAAACTCGCCCTGGCAGCTCTCGCAGTGGTAGCCGTGTCGGTTGCCGGGTGTGTGACGATTTCTTCCGATGCCCCGCCCACACGGCCGGCCTCACAAGCACCATCCTCCGCCTCCGATGCCCGCGTGGCGCCAGATCCCGCCCTCCAGCCCTTCTACGACCAGCAACTCGTCTGGCGGGACTGTGGCGGCGGCAACCTCTGTGCGCCGCTCACTGTGCCCCTGTCCTACTCCGACCCCGGTGGGGCCACTCTGAAAATCGCCCTGCTGAAGAATCCCGCGACCGGCAATACCCCGCGTGGGCCACTGGTGATCAACCCCGGCGGACCGGGCGGCTCCGGGGTGGACTACGCAGAGTCCGCTGCCTCCGCGGTCACCCCGGCGCTGCACCGGGAGTTCGACATCATCGGTTTCGACCCGCGCGGCGTGGCGCGCAGCGAACCTGTGGACTGTCTGACCGATTCCCAAACCGACGCTTTCATCGGCGAAGATCCCAACCCGGACAACGCGGCGGAACTCGAGGAGTTTGTGGCCAGTTCGCAGGGATTGGCCACAGGCTGTGCTGCGGATGCACCGGTGCTCGCAGCGGCGGTCGGCACCAACAACGTCGCCCGCGATCTCGATGTGTTGCGGGCCGCGCTCGATGTGACCACCCTGGACTATCTGGGGTTTTCATACGGCACGTTCATCGGCGCGGTGTATGCCGAACTCTTCCCGTCCCGAGTAGGCCGCTTCGTGCTGGATGGGGCGATGGATCCCACCCTGACCAACACTCAACTCAGTCACGACCAGGCACTCGGCTTTGAAGTCGCGCTGCAGCGCTACATCGCCGACTGTGTGAGCAAGAGCAACTGTCCGCTGGGCAACTCCGTGCCGGCTGCGAACGCCCGACTGGCGGAGTTTCTCGCCGAGGTGGAGCAGAACCCACTGCCCACCGACTCCGGGCGCCCCCTCACTTCGGGATATGCCTACAGCGCCATCGTGTATCCCCTGTATCAACCTTCGTACGGGTGGCCGGTGTTGACGTCGAATTTGCGCGCTGCCCTGGCTGGTGATGGCTCGGGCATGATGGACCTGGTGGATTTGTACAACGAGCGCAATGCTGACGGCACCTACGCCAGCAACGGACTCGACGCCTTGTACGCCGTGAACTGCATAGATCGCCCCGATCGGCCCGGCGTGGCGGAAAGCAAAGCACTCGCCGACGAGTGGGCGGTGGAAGCACCCTTCTTCGGCGCGCTGTTGGCGTACGGCAACCTCCCCTGCCACTACTGGCAATACCCCGCGACCGACACTCCGAGCACTATCACGGCACCCGGCACGCCGCCGATTCTGGTGGTGGGCACAGAGTTTGACCCCGCGACCCCCTACTCCTGGGCTGTGGCGTTAGCTTCCCAACTCTCCAACGGGGTGCTCCTCTCGTGGGAGGGGGGCGATGGCCACACTGCCTACAACAATGCTTCGACGTGCATCAACGAAACCATCGACGCTTTCCTTATCGCCGGGGTGGTTCCCCAAGACGAAACGGTGTGTCGCTGAGGGGAGAGGCCCACGGTGCGACCATCACGCTGGTTGCAGCGGCCGGTTCGTCCACGGTGACTCGCAGGAACGGAATTTTTTGTTCCGCCCATGGGAACGCCACCAGCAGCAGGAACGCCACCGCAGCCGCAATCAACACCGCGGACTCGATCACTTTCAGCCACGCCGGGCCGGGCAAGTGTCGCCAGATCCAGCCGTACATCAGCCACTCACCGCCATCTCCGGGGTGCCAGCGGACTTCGGAGCAGCCGCCACCAACTCGCCCCACCAAATCCACCGTTCAGTCGAACCCCACCGTGGATGGCATGTGGTTAAAGTCAGCAGATTCTCGCGTGTACCCGGCTCGTCCGGGAAGGGATCGGTGGTGATCACCCAGTCGTCGTTGGGTGTGACGATCTGATCTCTGAACAGCCGATACGTGTACCAAGAATCCTGCGTTTGCACATACACCAGATCACCAATCCGGAGTTGGTCGACGTTGCGCAGCGGCTCCCCGTTGGTGGCGCGATGCCCGGCGACGGCGAAGTTTCCAGTTTGACCAGGCAGCGCCGTATTTGGGTAGTGTCCCAGCCCCTCTGCGAGCACTTCCAGCGTGACCCCCTGCAATACGGGTTCATCGAGCAGATCCTCACCGAGCCGGGGAATCGTCATTAGCGCGATGCCCTCACCCTCCGATGGAGGTGTGATTGGTGGTGCTGGGGCAGCCTGCCACGACTCAATAATGCGCTCGGTGTTGCGTTGCGCGGCAGCTTGCGAGCGGACGTTGGTCCACCAGAGTTGATAGCCGACGAAAAGTAACAGCACCAAGCCGACGGTGATGAGGATTTCGCCAACGCTCCTGATGACTGCTCGCACGGGCGTTACACCAGCGATGTGAACGTGGCGCCGGCGTCTTCGCTGAGGAACGATTGGCCATTGGCGGCTACCGCCAGCACCCGATTCCCCTGCGCGTCAATTCCCACCGGGCCGCTGGCGTCGAAGCCAGCAAGACAGGCAGCCGGCCCCCAGGTCGCACCCGCGTTCGTGGACACGGCGATTCCTGTGCCCACACAGTCCGCACGACTCTGCAGAGCGACCAATGTGGTTGGCGATACGGCAGCGAGGGCACGTGCTTCCAGCAGGACTCCTTTGGCGCGCCACGTCGCTCCGCCGTTCGTGGAACTGATCACTGCCCCGGTCGAGCAGAGCACTACGGCTTCACTGGGCGACAACGGCGCCAGCGCAATCGTTCGTTCACAGGGACTTGCACCTTGACCGGCGGCACCGCCGATTTGAGCTGGGCTTGTGGGCAGCACGTACCACTGGGCCGCCACATCCGCACCTGAGGTCCAATCCTGCACAGATGAGGTGGTGGTGTAACTTTGCGCCTCGGCGCATTCCCGATTGGTTCCCACCACCGTGACCGCGGACTTACCCGTAATGTCGACGGCACCGAGCACTGGAGCCGGTGTGTTCTGCTCCAGCCATTCCCGTCCACTGTCTTCACTCCAGTAACTAGCAGCTGACGTACCGCCGCAAGCACCGGCATTAGCCAGCATGGCCTGGCCGTCGGCTCCTAACGACACAAGGTTCGAAGCTGGAATCGGGTAGACGGGGGCTGGCGCCACGGCGACTGCACCCGCAGTACCTGTGGCGGCAGCGGAGTCTGTTGTGGCTGGTGCCGGCACTACTGCAACAGTGGATGTTACCGGGGTCGTGGTTGGCGTGCGCA
>CAZVKB010000088.1:0-12341 GCA_964627505.1 uncultured Actinomycetes bacterium | reverse complement strand
GGTGAACAACTTCGTGGCCAACCAGACCACGCCCAATGGGGTGATGGTGCGCGGTGATGCCGAAGGTTGGATTTGTATCGAGTCCAGTCAACGCACCCACCTGATCTGGGATCAAGTGGCCGAGACCACTGCGGTCACAGCCAGCAAGCCGGCCCGGATCATGGATAGTCGCCTGGTCGGCGTGTGGCGCGGCCGACCGGCCTGATACCCTAGGGGGTATAGTTCGGTTCCGGCCGTTCACGCCCACACCATCATCAGGAGGATTCATCGTGTGTAGCCCTGCGCTGTGTCATCGTTGCGGCAAGGTCACCTACAGCGGCTGCGGTATGCATGTCGCCCAGGTCCTGGCCAGCGTGCCCACAGAACGACGCTGCACCTGTCGCTAGCCCCCTAACCGCTCGCTAGGCTCCCTGACATCGGGGCCACAACCAGACGCCCCCGCAAGTGGAGGCTGACATGGATTTTCGCCCCAGCGCGCGAGCAGTGGAGTATGCCGATCGCACTCGCGAGTTTCTGGCTGATGTGGTTTACCCGGCGGAGCCGGTGTACGCCCAGCAGCGAGCCGAATTGGTGGCAGGCGGTGCGCCCTGGCAACTTCCCGCGGTGGTTGCCGACGCGCGTACTGAGGCTCGCAGTCGGGGGCTGTGGAATTTGTTCCTGCCCGACTGCACCGATCCCGCACACGGCCTGACCGTCGCTGACTATGCGGTGATTGCGGAGTTGTCGGGGCGTTCCCCGGCGATCGCGCCCGAGGCAATGAACTGTGCGGCCCCGGACACCGGGAACATGGAAATCCTGCACATGTTCGGCACCCCGGAACAGCAGGAGCGCTGGTTGCAGCCATTGTTGGCAGCGGAGATTCGTTCGGCGTTCTGCATGACTGAACCCGGCGTGGCCTCCTCCGACGCCCGCAACATCTCCACCACGATCACCCGCGCCGGCGACGAGTTCGTCATCAACGGCCGCAAGTGGTGGAGCACCGGAGCGATGGACCCGCGATGCGAGGTTCTGGTCGTCATGGGCGTCACCGATCCGGACGCGGATACCTACCACCGACAGTCCATGGTGATCGTGCCAGCAGACACCCCGGGGGTGATGATCGAGCGTTCGCTGCCGGTGTTCGGCTACCACGATCAGCACGGTCACGCGGAAATCACGTTCACCGATGTCCGAGTGCCGGTGTCGCACCTGCTGGGGGAACCAGGCAGTGGGTTCGCGATCGCCCAGGCACGGCTCGGGCCGGGCCGGATCCATCACTGTATGCGGGCGATCGGCATGGCCGAACGAGCGCTGGAACTGATGTGTCAGCGAGCGGCCACCCGCGAAACTTTCGGTCAGCCGTTGGCTCGGCAAGGGGTGATCCAAGAGTGGATCGCCACCTCTCGGATCGAGTTGGAGCAGGCACGACTGCTGGTGTTGAAAGCTGCTTGGATGATTGATGAGGTGGGCGCCAAGGGAGCACGCAAAGAGATCGCCGCGATCAAAGTTGTCGCTCCGAATGTGGCGTTGCGGGTGGTGGATCGCGCCATTCAAGTCTTCGGTGGCGAAGGCGTGAGTGACGATGTGCCGCTGGCGGAATGGTGGGCTGGGTTGCGCACACTACGCATCGCCGACGGCCCTGACGAGGTGCATCTGCGGGATGTGGCGCGGTTGGAACTGCGCTCGCAACTGGCCGGCGGTGATGCGCGATGAACCACGCGCACACTGCGGCCGAAGCGCGAAAGGTGCGGGCCGAGGATGCGATCGACGTGGTGGCCGTGGATGCTTGGCTGCGCAGTCAGGTCCCCGATTTGCCGCCCGGGGAACCTGACCTCAAGCAGTTTCCAGGTGGAGCATCGAATCTCACATTCCTGTTGTCCTACGGCGGGACGTCATCGCCACCGGACCCTACGCGGGACATCGTCGTGCGGATGCCGCCGCGGGGCACGAAAGCCGCCTCTGCCCACAACATGACTCGGGAATATGAGGTACAGCGGCGACTGCGGCCGCATTTCCCCTACGTGCCCGCCATGCTGGCATTCACCGACGCCGCGGACAGCCCTACCGGCAGTGAGATGTATGCCATGGAGCGGGCCGAAGGGGTGATTTTTCGGGCCGATCTTTCCTTGCCGGTGACATCCCAGCAAGCACACGACCTCGGAGATGCCCTGTTCGATCTGCTGGCACGGTTACATGCTGTTGATGTCTCGGCCGCTGGATTGCGCGAGTTCTATCGCGGGCCCGGTTATGTCGAACGTCAAATCAGTGGCTGGTCGAAGCGGTATCGAGCCGCCCGCACCGATGATGTGCCGAATGCCGAAGACGTCATGGCCTGGCTTACTGCCCATCAGCCCGACGATGTGGCCGCCTGCCTGGTGCACGGGGACTGGCGCTTTGACAATGTGGTGATCGACCCTACTGATCTGCGCATTGTGGCGGTGCTGGATTGGGAGTTGGCCACGGTGGGCGATCCGCTGATGGACCTCGGCGCCGCTTTGGCCTATTGGGTGCAGGCCGACGACGATCCGGCGTTCCAAGCTTTTCGGCGACAGCCATCCAATGCGCCGGGCATGCCGACCCGTGCGGACATCGTGGCTCGGTACAGCCACATCACTGGCCGACCGGTGCCCAACTGGACCTTTTACGAGGTCTACGGGCTCTTCCGGTTGGCGGTGATCGTGCAACAAATCTGGTACCGCTATCGCAAGGGGCAGACCAGCAACCCCGCCTTTGCGGCGTTCGGGCCGGCGGTGACCTACTTGATCGGTCGGTGCGAACGAGTGATCGCCGCTGCTTGACCGGGTGTCAGGAGGCGGTGGACAGTCGCAGTGCCGAGCGTCCCTTCCGCCAACCACTGGCCACGGCCGTGCTCGTCAGTGTGCGCACACCGTGCAGGGACCGCAGTGACACCCGTGGCACGCTGGAAGTTTCGATCACGCTCCACCCGCGCGTTTCGGCGATGACCCGCAGTTCGGGTTCGGGGTGCACCGCGACCGGGAATCCCACCGCCTCCAACATGGGCAAGTCGCTCACTGAGTCGCTGTAGGCATAGCTTGTGGCCAGGTCATAGCCGTGGGTGGCGGCCAATGTGCGCATGATCTCGACCTTGCCGTCGCCGTAGCAGAAGGGACCACTCAAAGTGCCGTCATAGATCCCCTCGGCATCCCGACCGGCAGTGGTGCCTTCGCCGTAGGTGAGACCGGCAACCTCGGCAAAGCGGGCCACAATTTCGGTGGGGCTCGCCGACAGCACGATGCGGTCTTCACCTCGGGCCGCATGGGCTGCGAGCGGTTCCTGCAACTGCGGTCGGATACTTGCAACGAGGTCATCGATGAAGCCATCGCCAAGAGCTTCCACTTCGGTGGCAGGGTGGCCCGCCACCGCATGCAAGATCCGATCGCGGACTTGTGCGGATCGTTCGTCCGTGGCGCCACTGAGCAGGAAGGAGATGCCGTTGCGCAGATCGACCAGGAGTTCGCGTTTGCCGGCTAAGCCGGCACGGAACGCAGCCTTGGCGAGCGGAATATTGGCGGACCCGGGGATCAAGGTGCCATCTAGATCAAAGAATGCGGCCGGGCGGGCAGCAGATGTGGATTCGTTACTCATGGGATAAGTCTGCCGGTTCAATTCGGACTCGGATATGGCCGATTCAGCCAAAATACGCCGTTGCAGTTTATTTTGACGTGATAAATTCTGCCTTGGTGTAGAGCGGAGGTTGAACTATGCCGGTTCCAAATGTGGGACCCCAGGGCGATGCGTTGGGGGCTAGTGCCTTGCGGCGACCGTGGGCGGACGTGGGCACATCAGTGGTGGCGGCGCTGGAGCAGAGCTTGCAGCCCACCATCGATGCCACTATTGAGGCCATCGGCCGTGAGGTGCCCTCCTACGCAGAGTTTGGCTCCGGGCCGTTGGCCACCACCGTCCGGCGCGGAGTCGAGATCGCCCTGTCCCGGCTGATCGCGCTGATGGGCCGGGAGGAAGCGGCCCTGGAACCTGCGGTGCGTCGGGTCTATGAACGGATCGGGGCGGGCGAATGGGCAAATGGCCGCAGCCTGGACGCGCTGCTAGCCGCCTATCGCACAGGGGCTCGTGTGGCCTGGGAACACATGTCGGCGGCGACGCTGGCAGCCGGTGCGCAGAACGTGGAGATCGTGTCGTTGGCGGAGGCAATCTTCGTGTATATCGATGAATTGTCGGCGGCCAGCGTTGCCGGGTACGCCGAGGCGCAACTTGCCGATGTGGGTCGGCGGGAGTCGTTGCGCACTCGTTTAGCCGAGTTGATCATCGACGGCGCGGGTGAATCCGACACTGCCCTCGCACTTGCCGAACAAGTCGGGTGGGCGGCGTCGCCGGAAGTGGTGGTGGTGGTGGGTCCGGGAACCGGTGCCCACTGGCCACCGCTGGCGAGTAGCGGGGAGGCGTTGGTGCTCGACACCGGTGAGGAGCGTTGGGCGGTAGTGCCGGCGTGGGTGGCTAGCGGCAATAGTATGGCGGACCCAGCCCGTCGGCCGGTAGCAGTGGGCACGGCAGAGACCTTGGCGAACGCGGCGGATTCACTGCGCACCGCTGTGCGATTGCAGCGACTACTGGTCACTGGGGTCATCGGCAGTCCGCACAATGGTCTGATCCGGGCTACGGATTACCTGCTGGAACTGCTGGTGAATGCAGATGCCGCCAGTCTCGACCGGCTGCGTTCGCGCCTGTTCGCCCCGTTGCCGGAGATGTCCGACGATCGCCGGGATTCCTTGCTGCAGACGTTGCTGATGTGGCTGCTCACGGGTGGCGATCGTGCGGCGGCGGCGCGGATGCTGCACGTCCATCCGCAGACGATTAGTTACCGGTTGGGTCGGTTACGCGAGTTCTATGGCGCCGACCTCGACAATCCGCGCCGACGAGCTGAACTGGTGACCAGCCTGGTTGCCACCTACGGGGTCCCCGGCTGAATGCACAGTGGACCCCAACCACGCGGACCTACTCCGGTGCAGTGAAGGAGAACACCACCGGTGCGTGATCACTCCACCGTTGGTCGTAACTGGCCGCCCGCTCCACGTACACCGCCGTGCAGTACTGGGCGAGTGTCGGGCTGGCGAAACCGTAGTCGATCCGCCAGCCCACGTTGCGATCGAAGGCCTGCCCACGCCAGCTCCACCAGGTGTAAGGACCGTCGACATCGCCGGCATGGGCGCGCCCAAGATCGACCCAACCCGCGGCCAGCCAGGCACTGAGGTACGCCTGCTCCTCGGGTAGATATCCGGCTTTGCCCCGGTTCCCCTTGGCGTTCTTGATGTCGCGCTCGGTGTGGGCAACATTGATGTCGCCTGCGATCAACACTGGCTCACCGCTGGCGAGCAGGGCGGCCATGCGTGCACTCATGACGTCGAGGAAGCGATACTTGGCAACCTGCTTGTCGGTGTCTGCCTCCCCGGAGTGCACATAGACACTCACCACCCGGATCGGGCCGATGTTGGTGTCCACCACGGCTTCCAGCCAACGTCCACTGTCATCGACGTCTGCTACTCCGAAACCCTCGCGCACCTCCCGCAGCGGCAGCCGACTCACAATCGCCACCCCGGAGCGTCCGGCTTGCACCGAGGCTGCGGCTGCGACATGGCCAGCTGTCCAATCTTCGGTTACCCCCGCCAATTGCGACGCCGAAGCCCGCACTTCCTGCAGCAGCACGACGTCGTGGCCGGCGGACTCCAACCACGCCACGCCACCCCGCCTGGCTGCCGCTCGGATCCCATTGACGTTGACTGTGCAGATGTCCAGCATAGGAGTCAGCATAGAGAAGCGACGGTGCCCGACCTCAGCGGTCGGGCACCGTCGCGTGCGCGATTGCGGGGTTGCTTACGCCGTGGTCTTTCCCTTCTCGTGCACACCCAGGTTGCGCTCCACATCGCGGGAGTGATCCGGGACGTACTTCTGGGTGTCGCGCGGCGGACGTTGGTATCCGGTGGAGGCCGGGCGCGATGGCAACTCCAGTGGCGGCGGTGGTACAAGCGTAAACGGAATGGTGGAGAGGAAGTGACTGATCATGTTGATCCGCGCCCGCCGCTTATCGTCGCTCTCCACGACGTACCAGGGTGCCGGCTCCACGTCGGTGTGCACGAACATGGCGTCCTTGGCGCGAGAGTAGTCCTCCCAACGGGTGATGGACTCGAAGTCCATGGGGGAGAGCTTCCAGCGTCGCATCGGATCGGTAAGTCGGGACTTGAAGCGCGCCTCCTGCTCAGCATCGCTGACGCTGAACCAGTACTTGCGCAGCAAGATGCCGTCCTCAACGAGCATCCGCTCGAAAATCGGCGCCTGGCGCAGGAAGCGCTGGTAGTCCTCGGGGGTGCAGAAGCCCATCACATGCTCAACACCAGCGCGGTTGTACCAGGAGCGGTCGAACAACACGATCTCGCCCGCGGCTGGCAGATGCGGAACATAGCGCTGGAAGTACCACTCGGTGGTTTGACGCTCAGTGGGTGCGGGCAAGGCCACGATCCGCGCGATGCGGGGATTGAGGTACTGCGACACGCGCTTGATCGTCCCGCCCTTGCCCGCGGCGTCGCGGCCCTCAAAAATCACCACGACGCGGGCGCCGGTTTTCTTCACCCACTCTTGCATCTCCACGAGTTCAGCTTGCAACCGGAACAGTTCGTCCTCATACAGCCGCTTGTTCATGCGACCGTTCGCATTGATTTTGAACTTCTTGTTCTTCTTCTTGCCCTTTTTCTTCCGGCCATTACCTTCAGCCGCGTGATCAGTCATGGAAGGAGATTAGCCAGTTTCCTTCGGCGATGCGCTGTGGTTACTCGAGGTTCACGTCCCACCTCAGGCAGTCGGCATAAACTTACGGTTGCGTAAGTTACGGTATAGTAACTTACGATTCCGGTAGCGGGGGTTGCAGCTATGTAGCCGAACCCGCTAAGAGATCACATCGACTTCAGGAGGAGCCATGGCTACTGTGACGGCTTCAAGCAGACAACGTTCCCGCGTAACCTTGCATGGGCGGGAATTGGCCTACTACCACTTCGAGGGGGAGGGCCGTCCGTTGGTGTTGTTACACGGCGTGGGTTCCTCGGCGGATGGCTGGCAAGCAGCGGCGACGGCACTGGCTGAGCGGGGCGCTCATGTGATCTCGGTGGACTTGCCAGGTCATGGCGATTCCTCGAAGCAACCGGGGGATTACTCATTGGGGTCGTTGGCCAGCGCGGTGCGCGACCTGCTGGATCTACTGGAGATCCCGCAGGCGATCTTGGTCGGCCACTCCCTCGGCGGTGGGGTCGCACTGCAATTCCGCTACCAGTTCCCCACCCATGTCGCGGGGTTGGTGTTGGTGTCCAGCGGCGGGCTGGGCCCCGATGCCAACATGATTTTACGGCTCGCGTCGTTACCCGGGGCGGGTGTAGTGATGAAGGTTGGCCTCAACCAACGCACCTTGAAGGTGGTGGATTCGTTCCGCCGCGGGGTGCGCAGATGGGGTGGTCCGTCGGACTTCATCCCAGATCACGCGCTTGCCCGATTGGATCGGTTGGCCGGACCGGAAGGCCGAAACTCGTTCCTCGCGACCTTGCGGTCAGTGGTGGATTTTTCGGGTCAGCGGGTATCTGCCATCGAGAAACTCGCGGTCTCCCAGTCCATCCCGGTGTTGATTGTGTGGGGTGAGCGGGACGCGATTATTCCGGTTGCCCATGGCCGGGCTGCCCATGAGTTGTTGCCGGGCAGCGAACTAGTGGTGTTCGATGATGTGGGGCACGAACCGCACCGAGGCGATCCCGAGCGGTTTGCCGCCGTCCTCGACGACTGGTGCGTGCGTCACGAGCTGTAGCGAGGTGTGATCGGGCAGAGCGTGAGGCAGCGTCAATCATTGCAGAGCGGCACTCATCGACTCGAACTCTTCATAGAAGTAGTCAGCGAGCAGGTTGGGGTCGGGAATCAGCGCGGCGTCCGTACCAAAGCCGACCGAAACTTGGCCGTTGTAGCTGAAGATGCAGATGGTCATAGCCTGGTCACCCGAACACGGCGCCCAGCCGAGGAGCCCGGCGACGGTGACGTCCGCGAAACTGATCGGTCCAGTGGGGCCGGGCACGTTGGTCAGGACCCCCAGGGCCTTGTTGGCGAAGTAGTTGGTGAGACCGGCTGCCGCAGAGGAGGGCAAGCGGGAGATCACCGTCTGCACGCTGAAGGTGAGCAGGGGTTCATCACTGGCCTTGATCCGGTCCATGCGCAGATGGATCTCGTTGAGCCGCTCATGCACGTCGGTGATCCCCAGTGGCATCCGGAACGCGACCAGTGCGAAGTGATTGCCCAAGTGACCTCCGGCATCTGGGTCGAACGGGCTCACGCTCACGGGCACCATCCACATCACTTCATCCACTGACTGCTCGCCGTGGGCGGCGAGATATCGCGTGAGCGCCCCTGCGACCACTCCCAACAGCACGTCGTTGACTGTGGTGCCGGTGGCACGCCGGATGCGTTTGACCTCCGCGAGCGACAGCATCGGCGCCCACGCGACCCCCTTGGCCGGCTGCGGTGGACCACTCCAAACTGTTTCCACACTTGGCGCGGCCAACAGCAGCTTCGCAGTACTCGCCACGTCATTGACGGGTCGATTCTCGGGACTGCTCACCAACTCGACGATGTCGGTGGCGCGGGCGGGATTGCGCAGGATGGCACTGGCTTGGGCCGGCGCACTGGCCAGCGAAGCGACCACTTTGCCTGGGTTGGTTAGGAAGGAGACAGCCGTACGGGTGGTGGTGCTGGCGACATCGGTGGTAGCCGCGGCCAACTTGGCGGCGGTCGACACTGCGATCTCAACCGGGGTCGTGCTGTGGCGCAGAGCTTTGCCTACGTCGGTGGGATCACCCTCGACATCGCACAAACTCACCATCACCTGAGTGAGGCGCACCCCATCGGCGATCGAGTGATGTGAGCGAATCATCACTGCACTACCCAAGGTGAGCGGGTCGGGCCGGAAGTTGGTGACGATGGACACGGTCCACAGTGGATGCTCACGGTCGAACGGCACACTGCGCTGCGATCCCACCCACTGCTGGAGTTCGGCGAAACCGGCGTCCCCCGGCAGGGCAACCTCCCGCAGGTGAAAGTCGAGGTCGAAGTTTGGATCCGGTTGCCACTCCCAATGATTGCCGACCTGCACGGGTCGGCGGCTGAACACCGGGAACTTGGTGACAAAACGTGCCATCAGCACTTCCCGGACCCGGTGCAGGTTCAAGGGGGCGTTGAACCACATCAGTGAATCGATCACCATGAGGTTGTTGGGTCGATCCATAGTGAGCCAAAGGGCGTCCTGCGAACTCATTTTCACGCGTCCAAGTATTGCCATAACCGTCTGTGATGTCCCCGTGGTTGTGAATTGCCAACCCAGCGGTCGCGAAACTATACCCCTAGGGGTATAGTTCGTACCTCGTTGCCAACCGCATGAGGAGTAGCCACAGCATGATTCCGCAGGTGAGTATCGGCGAGTTCGCTGCGGCGCGCCAACAACCTGGTGCCCGAGTAATCGATGTCCGCGAGCAGTGGGAGTACGACCAAGGTCATGTTCCCGGTGCGTCCTGGCTGCCGATGTCCATGGTGACCGGCCGGGTGGCCGACTTTCAGGGGGAACAGCCCGCTTATGTGATTTGCCGAACGGGCAATCGATCCGGTCAGGTTGTGATGTGGCTGGCGCAACAAGGCATCAAGGCCATCAACGTAGCCGGTGGCACAGTGGCGTGGCAGCAGACCGGCGGCGCACTTGTCACAGGCATGGAACCAGGAACTGACGCGAAAGGGACCAAGGTATGAGCACCACGGAACAACGCCGCGATGTTGACCCCAACGAGCCGGAGATCGTGATCCTCGATACCCCGAACCTGGGCGACCGCTCCTACATCGTGGTGCTCGACGACATTGCGGTGGTCGTGGATCCACAGCGCGATATTGATCGTTTCCTCGACATCATCGACAAGCGGGGTTGGCAAGTATCACACGTGGTGGAGACCCACGTGCACAACGACTATGTCTCCGGCGGGCTGGAGTTGGCGCGACTGCGCGACGCCGAATACGTTGTCCCGCGCGGGCATGACTACCACTTCGAGGCCACCGAGCTGAGCGAGGGTGACCACTTCACCGCCGGCGCGATGCAGTGGCGGGTTTTGCACACGCCTGGGCACACCCCGCATCACGTTTCCTATGCGCTGGCGATTGCCGACAAGGACGTGGCTGTGTTCACCGGCGGTTCGCTGCTGTATGGCAGTGTCGGTCGGCCGGACTTGATTTCGCCGGCGGCCACCAAGGGCCTCGCCCACGACCAATGGCGTTCGGTGCAGCGTCTCGTCGCGGACGTGGCGACCGATGCCGCAGTGTTCCCCACCCACGGTTTCGGCTCGTTCTGCAGTGCCACCGCCACTGTGGGGTTGGATTCCACCATCGGGGTGCAAGCCGCCACGAACCCAGCCGCGTTGCTGGACGAAGCGACTTTCGTGGAGGAGCTGATCGCCGGGTTGGACGCCTTCCCGGCCTACTACAAGCACATGGGGCCGGCCAACGAGGCGGGCGCTCGGGCGATCGACCTGAGCCCGGCAGATACGGCCGATCCCGAGGAACTGCGCCGTCGGATCGAGGCCGGGGAATGGGTGGTGGACCTGCGACAACGGCGGTTGTGGGCGACGGAACATCTGCAGGGGAGCCTGAGTTTTGACGCTGAGGGCAACGCCATTACTTACCTGGGATGGTTGATCCCATGGGGCACGCCAATCACGCTGTTGGGAGCCACCCAGGAGCAGATCACGGAGTTCCAACGCGACATGGCGCGGATCGGCATCGATCGTCCCGCCGGGCAGAACGTGGGCGATCCTGTGCGCTGGTCCCGCGGACCAGGCGACCTCGGCCAGGTCACCCGCACCGACTTCGCCGGTCTGGCAGCGGCGATGGCCGCCGACCCGAAACTGCTGGTGGTCGACGCCAGACGTCGCACTGAATGGCAGGACGGCCATGTCGCCGGGGCCCGTCACATTGCGCTGCACGAATTTCCCGCCCGACTCGGCGAGGTCGCCGCGTGGTCGCAGGCTGCCGCCCACGCCGGCGCCGACCCAACTGTGTGGATCTCTTGCGGCAGCGGTTTCCGGGCTGCGGCTGGCGCGTCGCTGCTGGCTCGGGCGGGCGTACCCGTGGTGATTGTGGATGCTGATTTCGCCACCGCCGCGGCCGCTGGCCTGCCGATCGTGGTGGATGAGCATGAGACCATGTTGGGCGCTGCGTACGCTGACTAGCGCGCAGGAGGGTCGACTAGAGGCGAGTAGGAGCACACATGGGTTGGTTTAGCCGTTTCAAGGTGCCATCGGTTTCGGCTGCGCAAGCCCGGGAGCAGATCAAGAGTGGTGCCAAACTCGTCGATGTGCGAGAGAACAACGAGTGGACCGCTGGACATGCCCCGCAAGCCGTGCACATGCCGTTGGCAAGTCTGGAGAGCAAGGCCACCCGACTGTCGAAGAACAAGCCGGTGCTGGTGATCTGCCGCTCCGGCAATCGGTCTCGCACAGGCGCGAAGAAGTTGCGTGCGTTGGGCTACGACGCCTTTAGTGTGTCTGGCGGGATGCGGGCCTGGGAGTCTGCCGGGGGTGCCATCTTGGACCGCAAGGGACGTCCAGGCCGGATCGCGTGAAGCACATGTCAGTCTCCGCAGGTGTCTGAGTGGAGATCGTTGCGCTGCTGGCAGTTGGCGTCGCCCTAGGTCTGGCATTAGGTCTATTCGGCGGCGGTGGCGGGATCTTGGCGGTGCCGCTGCTCCTGGCCATCGGGGTGCCCACTGATGAAGCCGCGACCACGTCCCTGGTGGTTGTGGGGGTGGGGGCTATTGGCGGGCTGATCCCCAATGCTCGGGTGGGGCGAGTGGCGTGGCGGGAAGGTGTCACGTTCGGGGCGCTGGGCATCGCCGGTGCGATACTCGGGTCGCAAGCAGCGCTGTTAGCGCCAGAGTGGCTGAAACTGTGGGGTTTCGCGCTACTGCTCGTAGTGTCGGGCACACTCATGCTGCGTAGAGCTCTTGCGCCACCGGTGGCAGCCGAAGACCGGGAACGTCGCAGTTGGCTGCTGGTGGCACTAGTGGCACTGGCAGTTGGCCTGGTGACGGGGTTTTTCGGCGTTGGCGGTGGCTTTCTCATTGTGCCCGCACTCACGTTGGTGATGGGGATGGCGGTGCATCGCGCCACGGCAACGGCCCTCCTGGTGATCATCATCAACTCCACGGCGGCGCTGCTGCCGCGAGCGGGGGAAGCGCTGGACCCCAAGGTGGCGGCGATTGTGGCGATCGCAACATTGATCACCGGCAATCTTGCGGCCCGGTGGTCAAACAAGTGGAGCAGTCGGGCGCT
>CAZVKB010000087.1:0-12556 GCA_964627505.1 uncultured Actinomycetes bacterium | reverse complement strand
AGCCCGGACTGCGAGCAGAAATGGCAATCCTCGGGACAGCCCCCGGTCTTCACCGAGACGATGCCCTCGACTTCCACATCGGGTCCGCACCAGCGCATTCGCACCTCGTGAGCCAGGGCGAGGAGTTCCCCGATGCGCTCGTCGGGCAACTCCAGAACGGCCAAGATGTCTGCCTCACTCAGACCTTCGCCCCGCTCGAGCACCTGAATCCGGGCTCGTTGCAGCACATCGTCGGCATCGGAATCGCTGTGCTCGATGGCGGTGGTTTGGGTAGTCATGGCAAAGTCCTCACTGATCACTTGCGGTCGAGGGTGTCACTGGTGGGCTTGCAACGAATTTCTGGACTCCATTGAACTCACCGCGCAGCGCCGGCCCCAAGCCGCCCCGGGCTACCGACCAGAATTCCGGTGCTGACAAGGTGCCGGCGCCAGCGGGTAGCACCCCGAGCAACGGCGTGCCGAGCAGCGACGGCAGATCGCGCAAATTAGTGCGGCAGGCCAAGTCCGGCTCCTCCGGCCAACTCCCCACCACCACACCCATGATCGGCAAGCGCCGTGCCCGCAACGCTTCCCAGGTAAGCAGCGTGTGGTTGAGGGTACCCAACGCTGGGTCGGCCACAATCACAACGGCAATGTCCTGGGTAGCCGCGACGGACTGTGCGAGGTCCGCTAAGCCTTCGCCGTTGGCCGTGAAAGGCACGAGCACGCCGCCCGCCCCCTCCACCACCACCAGATCATGTGAACGCGCGAGGGCATGGATTTCCCCGACTGCCGCCGTGAGATCCAGCTCGGGCAGTTCAGCAAGGCGAGCGGCGGTGTGCGGCGCCAGCGGGTCGGGATAACGCACGAATTCGTAGACGTCAACTTCGGTGCCAGCAAGTGCCGACACTTCGTCGACGTCGCCCCGATCGGTCGGACCAACACCCGTTTGCGCTGGTTTCACCATGGCCACGCGGGCGCCGCCAGCGCTGGCAACGGCACAAATCGCCGCAGTCACCACGGTTTTCCCGACGCCGGTGCTGGTGCCGGTGACGAACAGCACCTTGGGCTCAGTCGGCCGACCAGGTTGCTTCGATTGCGGAGACTCGGCTGGTTCGCTGAGCCCTGTTGACCCCACAGGTGCCGGACCAGCGGTCCGGGCAGCTAACAGTGCGGTGCGAATCCGCTCCACATCGACCGTCGCCATGCCCGCATGTGCAGTGAGTCGCAACCGGGCCTGGCCATCTGGGACCGAGGGGGGCCGGAAACACCCCACATCAACGCCCTGCGCGGCGCACAACTGCTGCGCGTACAAAGCCTGATCCGGATCGCCGACGATTAACGACACCACCGCTGCCTCGGGGGCTTGCGCGGTCCAGCCGCACTCCACACCCACCCGGTACAACACATTGGCCTGCTTTCGGACTCGCTCGGCGAGCTCCGGTTCGCGCCGCAACCGACGCACAGCGGCAAGCGCCGCAGCCGTCGCGCCAGGGGCCAGCCCGGTATCAAATATGAACGTGCGGGCAGAGTCGATGAGGTGAGCGATCACAGCAGGGTCACCCAACACGGCACCGCCTTGGGCAGCCAGCGATTTGGAGAGGGTCAGAGTCAGCACAACATCGGATGCCCCTGCCAGCCCAGCCGCGGCCACGGCGCCGCCACCCCCTGGTCCGACCACCCCGATAGCGTGCGCTTCGTCCACCAGCAGCGCCGCACCGTAGGTCTGGCAGATGCGGTGCAGCTCCGCCAATGGCGCCATCTCGCCATCGACGCTGAACACACCGTCGGTGACAACCAACGCGCGTGGTTCCAGCCGATGAGCCAGCGCCTGCGCGACCGCCGCGACATCACGGTGGGGGTAGCGCTGCACCCGACTCCGCGCCAGCCGACAACCATCAATGATGGAGGCGTGATTGTGAGCATCCGAGAGGATCAGGGTGTCGGCATCCCCTAAAGCGGTGATCGCACCGAGATTCGCCAAGTAACCAGACGAGAACAACAGCCCGGCCGCTGCCCCCGTGAGTGCGGCGAGTTCCGCCTCGAGTTCGCCGTGCACGGCAAGGGCCCCGCTCACCAGGCGGGACGCAGTCGAGCCAGTGCCCCATTCCCGTGTGGCGGCACACGCCGCGGCGATCACCTCCGGATCTCCAACCAGGGAGAGGTAGTCATTGGAGGCGCAATCCACCCGATCCGGGCCGAAAGGTCCACGCGGATGGAGTTCCCGACGTAGCCCCGCGGCCCGACGCTGGGCAGCCTGGGTCGCCAAATGGTCCCACGTGGCCGTGGTCATCCCAGTACCGTGCGGATCGCGTCCCGCACCGTGCCTGTGAGCAGTTCGAGGTCGGACTCGCCGATCATGAGCGGCGGCATCAGGACGATGACATCACCAAGAGGACGCACCCATACCCCGTGCCGGCGGGCTTCTTGGCACACATTGAAGCCGGTACGTTCGCCGACACTGGTCACCTCGATGCCGGTCATGGTGCCGATGCGCCGGACTTCTCGCACCCCATCGGCTGGCCCGAGGTCACTCAAGTGGGCGCCGATCTGCTCGCCGACAGCAGCGGCATGGGCGAGAGTGTCGGACTGCACCATGAGGTCGAGATTGGCAATGGCGGCGGCAGCAGCCAGCGGATTGGCGGTGTACGAGTGACCGTGAAAAAACGTACGCCCGGAAGACGGCGTTCCCAGGAAAGCTTCGTAGATGTCTTCCCGCGCAAGTACCGCGGACATCGGCAAGTAGCCAGCGGTCAACCCTTTGCCGCATGTGAGCAGGTCCGGGGCGACACCAGCGTGCTCGCACGCCCACATCGTGCCCGTGCGGCCGATGCCGGTGGCGACCTCATCGGCGATCAGGTAGACCCCGAATTCGTCGCACAACTCCCGCACCCCCTGCACGAATGAGGCATCGTGGGTGAGCATGCCGCCGGCGGCCTGCACCATCGGCTCGATCACCACCGCACAGACGCGGTCACCATCGGTGGCCAGTACCGCAGCGATCTCGGTGAGCACCTCGCTGGCCCGGGCTGGGCTGGACTGGCCAGTGCGCCGCACGCCTGGGCTGCTGACTTGCCGGGTATCCAGCATGATGGCCGCGTAGGTGTGGTGGAAAAGTTCGATCCCACCCACGCTCACCGCCCCCAAAGTGTCGCCGTGATACCCCTCGGCGATGTGAATGAACAGCGGGCGTACCGCACCGTTCTGGGCGTGCGCCTGATAGGCCATTTTCAGCGCCGCTTCGACCGCGCTGGCACCGTCGCCGGCGTAGAACACTCTGCTCAGTCCGGAGGGTGCACCGGCCAGGAGTTTTTCGGCCAACTCGATGCCCGGCTCGTGGGTCAGGCCCAAGAACGTGGTGTGGTCGAGGCGGGCAAGTTGGGCGGTGATGGCGCTGTTGATCGCCGGGTGGCAGTGTCCGTGCACATTGACCCAGAGCGAGGAGACGCCGTCGAGGTACCGGTTGCCCTCGGTATCCCAGAAGTACATGCCCGCTGCCCGGTCCACCACGATTGGGCGGTCGTCGAGCCATAGCGCGTGTTGCGTGAATGGATGCCACACGCTGGTGGCGTCGCGTCGGATCAACTCGGCGGTGCGTTCACCGGTGGACATGACAGCCATGGTGCCAGGCTGCGCCGATGCCGGCGCAAGGGCGGTGCGGGTAGGGCGAAACCGGGAAGTCCGCACGTCGAGCGACGGTGGTGCTTGTGGTGATCCGGTGGCGAGGCCGCATTGTGATCTATCCTCAATCCCGTGGCAGACATCGTGCGCTTGGCGCGGGAACATACCGACCTCTCCTCTTCGCAAATCGAGCGGCTGCGGGCTTTGGTGTCCGAGTGGGGCTTGATCGCGGATTTGGGTTTTGCCGACCTGGTGCTCTGGGTGCCGACCTGGAACGGCGGTGGCTTCGTGGCTATCGCTCATCAGCGGCCGGACACCGGTCGCACCCAGTTCAGCCAAGATGTGGTGGGCATGTTTGTGGCCAAGGGACGCCGGCCGTTGCTCGACCGGGCATTGGCATCAGCGCTGCCGCAATCGGACAACTGGGATTCGGCGGCAATGGACCATCGGGTCTACCCCGTACTGGATTCCAATCGGGTCATCGCCCTGCTCAGCCGCTATTCGACGCGGGTGGACAAACCCGAACCCGGACGCTTGGAGGCTTCCTACCTCGGTGCCGCCGACGATTTGTGCGACATGGTGGTAGCCGGATCGTTCCCGGGTCGGGGTGCCGCAACGGGGATGGCGATGCGGGTGGGTGGCGGTTTCATCCGACTCGACGCCCGCGGGGTGGTGCGCTACGCCTCGCCGAACGCGGTGTCGGCGTTTCGCCGTCTCGGTGTGGCGGTGGATCTGGAGGGTGTGGTGATGGGCAAGTTCGTGCCCCGCCTACAGGATGTGCGGGAAGTCGCTGACGCGCAGTTGGCACGTGTTGCCGCCGGGGAGGTGGCTGGCATTGCGGAGGTATCGCACTCAGATGCCACCTTGGCTTTGGAGTCGCTGCCGTTGCGAGTGGACCACGACCACCGGGGCGCGCTGTTGTTGGTGCGCGACATCAGCGAATTGCGCAGTCGGGAGCGGGAGTTGCTCACCACCGAAGCCACGCTGCGGGAAGTGCATCACCGAGTGAAGAACAATTTGCAGATGGTGGCGGCATTGCTGCGGATGCAAGCCCGGCGTGCGGATGGGGAAGAAGCACGACTCGCGCTAGCCGATGCTGGTAATCGGATCGGGGCGATCGCCGTGGTACACGACGTGCTGGCACGCTCAAGTGAGGACCTGGTGGACCTAGATGAGGTCTGCGATCGGATTTTGGCGATGGCGCGGGAACTCGCCCCGGACACCCGAACCCGGATTGATGGCCACGCCGGCCTCATGGCTCCGCAGGTCGCTTCTTCCGTGGCCATGTGTTTGGCCGAAGTTGTCGCCAATGCCGCCGAACATGCCGGCCCGGCTGCCACGATCACTTTGGGTCTGCGTCGATCGGCGGATTATGTGGTGGTCACCGTTGATGATGACGGCCCGGGCTTGCCGGATGGTTTTCTTCCGGAGTCGGATGGCCGGCTGGGAATGCAGATCGTCACCACCCTGGTGCGGGAGGCCAATGGTGTGGCGACATGGCAGCCACGACGCGGTGGCGGTACTAGCGTGAAACTCTCATTTCCCTTGCATAGCAAGGAAAATCGACTGTGATATACCCGACACATTCTGAGTGGGTCAACCCGCGCTAACCCCTTGTGCACAACCGGCGAAGTGTGTGACCCTTGTTGTCAGAAGGGCGAACACTACGTCATGGCGCACCCGCGACCGACGCCGCCCCCGAAAGTCTCACCCACGAGAAGAAGTGTGGAGGTTCGCCAGATGGACTGGCGCTTCGAAGCCGCGTGCCTGTCGCACGACCCAGAATTGTTTTTCCCCATTGGCGACTCCGGCCCCGCTGTGGACCAGGTGGAGGCGGCCAAAGCTGTCTGCCGAACCTGTCCGGTGATCCAAGAATGCCTGGAATGGGCGTTGGACACCGGCCAAGATGCCGGCGTGTGGGGCGGCATGAGCGAGCAGGATCGACTCGCCCTGCGCCGACGCCGTTCGCGCGTCAACGCCCGCATGGTGTAACTCGCGGGAGTTCTACCAGTCGCTTAGGCGTAGGCCCGCAGCATGTTCGGATGTGACGTGAACGTGGCTCGGATAATGTTGCCCAGGCCTTCGCCGTCGACTTGCAGCGGTGCTGGCGGGTCGGCGAGCGCAGTGAATGAATCGAGATCGGTCCCCACAAAGAGACCTTTCTTGGTGGAACCGGCCTTGCTCCGCATCACAATCCGGCGCCCGTAGCGCAGTCCGTCGAGCAGCGTCATCCGGCGTATCGCCCACACTCCGAGCCCGGAATCCCAGTCCACGCTAGGCAGCGGATTGATCGGAACGTTGCCAAGATAGGTCCACGGGGAAGTGTTCTGGATGATCGCCAGAAACACCCCGGGAACGTCCTCTGCTCCGGGGAGTTGCAGGGTCAAACTCGGGTGCTTGCGGTCGGTGCCGATGAAGAAGGTACGCAAGGTGGTTGCCAGGTAGCGGGTAGGGGTGGCTTCTTTGCCCTTGGCGCGCAAGGACTCCATGTTGTGAATGATTTGGGCGTCAATGCCCAGGCCGGCATTGAACGTGATCCACCGTTCCAGATGTTCACCTTCGGTCGTTTCGGCCTGTAAGTGCGCGAGGCTAACCAATCGGGTGCGGTCGTTGCGTAGGGCCTCCACCATGGCTCCAGTGGCCTCGACCGGTTCGGGCGGGAAACCCAACGCGCGCGTGAAGACGTTGGCACTGCCACCGGGAACAGCGCCGAAGCGAGGTAGTTCCTCCGGCCCACGGTCGTCGCGCGCGCTCATCAGACCGTTGATGGTTTCGTTCACTGTGCCATCGCCGCCCAGCACGACGACCACGTCAAGGTCCTCGTGGACTGCCTGTTGGCCAAGTTCCACAGCGTGACCTCGATGGTCGGTATGGACGACTTCCAAGTGGAATTGGTCGGCGAGCGCATGGATGAGCACGTCCTTGGTCCGGTCGGTAAAGGCAGTGGCCATCGGATTCACCACGAGGAGTCCGCGCATATGTGCAGCGTAATGCCCAGGTAGGGCGACCTTGGTGGGTGCGGGCGCACTGGCTGGGCTGGGCATGTGGAGACGGAACGTGCATCAGGACGGTCCCTGTTCGCGCGCTGCTAGAGTCGAGCACGTGTCCACGACCCCTGCCTGGCCGCTGCGGTTGGCGATCGTGCTGGCGGGATTAGAGACCGTCGGCATCGTGGTGTTTATCATCGCCATCGCCATCGCAGCTCGTTCCAGCCAAGGCTCGACGGTGACGGCCACGGGGCCGGAAATTGCGATCTATGGGGTCTTCGCGTTACTCATGGCCTGGCTCACTTTCGGACTGGTGCGCCGGAACCCGTTGGCGCGTACGCCCTATTTGATCGCCCAGCTCTTCGTCGGGATCATTGGCTATACCGTTTTGGTCGGTGACGGTGTTTTCACCAAGATGGTGGGCGCGCTGATTTTGGCGGTCGGCGTGGTGGGCACCGTCAACTCGTTGATGCCAAGTTTTGTCCAGTCACTGACCAACGAAGGCCCCCCGCCCGAAGGGCAAGACGATGCCGGTCGGCATCCCTGACGCTGGACCGACGCGCGCAATCGCGGCCTGCTAAACCAGGGTCGGGTCGCCGATGGCTTGGCGCAGTTGCCCAAGAGTCTTGCTCAACAGGCGAGAGACGTGCACTTGCGAGATTCCCAATTCCGCGGCGATTTCCGACTGCGTGCGATGCCCGAAGTACCTCATCACCAAGGCTTTGCGCTCCCGCGGCGCCAGCGTGGCGAGGGCAGGTCGCAGGGTCTCCCGATTGACGACCAGTGCGATGCCGACGTCGCTGGAACCCAACGACTCATCCAAGGGCCGGCCGTCATCGGTAGTGGGGACCTCCAATGACACCGGCGCATAGGCGTGGGCGGATTCCATCGCTTCCAGCACTTCCTCGACGTCCACCCCCAACGCTGCGGCGATCTCGGCCACTGTGGGTGTGCGACCCAGCGATTGCGTCAAGTCGGCGCGGGCGGACCTGATTCGCATCCCAAGTTCCTGGAGTCGGCGTGGAATCCGGATGTTCCACCCGCGATCTCGGAAGTGGCGCTTGATCTCTCCGACGATGGTGGGGGTGGCGTAGGTAGACAGGGCGGTGCCCCGCTCGGCGTCAAAGCGCTCGATGGCCTTGAGCAGACCGATTGCCCCAACCTGGACGAGATCGTCGAATGGTTCGCCCCGGTCGCGATATCGGCGGGCGATGTGCTCCACCAGCGGCATGTGGGCGGCGATCAGGAGTTCTTTCGCTGAGGCCACCTCATCCGCGCTGGCGGTGGGATCGTGCACGATAGCCAACAGCGCGGCGTCGTCGTTTGGGGTGGTCTGGCGATCAGGGGTTGCTGGGGGCGGAAAATTCACGCCGCCTCCGGACCGGTGACCGCCACCTGGATGTGCAGCTGGCCACCTTCGGCGTGGGCGTCGGCGAAGTTACTCACCTCTGCGAGCAGCAACCACCCAAAACTGCTTCGATCTGGCAGCTGGGCCGCCGCCGAGTCTGCCGTTGCGACTCCAGTATCGACCGCGATGTCGGCCAGTGCACCCAGCGCACCGGTCGGGGACTCGTAGGTCGAGAACCGCAACTCGATCGCTGTGTCAGTGCGGGCGGGATTGCCGGATGGGGATTGCGAGGCCAAGTTGACTGCTTCGTGCACTGCCAGTCGGAAATCCTCCACTGCATCAATCGGCAAGCCCAAGCCAACGGCAAACGAGCCGGCCACGATTCGCGCGATCGGCCAGGTAGCCACAGTAGGAGACAACTGCAGGTACACGGTCTGGGATTCGTCCGGCGCTACCGGTCGCGGCCACGATCCAGATGGTGGCGTGGGGGACACCTGCCACCCTCCTCTCCCGGTCCGATTCGACGCGACTACGCTGCCGTGGGTTGTTGCCTGGACAGTGTGGCACGATGGCCGATGCTAGGTGAAACCACATGTTGGAGAGGGAAGTCCTTTGTCGCGCGATCACGATCTGGACCCGGCTTTTCCGTTGCACCGCGGCGGCAAGATCGAGGTACGCCCCACCGTACGAGTGCGTGACCGCGCGGGATTGGCGCTGGCCTACACCCCTGGGGTAGCCCGCGTGTGTCAAGCGATCGCCATGGAACCCGCCTTGGTGTACGACTACACCTGGAAATCCAACACAGTGCTGGTGGTCACAGACGGTACGGCGGTCTTGGGTCTTGGTGATATCGGCGCCGCGGCGGCGTTGCCGGTAATGGAGGGTAAAGCGCTGCTGTTCAAGGAGTTTGGCGCGGTGGATGCGGTGCCGATCTGCCTGGATTGCACCGACGTGGACGACATCATCGAGACGGTTGTGCGCATCGCCCCGGCTTACGGCGGGGTGAACTTGGAGGACATTTCCGCCCCCCGCTGTTTCGAAATTGAGCGGCGCTTGCAGGATGCGCTCGACATCCCGGTGTTTCACGATGATCAACATGGCACGGCAATCGTGGTGCTGGCTGCATTGGAAAACGCGGCGCGCTTAACTGGCCGGGACTTGGCGGGGCTGCGGGTAGTGATCTCCGGGGCTGGCGCCGCGGGAACAGCGGTCGCCAATATTTTGCTCAACGCAGGCATCACTGATGTGTGTGTGGTGGACTCACAGGGCGTGCTTTCCGCGGATCGCGAAAGTTTGAATGCGGAGAAGGCAGGTTTGCGGGATATCACCAACCCGCGGGGAATCACAGGCGGCATCAGCGAGGCCCTGGCCGGCGCGGATGTGTTCATCGGGGTGTCTGGCGGCACCGTGCCCGAGTCCGCCGTGGCCGGGATGGCGCCCGAGGCGGTCATCTTCTCGCTGGCCAACCCGCATCCGGAGATTCACCCGGATGTGGCGCACAAGTATGCGGCGGTAGTGGCCACGGGGCGTTCGGACTTTCCCAACCAGATTAACAACGTGCTGGCGTTTCCAGGGATTTTCCGAGGGGCCTTGGATGTTCAGGCCACACGCATCACCAAGGGGATGCAATTGGCCGCCGCTGACGCAATCGCAGGCGTCATCCTCGATCAATTGGCACCCGACCACATCATTCCGTCGCCGTTCGATCGTCGGGTGGGCGCGACTGTGGCCGATGCTGTGGCCAGGGTCGCAATCGCCGATGGGGTGGCACGCAAGCCGTTGTAGAGTCAAGGTGTGTTCGCTGTCTATGCCGCCCACGCCAATGCTGATCAGCCCCTGACCGCGCTGCGAATCGGCGAACGCCCCGATCCTGCAGTGCCACCCGGATGGGTGCGGGTGCAGGTCCGTGCTGCGAGCATCAATCACCACGATGTGTGGACGCTGATGGGCGTGGGGATCAAGCCGGACGATTTCCCGATGATTCTGGGCTGTGACGCGGCCGGGGTGGCTGCCGACGGTTCGGAAGTGATCGTGCACTCGGTGATCGGTCAGGGCGAGGACGAGACACTGGACCCGCACCGAACATTGCTCAGCGAAAAGTATCAAGGCACGTTTGCGGACTACGTGGTGGTGCCCGGACGCAATGTGTTGCCTAAACCAGGAGAGTTGTCGTGGGCTGAGGCAGCGTGTCTACCGACGGCTTGGCTCACGGCGTATCGGATGCTGGTGACGCGCGGCGCCTTGCAACCGGGGGAGACGATTCTGATCCAGGGCGCAGGTGGTGGAGTGGCGACGGCCTGCATCGTGTTAGGACGGGCATTGGGCCTGCGGGTCTGGGTGACCAGCCGTGATGACGCGCGTCGGGCGACGGCACTGGAACTGGGCGCAGACGCGGTGTTTGCCAGTGGTGCTCGGCTGCCGGAGCGGGTGGACGCAGTCATGGAGACGGTCGGGGCAGCGACTTGGGAGCACTCGGTGAAGTCGTTGCGACCCGGAGGCCGGATTGTGATCAGTGGGGCGACGAGTGGGGCGAACCCGCCGGCCGAGCTCACGCGGATCTTTTTCAAACAGCTGTCGGTAATCGGGTCGACGATGGGGACGAGGGACGAGTTGGAAGCCCTGGTCGATCTGTGTTTGCAGACCGGTGTGCGTCCGCTGATCGATCGAACTCTGCCCATGACGGATGCCGCCGAGGGACTCGCCGCCGTGGCTAGCGGGGACGTAGTGGGCAAGATCGTGCTGACCCGGCCCGGAACCGGGCACAACGCTGGGGGAGACCGCCAGAGTTGAACAGCCGAGCGTCCACGCTCTTGACTAATCCCACGGGTGAACTCAGTGGAATCGCGTGACGGCTATCCCGAAGCTTGGCACTCATCTTTATCGAATAGTCCGGGTCCATCGCAGTCAGCAGTGCTGCTCGCCGCACCGGCAGCACGTGGCGGCAGGGTGAACGTCATCGTCTCCCGCTGATTCCTGGGTGTCACCCCGACCCCAGTTGGTGACCCTGGTGCCCCGACCGTCGCCACAGTCGCGAGGTATGCTGCCGGCTTCCCCAGCAACGTCTGCCCGCCAACCATCATGAAGAATCCGCCCAAACTCACTGTCGAGCCAGACGCCGTCACTGCTTGGACTAGTCCGTCGAGGTTTGGGTTCCAGTCGGTAGCGGTGCCCGCTGTGGTCACGGCCGCCGCCTTGTGGCGGATGGCTACACCACCATTGACAGTGTCGAAATTCCCACCCAGATACACATCGGACCCGGACAGGGCGATCGCATGGACGGGGCCATCCAGATCCGGGTTCCACGCAGTGCGGACACCTGTTGCAGTATCCACCGCCGCCGCGAAGTTGCGTCGCTCCCCACCGATGGCCGTAAAGTACCCGCCGAGGTACACCGTCTTCGGGGTCACGGACATCGTGTAGACAGGTCCATTCGGGTCGGGATCCCAACTGTTTGCGCGACCTTTGTCGTTGTCTACTGCCGCCGCGAAGTAGCGGCGCGCGCCGCCGGCCGAGGTGAACTGTCCGCCCAGAAAGACCGTCGAACCGTTGCTCGTGATCACATTCACGGCGTCGTTGAGCCCCGGGTTCCAGGCCTCGGCTTTTCCGGAAGCGGCATCGACCTTCGCCGCGTACGGACTGGACCAATCACCCACCTTGGTGAACTCTCCGCCTAGATACACCTTGCCTGCGGACACCGCGATCGTTTTTACCGGCCCGTTCGGACTGGGTTTCCACGTCTTGTCCAGTGTGCCTTGGGCAGCTGAGAACGCTGCCGCGTAGTTGAGGTCGCTGCTCACCCCCTTGGTGAAGTCCCCGCCGAGCAGCACCCGCGTCCCATTTTCGATAGCGACCGCATAGACGCTACCGTTGAGATGCACAATCCAGTTTGTGAGTTTGCCGTTGGCGTCGATTTTTGCCACGTGGCCGCGTGGCTGCCCACCCATCATCAGGAATTCCCCGCCGAGATACACCGTGGACTCATGCACAGCCATTGTCATAACGGGTCCGCTCGGGTTGGGAGCCCACCATGCCCGATCCAGGGCGCCGGTGTCGGCAGACACCTTCACCGCATAGTTTCTAAGCGCGCTCCCACCTACATTGGTGAAGGAGCCGCCCAAATATACGATCGACCCGGACGGCACTATCGTGAACACGACGTCGTCCACGTCGGGTTGCCACGTGGTGTTCAGGACGCCGGTGGTGGCGTCCACTGCCGCTGCGTGCTTCTGGGTTTGCCCACCTACCCGGCCGAAGTCCCCACCTAGATATACCTGCGACCCGGACAACACCACTGTTCGCACAGGGTTGCTCACGTTGGGGTTCCAGGCAGTGGCAGTGCCGGTGGCGGCGTCCACCGCCGCCGCATTGTTGCGGGTAGCAGCCCCGCCATTCACGGTGGTGAAGGCACCACCGAGATAGACCGTCGCATCCGATAACGCCAGTGCAAACACGACCAGGTTGGTGTCGGGGTTCCAGGTGGTGAGGGTGCCATCGGCGGTGACCGCCGCGGCATGATTGCGGCTCGTCCCGCCGACACTGGTGAAGTCACCGACGAGATAGACAGTCGAGTCCGACACCGCAAGCGCACGTACCGAACTGTCGATGTCTGGGGCCCAGTTGGT